>NZ_JAFCTQ010000005.1:0-251106 GCF_049896105.1 Janthinobacterium sp. PSPC3-1 | reverse complement strand
GCTCCCGTTCAAATTGAAACGGCAAGCATGCGGAAATCGGGATTACGCCACAAGGCTGTGGTTTATGGAGCGCTTACAGCACATCCCACTTGCGGCCCAGCAGTGCATCGGTCAGTTCGCCGGTCAGCTCATTGGCCCGGACGTACAGCCATGCCGAGCCGAGCGTGATGGCCAGCCACAGCGCCACCAGCAGCCAGGCACGCCAGCGCCGGCGCGTGCCCCAGTAAGGCGCGAACAGGTGCAGCAGGCCGGGCCGGCCGGCCGCGTCGATCGGGGAATGTCCAGGCGAGTCTCTCATGGCGGAGGTGCTTGAGAAGTGCGGCCCGCAGGTGGGCATAGCAAATGTAAAGGGGATGGCGGTGCCATGATATGCGCCTGTAAAAGTAATCTGGGTGCATGAATTATCGGCTGCTGCACTGCATCATAACGTCAATATGGAAATGTTTGCAAAGCAACAGTACAACCGTGCGCGGCGATAGAGTGCCCATGTGGCGTGAGCGTTCGCAACGCAACGATGCGGTAAAGCGATGCCACCGCAGTGCAGCATCAAGTTGCACCACCGCCAACCGTGAAGGTCTTTTCAGCAGGGCAGTGAGACGGCTATTTCTCGCTCTTGCTCACGCATTCGGCGCAAGCCGAGGCTTTTGTGGTGGCTTCGAGGCCCAGTTGCACAAGCTTCAGCAGCTCTGTTTCTATGGTGCTGCCATTTTGCAGCGACAGCAGCTTCACGGCGGAGGCCAGCGCGGGGGGAAGTTCCAGAAAATTCAGGATGAGCCCGCTTCCGGTTGGCACCGGCGGGGCGATTTGTGTCCCTCTGGCGATGGGCAACGTTCCATGAACAAGCCAGTCGGTGCTGACGTCGAGGGCCAAGGCAATCTTCTCTGCCACGTCCAGACGAAGATTGGCTTTGCCTGATTCGTAGCGATACAGTTGCGTGGGATTGATGCCCGCCAGTTCGGCCAGCTGCACTTGTGAGTGACCAAGGTTCTCGCGGCAGCTTTTAATCCGTTCAGAAACAGGGGTGTTGCCAGACATACATATTGCCTTTCAATCTACAGCGTTGGTGAATGACCGGCTGTGAGGCACCCGTCGCCGGGCTGGGAAGCACGTCCAGTCCGGCCAGCACATCGCGCGGCAAAGCCGCAAGGACGTCCGTCAAGCTTGATCAAGCTCCAAGCGCGCAAGAATTGTCACTAGCGGCCAGCGACATTTCAAGCATGTCGGCAGCCCATTGGTTCAAGCTCTTCCCGTTGGCTGCGGCAGCAAGCGCAGCTGCTTCATGGATTGCAGGATCGACACGAAGAACAAATTTCCCTGAGAAATTTTTTAGAGGTTCAATGCCTTTTTCTGCGCATGTTTTCAAAAAAACAGCTAATGAAATCGCCCCTTCACGCTGTAGACCAGCCACATCCGACGCATAGAAATCGGCGCCGCCATTGAGGCCTATGAACTCTCCCCGGAACAGTTCAATTTCAGGATCAAACGCAATGACAGCCTGATGTCCGTTGATTTTCATGACGTTGTTCATGGTGTTACTCCGTTTTCCTCAAGCCACTTGCGGATGGATGCCACCGCACCTTTGTCCATGTCTGGCGAAGGATGGGGGCGGTGCATTACCTTCACTTGTTCAAAAAGAGAGACCGTTACACGAGAGCCCTCGGCCTCGGTAATTTCCGCTCCCAGGGCTTCGAACAATGCCACTGCATCGAGCTACTTGACCCCGGCGGGCGTTGGCCTGGAAAAAATCAGTTGCAGGGTTTTTGCGTGCCTGGCTTTCATGTATTGATAGTACTAAATTTTAGTACTTCGCTCAACTATCACGTGTGGCTTTTTGTAACAAATACTTCAGCTATGCTGGTGCACAAGCGGCAGCACCGGCAACGGCGTCACCGTCACCTGCACATCGAGATCCTGGCGCCCGCCACCGAGCACGATGCCGCGCATCGGCGTGACGTCGCTGAAATCGCGGCCCCAGCCCAGGGTGATGTGTTCGTGCTGCACCAGGCAGCGGTTGGTCGGGTCGAAATCGACCCAGCCCAGGGCAGGGCAGTACACCGAGACCCAGGCGTGCGAGGCGTCGGCGCCGACCAGGCGCGGCTTGCCTTCGGGTGGGTGGGTCAGGATGTAGCCGCTGATGTAGCGCGCCGGCAGGCCGATGCTGCGCAGGCAGCCGATCATCAGCTGGGCGAAATCCTGGCACACGCCGCGCCGGCCGCGCAGCACCTGTTCCAGCGGCGTCGAAATCTCGGTGGCCTTGCTGTCGAATTCGAAGTCGTCGAAAATCCGCTGCGTCAGCTCGAGCGCCGCATCGAGCTGGGGCCGGCCCGGCGTATAGCTTTTGCGCGCGTAGGCTTCCAGTTCCGGGAACCAGTGAACGTGGGGCGACGCATACAGATAGCGGCAGGCTTCCAGGGTGGCGGCGCTTTTTTCCTTGCCCATCATGTCGCGCACGCTCTCCCATGGCAAGGTGGCGGCGATTTGCGCCAGGCTGGGGCGCGCATGCAGCAGCACCGTCGATTCGGCATGCACCAGCAGGCTGTCGTGCGGCACGGTGAGCGCCACGTGGCGGATGTGGTTGCCGAAGTAATCAAGGCCGTCCTTGCCTTCGCTGACGACCGGGTCGAGCCAGATCAGGTGCGATTCGGTCTGCTGCCAGGCAAACGAGCGCGGCGTCATGTGCAGGTATTGCTGCGACAGGGTGACCGTGCTCTGATACTGGTAGCGCGTTTCATGCACCACGCGGTAGCGGGCGCAGATGGCGGCGCCGCTCAAGCTATCGCTCATGATGTGCGCTTTCTTTGTTGGCCATTGTCGGTGTAGCTGAAAAATTGCACGCTGATGTGCTCGGACAGGGTGGCGCTGACCAGCTGGATACGGTTCAGCAGTTCGCTCAAGGTGGCGTTACCGTAGTTCAAATCGGTGCCCGGCGCCAGCGCGGTCAATTCCTCCTTCAGCGGCGCCAGCAGGTGCTCGCCGCAGGCGCCGTGGGTTTGCGCGATTTTCTCCAGCGTGCCCTGGATGCCGTCGATCTGGAACAGGATCGAGCGCGGATTGCTCTCGTCGCGCAGCAGCAGGTCCAGCACCGGCAGCCACTCGGGCTGTGCGCGGTAGCGGGCGCGGTAGGTGATGATGCTGTCGGACAGTTCGAGCAGCCATTCCAGGTTGCCGTTGCGGTCCATCGCCAGTGCGCGCTGCAGCACCTCGCACTGGAATTGCAGCCGTTCGAGGCGGCGGCCGATCGACATGAAGCGCCAGCCCAGGTCACGCGTCATGCCGTCGAGCGCAAAGCCGGCCAGCATCATCAGCGAGGCGGCGGCGTCGTCGAGGATGGTCATCGCCGCCGACTGCGACGGCCGCTCGCCGGGGTGGACCGCCGGCTGCACCATGCGGTTCAGGGCGCGCCAGTTATCGACCGAAAAACGTTCGTGCAACTGTCCCGCAACCTGGTGCAGCTGGCGCTGCTGCCGGGCCAGCCCCGGCACGGCCGGCGACACCACCGCCAGCAGCAGCGCCGATTCGATTTCGGCGTCGCTGAAGATGGCCGCCGGCGGCGCGCTGGTTTGCACCTGAGTCAGTCCGCCCATGCTCTGCGACTGGATTTGTACCGAAACCGGCGTCGGCTTCTTGGCGGCATCGAGCAGCTGGAAGTGGATGCACAAGGCTTCCACCGTGGGCCACTCGGCGCCGCGCTGGTCGAAGCGGACATTGAACAGGAAATGCAGGGCCACCCGCAGCAGGCGGCCGATATTGTCGCAGCGTTCGGCGTGGCGGCCGTACCACAGCAGGTTTTCCGCCACCCGGCTCGACAGGTTGGTGTCTTCGCGCACCAGGTTGTCGCTGGTGATGCTGCGGTGCTGCGGGCGGTGCACTTCCACCTTGGCGCGGGCCTGGACCCAGGTATCCTTGCTGGCGCCGCCCATTTGCATGGTCAGCACGCGCGCATCGGGCCCGGTGGCCACGCGGGTCAGGCCGCCCGGCATCACCACATAGCCATTCGGCGTGGCGCAGGCGAACACGCGCAGGCCGATGGCGCGCGCCTGCAAACCTGGCGTGGCGCCGCCCTTCCACACGGGCGCCTGCGACAGCCGCACCACTTCCTGGGCGATGAATTTGTCCGGACTGGCGCGCAGCCTGGCGACAAAGGCCGCGCGCGCCGCGCCGTCGAGGTCCTGGCCAAACACCGCCGATTGCGGGCGCTGTGAAAAACTGGGCTTGATCACCAGCCGGTCGAGTTTCTCGATCACGGCTTCGAGCGCCGCCGGTTCGCCGCACCACCAGGTGGCCACCGACGGCATCTTCAATGGTTCGCCCAGCAGGCGGCGCGACAGGGCCGGCAGGAAGCCGAGCAGGGCGCCCGATTCCAGCAGGCTGGAACCGAGGCTGTTGGCGACCAGCACATTGCCGCGCCTTGCCGCCTGCGTCAGGCCCGCCACGCCCAGCATCGAGCCATCCAGTTCGAGCGGATCGCAGGCTTCGTCGTCGACCCGGCGCATGATGACATGCACGCGCTGCAGGCCGGCCAGGGTTTTCAGGTAGACCACGCCGTCGCGCACGGTGAGGTCGCCGCCTTCGACCAGCGGCATGCCGAGATAGCGCGCCAGGTAGGCTTGTTCGTAATAGCTGGCGGTGCGCGGGCCGGCCGTCAGCAGCACGATCAGCGGCATGTCGCCGTCGCGCAGCGGCGCCGGCGCGTCGCCGCCGGCTGCGCACAGCCGTCCCCAGTGCACCAGGCTGTCGTGCATGGTGCGGAAGAACCGCGACAGCGGCTGCACCTTCAGCTCGCGCAGCAGGTCGGGGAAGGTGGGCGAGATGATGGCGCGGTTTTCCAGCGCATAGCCGGCGCCCGACGGCGCCTGGGTGCGGTCGGCCATCACCCACCACTTGCCATCGGGTGCGCGCGCCAGGTCCACCGCATAAAAATGCAGGGCCACGTCGTCGTGATGGGCGATATCGTGGCAAGGGCGCAGGAAGCCCGCGTGGCCGTGGATCAGCGCCGGCGGCAGCAGCCCTTCGCGCAGCATCCGCTGCTGGCCGTAGACGTCGCCGAGGATCTGGTTGAGCAGGGTGGCGCGCTGGATCACCGCCGCCTCGATGACGCTCCATTCCTCGGGCGGCAGGATCAGCGGCAGCGCGTTCAGGTCCCACGGCCGCTGGCGGCCGTCGCGGTCGGCCGGCACATTGTAGGTGACGCCGTTTTCGCGTACCTGGCGCTGCACCATCTCGTTGCGCTGGCGCATCATGCCCGGCGCTTCGAGCTCCAGGTTGGCCAGCATCGCGCGCCAGTGCGCGCGCGGCACCTTGGCCGCATCCAGCATTTCATCGTAGCTGTCGGGCGCGGCCAGGTAATGGGCAAGAAGAGAAGAGGGCATGGGCGCGCGTGATGAATGGAGGATGCGGGATTGCAGGAACGAGACAATAAGTTAATCTGCCTGCCAGCGCAAGTCCAGGGTCATCGGGAAGCTCGGATTGTGTGCCTCTTTGTGCACAGTCATCGGGCCCGGTGTGTGGCCGTGCGGCCAGAAGCGCGCAAACCGGCGTGCCTCGGCGGCGTTGGCGTTGACCGGCGAGCCCACTTCGCTGCGCCCGCCCGGATGCACCACGTGATAGGTGCAGCCACCGATCGCGCGTCCGCTCCAGGTGTCGACCAGGTCGAACGTCAGCGGTGCCTGCACGCGGATGCTCGGGTGCAGCGCCGACCATGGGCTCCACGCGCGGAAGCGCACGCCGGCCACGTATTCGCCGGGCACGCCGGTCGGATGCAGCGGCAGCATGCGGCCATTGCAGGCCACCACGTGGCGCCCGTCCGTCAGGCCGCGCACCAGCAGCTGCATGCGCTCCACCGACGAATCGACATAGCGCGCCGTGCCGCCGGCGGACACTTCCTCGCCCAGCACATTCCATGGCTCGATGGCCTGGCGCAGCTCCATTTCGACGCCCTCGTAGACGACGGTACCGAAGCGTGGGAAGCGGAACTCGATGAAGGGCTCGAACCAGTGGTCCTCGAACTGGTAGCCGGCTTCGCGCAGGTCGCGCGCGACGTCGCGGATATCCTGCGCAACAAAATGCGGCAGCATCCAGCGGTCGTGCAGCGCCGTGCCCCAGTGCACCAGCTTGGCCTGGAAGGGCTGGCGCCAGAAGCGGGCGACGAGGGCCCGCAACAGCAGCATTTGCAGCAGGCTCATGCGCTCGTGCGGCGGCATCTCGAAGGCGCGGAACTCCACCAGGCCCAGGCGGCCGGTGGGGCCGTCCGGCGAATACAGCTTGTCGATCGAGAATTCCGAACGGTGCGTATTGCCGGTCAAATCCACCAGCATATTACGCAGCAGGCGGTCGACCATCCACGGCTTGTCGCCCGGGTGCATGGTCGGCAGCACCTGGTCCATCTGCTGGAAGGCGATCGCCAGCTCGTACAGATTGTCGTCGCGCGCTTCATCGACGCGCGGCGCCTGGCTGGTCGGCCCGATAAAGGTGCCCGAGAACAGGTACGAGAGCGCCGGGTGCACCTGCCAGTAGGTGATCAGGCTTTTCAGCAGGTCGGGCCGGCGCAGCATCGGGCTGTCTTCGGCGGTAGCGCCGCCCAGGGTGGCGTGGTTGCCGCCTCCGGTGCCGGTATGGCGGCCGTCGAGCATGAATTTTTCGGTGCCCAGCCGGGTCAGGCGCGCCTCCTGGTAGAGGGTCGACATGTTGTACACCAGCTCATTCCAGCTGGCCGCCGGATGGATGTTCACTTCGATCACGCCAGGGTCGGGCGTGACGCTGAGCAGCTTGATGCGCGGATCGCGCGGCGGCGGATAGCCCTCGATCCACAGCTTCATTTTCAGCTTCGAGGCGGTGTTTTCCACCGCGGTGACCAGCGCCAGGTAATCCTCGATGCGCTTCAACGGCGGCATGAAGATATGCAGGCGGCCGGCGCGCACCTCGATGCACAGCGCGGTATGGATCACCTCGCGGGCGGCGGGGTCCCGTGGCGTGCGTGCCTTGGCGGTACTCTCGGACTTGCCTGCGGCCAGGCCCAGCACGGGACGCTTGTCTTTTTTTGCCGCCGGCAGCGCGCCGCGCGGGGCGAACGGGTCGACATCGAACTCCATGTCCGCCTCGCGTTCTTCCGGAAGCACCCAGGGCAGGGTGGCCAGCGGCAGGCGCAGGCCCATCGGCGAGTCGCCTTCGATCAGGTACAGATGCTCGCGGCGCAGCGGCCAGGCCGAGGTGCGCCAGTTGGTGCCCAGCATGATGGCCGGATCATGGTCGGCCGCCTTCAAGGGCAGCACGTAGCCGGCCACCTGGCCCAGGCCGCGTTCCAGCAGCCGCGCCAGGCGGCGCCGCTCTTCGGGCGCTTTCAGGTCGGCCTGCAAGGGGTCGAGGTTGCGCGGCAGCGCCTGTTCGCGCTGGGCCTGCAGCAGCACGTCCTCGTAGGCGGCGATGGCGCTGTTGGCGGGCAGCCGCAGCGTCTTGCTCAGTTCGGCGGCGAAGCTGGCCGCCTCGTCGCTGCCATAGCCGTCGTCGACGTGTTCATCGGAGAACAAGGTGGCGTCGAGCCACATCGGCTGACCGTCGACGCGCCAGAAGATATTGAGCGCCCAGCGCGGCAGCGGCTCGCCCGGATACCATTTGCCCTGGCCGTAGTGCAGCATGCCGCCCGGCGCAAAGTGGTTTTTCAGGCGGTGCATCAGGTTGCCGGCCAGCTCGCGCTTGTCGTCGCCGTGGGCCAGGGTGTTCCATTGCGCGCCATCCATGTCGTCGATCGACACAAACGTCGGCTCGCCGCCCTGGGTCAGGCGTACGTCCTGGCGTTTCAGGTCGGCGTCGACCTGCTGGCCCAGCTGGTCGATCTTTTGCCAGTCCGCTTCCGAATACGGTTTCGTCACGCGCGGGTCTTCGTGGATGCGAGTGACTGTCATCTCATGGTAGAACGTGACTTCGGCCTGGTCGGTATAGCCGCTGACCGGCGCCGCCGACGACGGCATGGCGGTGCAGGCGAGTGGAATATGGCCTTCGCTGGCCAGCATGCCGGAAGTGGGGTCCAGCCCGATCCAGCCGGCGCCGGGGATATACACTTCGGTCCAGGCATGCAGGTCGGTAAAATCCTCGGCCGCGCCGCTGGGGCCGTCCAGCGCCTCCTGGTCGGCGCGCAATTGAATCAGGTAGCCGGACACGAAACGCGCCGCCAGCCCCAGTTCGCGCAGGATCTGCACCAGCAGCCAGCCGGTGTCGCGGCACGAACCCGAGCGCTTTTCCAGCGTGTCTTCCGGCGCCTGCACGCCCGGCTCCATGCGCAGCAGATAGGCGATGTCCTGCTGCAGGCGCTGGTTGATGGCGACCAGGAAGTCGTTGGTCAGCATCGGCTGCGCCAGCAGGGCGGCGCGGGCCGCCGCCACCCATTCGGTCTGCAGCGGCCCCGCCGGCTCCGTGACCAGGTAGGGGCTCAGTTCCGCCGTCAGTTGCTCCGGGTAGGCAAACGGGAATTTTTCGGCATATTTTTCAACGAAGAAATCGAAGGGGTTGATGACCGTCATGTCGGCCACCAGGTCGACCGTGAAGTCGAGCACGTCGGTTTTTTCCTGGAACACGAAACGGCCGATGTAATTGCCGTATGGGTCTTGCTGCCAGTTGATGAAATGGTCCTGCGGCTGCACCGTCAGCGAGTACGACAGGATCGGTGTGCGCGCATGGGGGGCCGGGCGCAAACGTACTTCGTGCGGCGACAGGTTGACCAGACGGTCGTAGCGGTAACTGGTCTTGTGGTGCAGCGCGATACGGATAGCCATGCGGAGTGCCTTTCGATGTGGGCGCGGCCGAAGCCGGCGCGATACGCTGGAGTAAGCAGGATTCATACCTGATATTCCAGCGTAACACGCCGCACACCGCAGGCACGTTTCTTGATAAGTTTCTTGATAATACTGTCGGTGCTAAGATGCTTTGTCCTTTCGACACTCTTGCAACGCACCAAGCCGACCTGATGCATCCCGCACGGCGCACCATGATGGTGCAACCTGATCAAATAGTGAAAGCGATTCGCCATGTGGCTGCGTACTGCCTGCAAGCTGGAGTTCACCCTTGACGCTCCGACCCCGTTCATTCTGATGTTGCGTGCGCGCAGCGGCGCCCGGCAATGGGTGGCGCGCGAGGTCTACACGCTTGTGCCCAGCGTGCCGGTGGTGGAATTTACCGATATGTATGGCAATCTGTGCCAGCGCCTGGTGGCGCCGGCCGGCGAATTTGCCATCGAGACCTCGGCCGATGTGCTGACCGCCGAAGCCATCGATGTGGCGCCCGGCGCGCCGTTCGATGCCGTGCAACTGCTGCCCGACGCGGTGCTGGCCTTCCTGCTGCCCAGCCGGTATTGCGAATCAGAGCAGTTCGCCACCATGGCGGGCGAGATCGTCGCCGGCGTGGCGCCGGGATACGACCAGGTGGCCGCCATCTGCGACTGGATACGGCGCGAGGTGCGCTTCGACCCGGGCACCCTCTACGGCCATATGACGGCCACCGAGGTCAACTTGCGGCGCGAGGGCGTATGCCGCGACCTGGCCCACCTGGGCATCGCCCTGTGCCGCAGCCTGTGCATCCCGGCGCGCATGGTGGTGGGTTACCTGCATGAGCTGGCGCCGATGGACCTGCATGCCTGGTTCGAGGCCTGGGTGGGTGGCCGCTGGTATACCTTCGACCCGACGCAAGCGATTGCGCGCGGCGGCCGCGTCACGCTGGGCTTTGGACGCGACGCCGCCGACGTGGCGATCTTCAACCAGTTTGGACCGGCGTTGCCGCCGCACCGGATGCAGGTAACGGTGCAGCTGCTTGAGGACCCTGTTTGATGCCGGTCTTCTTGTACGACGTCACCACCTTGTGCACGAACGTCAACTTCTCCAGCACCGGCGTACTGAGCTTGAACGGATACGAGTCCGGCATGCCGATGCTGCGATTGAGACTGTTGAGCACGTAAGTCAGCGCGAACCAGTCGGACAGCGTATCGTCAAACGTGTCTATCTTCGTGGGCAGGGTCACGCCGTCCAGTGACGGCTCGTCGGCCTTGGCGGGCTTTAGCGACAGGCCGCAGGCGTGCGCCGTTTCCAGCGTGTCGAGCATGTGCAGGTAATGGGCCCAGGTTTCGGCCCAGTCTTCCCACGGGTGGGAACTGGCATAGCTGCTGACGAAATGCTCTTCCCAGTCGATGACCGGACCTTCGTTGTAGTGACGCTGCAGCGCTTCGCCGTAATCGGCGCGCTCGTCGCCAAACAGCGCGCGGAAGCCGTCGATCCACTGGCTGTCGACTACCAGCCGGTCGAAATAATAATGCCCGCTTTCGTGGCGGAAGTGTCCCAGCAGGGTACGGTAGCGCTCATGCATCTGTTCGCGCGTGCGTTCGCGCTCGGCCGGATCGGCTTCGGCGATATTGAGCGTGATCAGCCCGTCGTCATGGCCCGTCATCACGCACTGATCCGTCACGCCATCCTCCAGGAACTGGAAGGCCAGGCCGGTATCCGGCGCATCCTCTTTCGAGTCCGGCGTCAGGTTCAGCGCGGCCAGTGAAAACAGCAGCCGGCGCTTGGCCGTTTCCAGGCGCGACCACAGGACGAGGTTCTTCTCCGACGACAGCGCCGGAATCACCGTCGTGAACTGGCACGATTCGCACAGTTCATGCGGATCGTCGGCGGGGATCATCCAGTTGCACACATTGTGTTCCACATAATTGCTGCACTGCTTGTACAGCTTGCCCGCGTCCCGGGTGTTCAGGCTGCGCCACAGGCCATTCTCGGCCGGCTCGTAGCTGTTAATGGTGCGCAAAGCGGGCTCGTAGCCCAGCATGCTGTCGCAGTTGGAGCAGTGGGTATTTTCAAAAAAGACCTGTTGTGAACACTTGTCGCAATGAAACGTTTTCATGGGGCACCGGTTGAGAAGGGTTGAGGATGGCGTGGGCATGACAATCTAACAGCAAAGTCGTGGCTGCGATGGGTGTGTAGGACAATCGCCCGCAATCGTGCGCGGGGTGGTCTGCACACTGTCTGTTTCCGGACACCCGTGCCCGGAGCCGGGCAAATCAAGGCCCTTGAGCGGCTGCCGCTTGCGGCGCCAACTGGTTGATTTGATTGATTTTTCCCAGCGTCGCAAGCTATGGCATGAAGATTGCAAAAGAGCCTGCATACTCCACTCGCCCACGCCTCTACATGGATCTCGCCCTCGACCCCGGCATCATCAAACGCCGCCAGCGCCACAAGGCGCTGGCCATCGCCGCGCTGCTGGGCATGCTGTGCCTGGCCGCGTGGGGCATCAACCGGGTGGTCGGTCCCAGCGTGGATGTGGCTGGCCTGATGCTGGCGCAGGTGCGGGTCGGCGATATTGCCAATACCATCAATGCGTCCGGCATCGTGATTCCGGTGCACGAGGAACTGGTGTCGAGTCCGATCCAGACCCATGTGGCCAAGGTGCATGCCAAGCTGGGCCAGCAGGTGCGGGCCGGCGAGTTGCTGCTGGAGCTCGACGAGCGCGCCGTGGCGCTGGTCATCGACAGCATCCGGGAGCAGCTGGCGCAGCAGGAAAACCGCATCGCCGCGCTGACGCTGGAGCTGTCGCAGAAGCGCAAGCAGACGGCCAGCGCGATCGAACTGCTGCAGCTCGACCTGGAGGCGGCGCTCGTGCGGCTGGCCCGCTCGCAGACCCTGCGCAAGGCGGGCGGCGTGTCGGCCGAGGATTTGCTGACGGCCGAGCTGAACGTGCGGCGCATCGAGATCCTGCTGCGCCAGCAGCGCGAACAGATCGACGACAACCAGCGCGTCACCTCGATCAATATCGAAGGCGCGCGGCTGCAAAAGAACATCCTGCAAAAGCAGCTGGCGCAGCAGCAGCAGCTGTTCGAGCAGACCCGCGTGCGCGCGCCGTTTGCCGGCATGCTGACGCAGCTGATGGCCGAGGAGGGCGCCAGCGTCGGCAACGGCCAGCTGGTGGCCAAGGTGTCCGAATTGAACAATTACAAGGTCGAGGCCTCGCTGTCCGATTATCATGCGCGCGCGCTCGGCGCCGGCCAGGCGGTGCTGGTGGAGCAGGGCGGCGTCAAGCTGGCCGGCCGGGTGCAAACCATCTTGCCGGAGATCCAGAACGGCACCGTCAAGCTGCTGGTCACGCTGGCCGAGCCGAACCATCCCATGCTGCGCAACAAGCTGCGGGTCGAGGTCAACATCGTCACCGAGCAAAAGAGCCATGCCTTGCTGGCCGATGCCGGCCCGGCGTTCAATGGCCGTGGACCGCAAGACATCTTCGTGGTGCGCGACGGCGTGGCCCGCAAGACGACGCTCAATATCGGCGCCAGCGACGGCAAGAGCGTCGAGATACTGTCCGGCGCGCGCGCCGGCGAGCGTCTCATCATTTCAGATACCAGCCGCTACAAGGACCGCGACAGCGTCCGCGTGGCCGAATAACCGTTAAAAAGAAAGGTGTAACATGATCCGCCTGGAAAAAGTCAGCAAGACCTACCGGACCGACAAGGTCGAAACCCTGGCACTGAAAGACATCGACCTGCATGTGGCGAAAGCCGAGTTCGTCTGCATCATGGGGCCCAGCGGCTGTGGCAAGAGCACGCTGCTCAATCTGATCGGCCTGCTCGACCATCCGGGCAGCGGCGCGATCACGGTGGGCGGTGCGCCGGTGGCCTCGTACAAGGACAAATATGTGGCCAGGCTGCGCAACAACACCTTCGGCTTCATCTTCCAGAGCTTTCATCTGATTAATGATTTGCGCGTGATCGACAATGTCGAGCTGCCGCTGCTGTACCGTGACATGTCGGCCAAGAAGCGCCAGCGGCTGGCGCGCGAGGCGCTGGAAAAAGTCGGCCTGGGCGCGCGCATGGACCATTACCCGAACCAGTTGTCGGGTGGCCAGCAGCAGCGGGTGGCGATCGCCCGCGCCATCGTCGGTCAGCCGCAGGTCTTGCTGGCCGACGAACCGACCGGCAACCTCGACAGCAAGATGGGCCAGGAGGTGATGGACATCCTGCTCAAGCTGAACAGCGAGGGCACTACCGTCGTGATGGTCACCCACAACGAGCAGGAAGCGCGGCTGGCCGGGCGCGTGGTGCGCGTGTTCGACGGCCAACTGGTCGCCTGAGGAGAGACGGCATGTTCAGGAATTATATGCTGACGGCGTGGAAGGTTTTTCTGCGCCGCAAAATGTTCACCGCCATCAACCTGCTGTGCATCGTGCTCACGCTGGTGGTGCTGATGGTGGTCGCGGCGCTGCTGCAAAACACGTTTTGTCCGACCGGCGTGGAAGGCAAGAGCGCGCGTTTCGTACAGATGGTGATGGTGGAATCGAGCCATACCGACAAGGGCGCTCGCCGCCGCGGCACGCTGGGCTACAAGATGATCGCGCAATACCTGAAACCACTCAAGGGCGTCGAAGCCGTGTCGGTGTTCAGCTTTCCGCAAGCGGTGTCGGTGTACCAGGCCGATCGCGTCAGCGACCGCCAGATGCGCCTGACCGACGCCGAATACTGGAAGATCCTCGATTTCGCGCTGGTGTCGGGCCGCACCATCAATGCCGACGATGTCGAGCAGGGCCGCATGGTGGCGGTGATCAACCAATCGACGGCGCGCCAGCTGTTTCCGGGCCAGACCTGGCTGGGCCAGAAATTCAACGCCAACGGACAGATCTTCAGCGTGGTCGGCGTGGTGCGGGACGAGATGCACATCAACGCCTATTCCGACATCTGGGTGCCGCTGACCAGCGCGCCGTCGAGCGACTACAAGGACAAGCTGTTCGGCATGTTCAGCACCATGATCCTGGCCTACCGGGCCGAGGATCTGCCAGCCATCAAGCACCAGATCGTCGAGGTGGCAAAAACCGTGCAGTATCCCGACCCCAACCAGTTCAACACCACGCGCTTCTGGGGCGATTCCAAACTGCAGCTGTTCGCCCGTACCTTGCTCGCCGACCAGACCGAGGAGGGTGGCGCCGGCAAGCTGCTGGCCATCATCGTCACCCTGATGGTGCTGTTCATGATGCTGCCGGCGCTGAACCTGGTCAACCTGAACGTGGGCCGCATCATGGAGCGCAGCAGCGAAATCGGCGTGCGCAAGGCGTTTGGCGCCACCAGCGCCCAACTGGTGGCGCAACTGGTGCTGGAAAACGTGTTGCTGTGCCTGGTTGGCGGTGCCATCGGCCTGGTCTGCGCGGCCGGCGCGCTGTGGTGGCTGGAAAGCTCGGGCCTGATTCCGTATCTGAAAGTTCACCTGAACTTCGCCGTGTTTGGCTACGGCCTGTTGATCACGCTGGTGTTCGGCGTGCTGTCGGGCCTGATCCCGGCCTTGAAAATGGCCCGCCTCGACCCGGTCCACGCCCTGAAAGGAACTGCCTGATGTTGCGCCATCTGTTGAAGCTGATCTGGAAACGAAAATCCCGCAACCTGATGCTGAGCCTGGAAATCCTGCTGGCCTTTCTGGTGGTGTTCGCCATCGCCGCCTTCGGCCTGCGCCACTACCAGCTATACCAGTTGCCAACCGGGCACGAATGGCGCAATCAGTGGTCGGTGAGCATGCGCGCGGCCAAGGAGTTGCCGAATGACGCCGCCATCTTCGACAACCTCCGGCGCAGCCTGCTCGATTTGCCCGAGGTGGAGTCGGTCGCCTTCAGCTGGTTCGGCACGTACGAGATGTCGCGCTGGACCGAGGAGTACACGCTGCCGGATGGCAGCAGCCAGATCACGATCGATGGCCTGGGCGTGTCCGACGATTATTTCAGGACCATGGACATGAAGCTGGCCGCCGGGCGCTGGTTTTCCAGGGCGGACGACGGCGCCGACGCCACGCCGGTCGTCATCAACCAGCTTGTGGCCGACAAACTGTTTCCGGGCAAGAATCCGATTGGCCAGCTGTACATCACGAAACAGGAAGGCAAGGAAGCCCCGAAGCGCTACCGCGTGACCGGCGTGGTGGCGCAGTTCCGCCCCCAGGGCGAACTGCAGGAGCCGGTCTACCTGATGCTGCCGCGCTGGATACCGGGCGTGGGCAAGGACACGGTCAACAACATCATGCTCAAGCTGCGCCCGGGCACGCCGCGTACGTTTGAAACCCGGCTCAATGCGCGTCTGAAGCAGGTGCGCGGCGACTGGAACTATATCGTCACGCCGCTGCCCGATGGCCGCAAGTCGATGCTCGGCACGCAGATGATACCGTTGACGATACTGTCGGTGATCGCCGCCTTTCTGCTGGTGATGGTGGCCTTCGGCCTGTTCGGCGTGCTGTGGCAAAACACCACGCAGCGCATTCCGGAGATCGGCCTGCGCCGTGCGCTGGGCGCCAGTGCCGGCGATGTCTACCGCCAGATCATCGCCGAGCAGATGCTGCTCAGTTCGGGCGCGATGGCCGTGGCGCTGTTGCTGCTGGTGCAACTGCCGCTGACCGGCGTATTCGGCGAGAACCTCGACTGGACGGTATTTTTCATGGCCAGTGCGCTATCGGCAGGCGTGATCTATCTGCTATCCTTGCTCTGTTCGCTATACCCGGGCTGGCGCGCCGCGCGCCTGAGCCCGACCCAGGCGCTGCACTATGAATAAGGCGGTTTGAATCGATGGAACTATCGCGTAAGGAGCGTCCGCGCATCCTCGTCGTCGACGACGACACGGCGGTGCAGGTCTCGCTGGCGCTGCTGCTCAAGCAGTCCGGCTACGATGCCGTGTGCTGCGACGAGCCGGCCCAGGCGCTGGCGCTGGTGGCGCGGCAGGCGCCGGACCTGGTGTTGCAGGACATGAATTTTTCGCTGCACACCAGCGGCGAGGAGGGGCTGGCGCTGCTGACCGCCATCAAGCAGTGCCGGCCCGATCTGCCGGTGCTGCTGATGACGGCCTGGGGTTCGATCGCGCTGGCGGTGCGCGGCGTGCAGGCCGGCGCCGCCAATTTCTTCACCAAGCCGTGGGACAATACCCAGCTCGCCGAACTGATCCGCGCCACGCTGGAGACCAGCGGGCCGGCGCCCCTGGCCAACCCGTCGCGCCAGGCGCTCGACGCGCAGTGCGATTTCAGCGCTATCGTCGGCGAACATCCGCGCCTGCTCAAAGTGCTGGCCACCATCGCCCAGGTGGCCGCCACCAGGGCGCCGGTGCTGATCCTGGGCGAAAGCGGCAGCGGCAAGGAGCTGATCGCCGACGCCATCCACCGCAACAGCCCGCGCGCCGGCCAGCCCATCGTCAAGATCAACATGGGCGCCATCACGCCGTCGCTGTTCGAGAGCGAAATGTTCGGCCACGTGCGCGGCGCCTTCACCGACGCCAAAACCGACCGCAAGGGCCATGTCGCCAGCGCGCACGGCGGCACCTTGTTCCTCGACGAGATCGGCGAATTGCACCGCGCCGACCAGGTCAAGCTGCTGCGCGTGCTGCAGGACCAGACCTACCAGGCGGTCGGCGCCAGCCGCACCGAGCAGGCCGATATCCGCGTGGTGTCGGCCACCAACCGCGAGCTGGCCGAACTGGTGGCCGGCGGCGACTTCCGCGAAGACCTGTTTTATCGCCTGAACCTGATTACCATACGGCTGCCGCCGCTGCGCGAGCGGCGCAGCGACATCCCCTTGCTGGCACGCCATATCATCGCCGAGGTGGCGCGTGGCTACGGACTGGGCACGGCCACCATCGCGCCAGCCGCGCTCGACTGGCTGAGCGCGCAGCCATGGCCCGGCAATATCCGCCAGCTCAAGCAAACGCTGGAACGCACGCTGCTGCTGGTCGGACGCAGCGAACTGCGCCAGACCGATTTTGTCGACGCCGAGCAGCATGAGCATGGCGGCGCGTCCGGCAGGCGCCTGGGCGTCGACGGCATGACGCTGGAACAGGTCGAGCGCCACATGATCGGTCACGCGCTCGACCAGCACCAGGGCAATATCACGCGCGTGGCCAAGTCGCTGGGCTTGAGCCGCACGGCGCTGTACCGGCGCCTGGAACGCCATGGCCTCGGCGGCACCGACGGCGACGCCGCATGAGCTTGCGCTGGCGCCTGTACACCTATCTGTTCGCGGCGCACCTGCTGTTCGTGGCGCTGAGCGTGTTCCTGTTGCGCGCCACGCCGCTGCCGATGCTGGCCGTGGAGGCGCTGTTGCTGCTCAGCCTGGCACTGGGCGTGCGCCTGGTCGGCCGCGCGCTCGAACCGCTCGGCTACACGCGCCACTTCCACGACCTGCTGCAAGACCAGCATTACGCGGCGCGGCTGCAGGCCAGCGGCGATGGCGAGCTCAATGAACTGGTGCAGCTGTTCAACACCATGCTGGGCGCGCTATACCAGGAGCGCTTGCAGATCGGCGAACAGCAGGGTTTTCTCGACCGCCTGCTCGAAGCGACCCCCGGCGCGGTGGTGGTGTTCGACTTCGACGGCCGTATCAGCCTGCTGAACGCCAGCGCCCAGGCGTTGCTGGGACTGGGGCCGGAAGCGAAGGGGCGGGCGCTGACGGCTGGCGCGCGGCAGGGCAGGCATGCATTGCTGGCACAGCTCGACGCGCTGCCGCTCGGCGACAGCCAGTTGCTGAGCGACGCCGACGGGCGCCGCTACCGCAGCCAGCGCGGCCGGTTTTACGACCGTGGTTTCGCGCGGCACTTTTTGCTGGTCGAGGAACTGACCCAGGAACTGGAAAGTTCCGAGAAGGCCACGTACGACAAGCTGATCCGCGTGCTGGCGCACGAGGTCAACAACACCGTGGCGGCCACCGGCTCGGTGCTCGATTCGCTGCTGTATTACCGTGGCCAGCTCACCGAGCGCGACGGCGACGACTTCGGCACGGCGATTGCCGCCGTCAAGCGCCGCAATACCAGCCTGGGCGAATTCATCGAACGCTTCACGCGCGTGGTCAAGATGCCGGCACCGGAGCCCAGGCCGGTCGCGGTGCGCGAGATCATGGACGACATTCTGTACCTGTACCGCGAACCTTGCCGCAGCCGCGGCATCACGATCGGCTGGCGGCGTTGCGACGCGGTGCCAGCCATCGCACTGGACCGCCATCTGATGGAGCAGGCGCTGCTGAACGTCGTCAAGAACGCGATGGAGGCGGTCGAGCAGGCCGGCCCGGCGGCCGCTTTCATCTGGTTCGAGCTGGCGGCCGAGGCCCATGGGGTGCGCCTGTCGATCATCGACTCCGGCAACCTGCCGGGCGATTTGCCGGCGCGGCAGTTGTTCATGCCGTTTTTCACCACCAAGAAAGGCGGCCAGGGCATCGGCCTGCTGTTCGTGCGCGAGGTGCTGACGCGCCATGGCTTTGCGTATCGGCTGGCCGCCACCGGCCAGGGCACGACCAGTTTCGATATCTGGCTGCAGGGCGCCGGCAGGGTTTGACTGTCAAATCGCACGGTTTTGCCGGACGCGCTATGATCGCTGTCACCAGCCATCGAACCCACGAAAGCCAGACCGACATGCCCAACCCGACTTCACGCCGCGGCTCCCTGCTGCTGCTGTTACCGATCGCCCTGATCCTGCTGGCCCTCGCCGCGCTGTTCGCGTGGGTCGGCGGCTGGTTCGGCAACCACCGGCTGACGCCGCAAAAAATGATGGACTTGGCCCAGTCGTCTGGCCAGCAACAGCCGGGTTTCCGGCGTGCGCACAGCAAGGGCGTCTGCTTTGCCGGCACCTTTGCGCCGACGCCGGAAGCGGCGGGCCTGTCCAAGGCGCGCGCGTTCTCGCAGCCGTCGATTGCCGTCATCGGCCGCTTTTCCGCACCCTCGAATAATCCTTATGCGCCCGACAGCGCTTCGCCGGTGCGCGGCATGGCGATGCAGCTGAAGACCGACGACGGCCAGGAATGGCGCATCGCCATGAACAGTTTTCCCTTCTTTGCCGCCGCCACGCCGCAGGCATTCCAGGCGATGAACGAGGCCGGCAAGCCCGATCCGGCGACCGGCAAGCCCGACCCGGACAAGATGAAAGCCGTGCTGGCCGCGCATCCCGAGATCGCCGCGTTCCAGGCGTGGGCGAAAACCGCGCCCCGGTCCGACAGCCTGGGCAGCACCCGTTTCAATGGCGTCAACGCGTTTCGCCTGACGGACGCAAACGGTGTCGACCGCATGGTGCGCTGGTCAATGCGCCCGCGCACCGCCTTCGTGGCGATGAGCCCCGAGCAGCTGAAGGCGGCCGATGCGAATTTCCTGATAGCCGACCTGGACCAGCGCCTGGCCGCCGGCCCGCTGGTGTGGGACATGGTGGTGCAAATCGCCGAACCTGGCGATCCGGTCACCGATCCTTCGAAGGCCTGGCCCGACACGCGCAAGGAGGCCACCATCGGCACCTTGACGTTGGCGCATGCCGAGCCGCAGGCGAGCGGTCCTTGCCGCGACCTCAATTTCGACCCCTTGATACTGCCGGTGGGCATCGCCGGCAGCGACGATCCCATCCTGCAGGCCCGCTCGGCCGCGTACTCGGTGTCGTTCAACCGCCGCGAGCGCGAAATCAGTGCCGGCAAGTCCGCCTATCCTGCAGTCCAGAACGGGAGCGCCAAATGAATCGTCCACGCCACTTCAATCTGCTGGCCCGCGTGCTGCACTGGGCCATGGCGCTGGCCATTCTCGCCATGCTGTTTGTCGGCGCCGGCATGGTCGTCTCGCTGCAGTACCGCGCCCAGCTGCTGGACCTGCATCGTCCGCTCGGCATTGCGATCCTGCTGCTGGCCGTCGTGCGACTGGTCAACCGCCTGACCCGCCCGACGCCGGCGCTGCCGGCCGACCTGCCGGCGATCCAGAAATTCGCCGCGCACGCGTCGCACTGGCTGTTGTATGGCCTGATGCTGGCGATGCCGCTGATCGGCTGGGCCATGCTGTCGGCCGGCGGCTATCCGATCCCGCTGTTCGGCGGCGTCCACCTGCCGGCCATCGTGCCGCACAGCCCCGAGGTGTACGGCATGCTGCGCCCCCTGCATGGCGTGCTGGCGTATGTGCTGTTCGCCACCATTCTGGGTCACCTGGGCGCGGCGCTGTTTCACGCCTGGGTGCGGCGCGACGAGGTATTCGGCCAGATGGCCAGGGGCGAGCAAGAATAAATGTTCAGTCGTCGAAGCCGCCACCACCGTGGCACCATTCCGCCGGCAGCTTCTCGTTCGAGAGGGCGGCGCTGATGGCATCGATATGCTTGGCCACCACCTCGATATCGCCGTCCTTGAGCAGCTTTTCCGCCAGCTTCACCGCGAATGCCCCGGCCCGGTCGAGGAAGCTGGTATAGGATTTCAGGCGTGTGCAAACCACCCGCATCTCCTCGGCATCTTTTGACTTCGCGATATTTTCCTTGAGCTTGCAGAAGTCTTCCGCCGCCACCGCCTGCCCCGATTCGCCGGCCAGTTTGGCAATCGCCACGTAAGCCCATGCCCGCAGCGTGATATGCATGCGGATATCAAAGGCGACAAAGGCTTTCATGTCCTTGTAGCCGGCATCCTGCACCGCCTTTTCCAGGCGTGCCAGGCAAGGCCCGCACGTCAGCAGCGACATCGCCTGGTCGTCGCTCTTGAGCTTTTCCAGTTCCGGCGCCGCGGCGGCAAAATGATCGTAGGCCTTGATATAGCGCGCCACGTCTTCGTCGGTCAGGGCGCTGGAAAAAGCACCGCAGGCGGCCAGCAGCAGTGGCAGGCAAATCAGGAGGAGGAGTTTTTTCATTTCTTTATAATAACAAAGTGGCGGGCAGCTTGCGCAAATGCCATCCTGTCAGCCATATCGTCTCATGCCGATCTGTTTGAAGCGCCCGGCTACAGCACCGCCGGCTGCGCCAAGGGCGGGTGCTTCAACGCGTCGGCGATGCGCTGCAGCGCCTGGCCGATTTCCTGCTGGCTGGCGATGCCGCCGATGCACACCCGGATCGCCTGCGGCGCCGCGCCGTCCACGGCGAAGGCGTCGCTGGGCACCACGCCGATGCCGGTGGCCCGCAGATGCGCGGTCAGCGCCAGGCGGTCCCACTGCGGCGGCAAGTTGATCCACAGATGAAAACCCTCGGGGTGAGCCAGGTAGCTGCCTGGGGGCAGGATGCGCGCCGCCAGCCGTTGCCGGGCCATCGATTCCTTGCGGATCGCGTTGAGCGCGAGGTCGGCGATGCCGTCCCTGATCCAGCGCGTGGCCAGCGCCGCCGTGAATGGCGCGGCCATCACGGCGGTGGCGCGCAGGGCGGCGGCCACCCGCGCCGCGCTCACGTCGTCCGGCGCGGCCACGTACGCCAGGCGCAGGCCGGCGCCCACGCACTTGGCCAGCCCCGCCACATGATAGGTGATGTCAGGGCCGCTGGCGGCCAGCGGCGGCGGCCCGTTGCGCGGCAGGAAACCATAGGCGTCGTCCTCGATGATCGGCACGCCGTAATTGCGGGCCACCTGCACCAGCGCCTGGCGCCGCTGCGCCGACATGGTGGCCGTGGTCGGATTGAGCAGGGTGGGATTGCAATACAGCGCGCGCGGGGCATACTGCGCGCAGGCCGCCGCAAACGCCAGTGCATCGATGCCTTCGCCGTCCATCGGCAGGCCCACCAGCCGCAGGTTCATCAGGCCGGCCAGCGCGCGCAGGCCGGGGTAGGTGAGCGCCTCGCAGCACACCACCGAACCCGGCGGCGCGATGGTGCTCAGTATCGCCAGCAGCGCCGCCTGCGCGCCGGGCACCACCAGCAGGCGTTCCGGCGCGATCGCCAGGCCGCGCCGCCGCAGCCACAGCGCGCCGGCCTCGCGGTCCGCCACCGAGCCGCCAAAATCCTGGTAGCGCAGCAGGCCGGGCATGTCGGCGCCGATGTCGGCCAGGCTGGTGCGCATCAGCGCCAGCAGCTCCGGCGTAAACGGTTCCGGCGGCATGTTCATCGACAGGTCGACCTGCGGCCGCGCCGCCACCGCGCGCGGGATCGCCAGCGCGCGCTTGCCGCAGACAAACGTGCCGCGGCCGACGGTGGAGTCGACCAGCCCGCGCTTGTGCGCCTCGGCGTAGGCGCGCGCGACGGTGGTGAAGTCGATGCCCAGCGCCTCGGCCAGCGTGCGCTGGGCCGGCAGGCGCTGTTCCGCCACCAGGCGGCCGATGGCGATGTCGGCGCCGATGGCGTCGGCGATCAGCAGGTAGACGGGGCCTTGGCCCTTTTTCAGCTTGGGCAGCCAGGCGGCGGCGTTTTTCGGCACGATAAATCCAGTCAATATCCAGGTGGGGTAGACGATTGTATGCAGATTCCATGCCGGGTCCGGCCGCTCCACATACGGGCGCCAGCACTGGCAAACGCGGCTGCGCGCCCGTTCGCCGTGCCGCGCCGCGCACCAGCGTGAGGCGGCCGGCGCGCGGCACGCCCGCTTTTGATGCGCACCTGTTCTGCAGGGAGAAATCGGCCGCCGGCGATTGACTGCATGGTTTGAATGGAGCCGGTGTTTCGGCGTGAAAGAGGGCGCCGCGGCGGTGCCGGAACGGCCCTGTGGCGTGGCGCCGAAAATCCCCGATTGACTGGATTTCGATCCAGTCAAACAGCGGGTCAGCAGCCCCGCCATGGCATGGCGCATGCATGCAATCCGGGGGCAACGCGACGCCGCCGGCGCCGCGCCAGCGCCCCCTCAACCAACCAGAAGAGAGATCACCATGCCAGCCATCGACCACAAGCCACACGCCAAGGGCGACTATTTTGTTGACTACGAAGAGAAGGTCTTCGAAGACGTGAAAGCCCTGCCCGGAGAGAAGGCGCTGGTCACCTTCCACACCGTGGCCTTCGAAGGATCGATCGGTTTCGTCAATCTGCTGCAGGCCACGCGCCTGCTGCGCAAGGGCTACGAAACGTCGGTGCTGCTATACGGTCCCGGCGTCACGCTGGGCCTGCAGCGCGGCTTTCCCACCCTGGGCGACGAAGCGTTCCCCGGTCATATGAACCACAACAACCAGCTGGTGAAGTTCATGGCCGAAGGCGGCAAGGTGTATGCCTGCCGCTTCGCGCTGCAGGCGCTGTACGGCCATGGCGAGCCGTCGCTGATCGAGGGCATCCGCGCCATCGCGCCGCAGGACGTGCTGGACATCAAGCTGCTGCACCTGCGCGCCAACGCGGTCATCATCGACACCTGGACCGTGTAAGCGGAGCGGGCGGCCATGACGACGACCAAGAAGATGGTAAGGGCGGCGGCGGTGCAGATCGCGCCGGACCTCGAGAGCGCCGACGGCACGCTGGCCAAGGTGCTGCAGGCGATTGCCGACGCGGCGCGCCAAGGCGCCGAACTGGTGGTGTTCCCCGAGACGTTCGTGCCCTACTACCCGTACTTTTCGTTCGTGCGGCCGCCCTTCCAGGCCGGCGCCGAACACCTGCTGCTGTATGAGCGCGCGCCGACCGTGCCGGGGCCGGTCACCGACGCGGTGGCGGGGGCCGCGCGCGAACATGGCGTGGTGGTGGTGCTCGGCGTGAACGAGCGCGATCATGGCAGCCTGTATAACACCCAGCTGGTGTTCGACGCCAACGGCGAGCTGGTGCTCAAGCGCCGCAAGATCACGCCGACCTATCACGAGCGCATGATCTGGGGGCAGGGCGACGCCAGCGGCTTGAAGGTGGTCGATACCGCCGTCGGCCGGCTGGGGGCGCTGGCCTGCTGGGAGCACTACAACCCGCTGGCGCGCTACGCCTTGATGGCGCAGCACGAGCAGATCCACTGCGCGCAGTTCCCCGGTTCCATGGTCGGCCAGATTTTCGCCGACCAGATGGAGGTGACGATACGCCACCATGCGCTCGAATCGGCCTGCTTCGTGGTCAACGCCACCGGCTGGCTGACCGACCAGCAGATCGCGGCCATCACGCCGGAACCGGCCGTGCAAAAAGCGCTGCGCGGCGGCTGCTGCACCACCATCGTCTCGCCGGAAGGCGTGCTGCTGGCCGAACCGCTGCGTGCCGGCGAGGGCATCGTGATCGCCGACCTCGACATGGCGCTGATCACCAAGCGCAAGCGGATGATGGACTCGGTCGGCCATTACGCGCGTCCTGAATTACTGAGCCTGATGATGGACGGCCGCGCCGCCACTCCGGTGCATGCCGCCGCCGATCACGTCGTATATCCAACCACACCGAGGGAGCCATCCGCATGAATACCTTCAATGCCGATCTGCCGGCGCAGCAGCTGATCACCGAACTGCAGTCGCTGGGCATGCGCCTGGCGGACCCCGGCCAGGGCGCGCCCAGCCGGCGCGGCGGTGCCGGCCCGTCCGACCACAAGGCGGTGATCGTCGACGGCACCACCGTCATGATCCCGGTGCATACCGGCAGCGCCTTCAATTCGCCCTACCTGGCGGCCGCGCCCGGCGCCGACGGCCGCAGCGCCATCCTGCGCGATGGCCGCACGGTGGGCATCATCGCGTTTCCGCGCCAGCCGCGCTTTTACAAGATGCAGACGCTCGACGGCGTGCCGTATTCGCATATCGCCACGCTGCACGGCAAGGACGTGCTGGCCACCACGGTGCTGCAAAGCTGCATCCGCTACGAGAGCCGGCGCAAGTCGTGCCAGTTCTGCTCGATCGGGCAGTCGCTGGCGGCCGGCCGCACCATCCTGCGCAAGACGCCGGAGCAACTGGCCGAGGTGGCCCGCGCGGCCGTGCTGCTGGACAACGTGAAGCACATGGTGATGACCACCGGCACGCCCAACGCCACCGACCGTGGCGCCGCCATCCTGTGCGAGAGTGCGTTCGCCGTCAAGTCGGCGGTGGCCTTGCCGATCCAGGGCCAGTGCGAGCCACCGGACGACGACGCCTGGTTCGCGCGCATGCGCGACGCCGGCATCGACGCGCTGGGCATGCACCTGGAAGCGGTCACGCCGGCCGTGCGGGCCCGCATCATGCCGGGCAAGGCCAGCGTGCCGCTCGAGCGCTACTTCGACGCGTTCGCGCGCGCGGTGGAGGTGTTCGGCCGGGGCCAGGTCAGCACCTACATCCTGGCCGGCCTGGGCGACACGCCCGAGGCGATCCTGCGCTGCTGCGAGCGGCTGATCGCCGCCGGCGTGTACCCGTTCGTGGTGCCGTTCGTGCCGATCGCCGGCACGCCGCTGGAAGACCATCCCGCGCCGTCCGCCGCCATGATGCGCGCGCTGCTGGCGCCGCTGGGGGACATGCTGGGCGCGGCCGGCATGCATTCGGGCGAGATCAAGGCCGGTTGCGGGCGTTGCGGCGCGTGCTCGTCGCTGTCCACGTTTGAAAGGAAACCATCATGAGCACGTTCGCCTTGCCGGAAGCGCCAACGCTGGCGGCGCGCATCAAGCTGGCCACCCTGCCCGCCGAACAGGCGGCCGCGCGCGCCTTGCGGCGGCAGGTGTTCTGCCTTGAACAGGGGCTGTTCGACGGCGACGACACGGACGCCATCGACGGCACCGCCATCACGCTGGTGGCCGTGGATGCCGACCACGCGGTGATCGGCACGGTGCGCATCCACCATGCCGGCGACGGTGTGTGGTGGGGCTCGCGCCTGGCCGTGGCCAGGGTGGCGCGGCGCCAGGCGGCGGTCGGCAGCGGCTTGATCAGGCTGGCCGTGGGCGCCGCCCGGTCGTTCGGCTGCACCAGCTTCCTGGCTCACGTGCAGCAGCAGAACGTGGCCATGTTCCGCCAGCTGCACTGGCAGGAACTGGCCGACGTGGTGCTGCACGGCCGGGCGCACAGCCTGATGCGCGCCGGCCTGGCGGCATATCCGGCGATCCATGACGGCGAAACGGGCTTTATCTGCACGCGGGGTGGCGCATGAATGCCGAACTGGCAAGGCTGACGGCCCTGCTGCGGGCGGCGCCCGGCGTCAAGCACAAGCGCGATATCGCCCGCGTGGTGCGCACCCTGGCTGGTGGCGATGACACTGCAGTCGCCCGGGGCGGCGCCTGGGCGGCGCCGGTCGGCGACGACTGCGCCGCCATCCCCGACGGCGACGGCTACCTGCTGCTGGCGATCGAAGGCTTCGTCAACGAATTCGTCGCCAGGGAGCCCTGGTTCGCCGGCTACTGCGGCGTGATGGTGAACGTGAGCGACATCTATGCCATGGGTGGCCGGCCGCTGGCCATCGTCGACGCCCTGTGGAGCCGCGACGGCGACGCCGCCCAGCCGCTGCTCGACGGCCTGGCCTGCGCCGCCGCCGTGTACGACGTGCCTATCGTCGGTGGCCACAGCAACCGCCGCAGCGACCGCGAACAGTTGTCGGTGGCGATCACGGGCCGGGCCAGCCGCCTGCTGACCAGCTTTGACGCCCGCCCCGGCGAAAACCTGGTAGTGGCCTGTGACCTGCGCGGCCGCTACCAGGAACCCTGGGACTACTGGAACGCCAGCCTGGGCGCGCCGGCCGAACGGCTGCGCGCCGACCTCGAACTGCTGCCGATGATTGCGGAAGACGGCTTGTGCCGCGCCGCCAAGGACATCAGCATGGCCGGCGTGGTGGGCACCGCGCTGATGCTGCTCGAGTGTTCCGGCATCGGCGCCACCATCGACCTGGCGGCCATCCCGCGCCCTCCCGGCGTGGCGCTGGAGCGCTGGCTGGCCACCTTCCCCAGCTACGGTTTTATCCTCAGCGTGGCCGACGCCGACCTGGCGCCGGTGCTGGCGCGCTTTGCCTGCCGTGAGCTGGCGTGCGCCGTGATCGGCCGCACCGACAGCGGGCGACGCGTCCACCTGCGCCACGGCAGTGCGCCCGGCAGCGCGCTGCTGTGGGACTTTGCCGAAGAAGACCTGACCGGCTGCGCGCCGGCGGTGCTGCGGCCATCATCGAAGGAGCAGCAGCATGCCTGAAGTGCGCTTTACCGTGCGCTGGCCCGACGCCAGCGTCAGCGACTGCTATTCGCCATCGACCGTGATCCACGAATTTCTCGCCGCCGGCGCCAGCTACCCGGTGGCCGATTTCATGCAGCGCTGCCGTACCGCGCTGCAGCTGGCCAGCGACCGTGTGCGCCTGAAATACGGCTACGCCTGTTCCTCGGCGCTGGACCAGCTCGAGCGCCTGGAGGCGCGCGCCGCCGTCCTGCCACTTGATCCCACCGCCATCGTGACCATCGTCGCGATGCGGCCTTGACCCCCAACCGGAGCTTTGCCATGCCACGCGAACCACACCACCAACACGTCGAAGTGCTCATCATCGGCGGCGGCCAGGCCGGCCTGTCGCTGAGCTACCTGCTCAAGCAGCAGGGGCTGTCGCACCTGATCCTGGAAAAGAACCGGCTGGGCCACGCCTGGCGCAGCGAGCGCTGGGACAGCTTCTGCCTGGTCACGCCCAACTGGCAATGCACGCTGCCCGGCTTTCCCTACCAGGGCGACGATCCCGACTGCTTCATGGTCAAGGACCAGATCGTCGACTATATCGACGCCTATATCGCCGCGTTCGGGCCGCCGGCGCTTGAAGGCGTGGCGGTGACCGGCGTGCGCCGCGACGCCGCTGGCGGCTGGCTGGTGCAGACCGGCGCCGGCGCGTATCACGCGGCGCAGGTGGTGATCGCCGTCGGCGGCTATCACACGCCGATCGTGCCGGCCGATGCCGCGCGGCTGCCGGCCGGCGTACTGCAGCTGCATTCGTCCGACTACGTCAACCCCGAGCAACTGCCGCCGGGCGAGGTGCTGGTGGTGGGCACCGGCCAGTCGGGCTGCCAGATCGCCGAGGACCTGCACCTGGCCGGGCGCCGCGTGCACCTGTGCGTGGGCGACGCCCCGCGCGTGGCGCGCCGCTACCGGGGGCAGGACGTGGTCAAGTGGCTCGACGAGATGGCCTATTACGATTTGCCGGTGGACCAACACCCGCTGGGCGCCGGCGTGCGCGACAAGACCAACCATTATGTGACCGGGCGCGACGGCGGGCGCGACATCGACCTGCGCAAGTTCGCGCTGGAAGGCATGCAGCTGTATGGCCGCTACCTGTCGCTGGACGATGGCGTGGCCCGCTTCGGCGACGACCTGGTGCGCAACCTGGACGGCGCCGACGCCGTGTACCGCAAGATCAACGCCAGCATCGACCAGCATATCGCCGCCCACGCCATCGATGCCCCGCTCGAGGCACCGTATGCGCCGCTGTGGCAACCCGGGCGGGACGCGCCCGCCACGCTCGATATGGGCACCGTCAGCGCCGTGGTGTGGTGCATCGGTTTTCGCACCGACTTCAGCTGGGTCGACGCGCCGATCTTCGACCAGCGCGGCTATCCCGGCCATGACCGCGGCGTGACGGCCGAACCGGGACTGTATTTCCTCGGCCTGCCGTGGCAATACACCTGGGGCTCGGGCCGGTTCTCGGGCATTGCCCGCGACGCCGCGCATCTGCTCGAACATATCGTGCGCCACGCGCAGGCGTCGTCTCAGGTGGAGGCCGCATCGCGCTAGGCTAGCGCTCCGGCATGACCGGCAGGCGCATTTTTCTCAGTGGCCTGGTTTTCCCCGTCTGCGCAAGGCGATGAGTTGAACCGTCAGCCCGACCAGCAGCATGACAGCCAGGCTGGCCAGCGATCCGAGCAGGAGCGGAGACTTTGGGTCCGTGACAAACGGATGGCCGTCCGGCACCCGGCGCAGCGTTTCGCTGACGCTGGGCACCATCAGCAGGAACACGGTAAGACTCAGGCAGACCGTTTCGATATAGCTGCTCGCGCGCCCCGCGAAAGAGCGATACGCCATGGCGTAGCCAGTCAGCAATAGCAGGATGGTGGCGATAGCAATGCCATGGCTGGCGGCTTGGTGCGCGACAAGAAATACCGTGACCGCGCCGATCAGCATCGAGATAAAGTAAGCGATACCTGCGCCATTGCGCGGCGTGATGCGGCCATGCCGTACCAGCATGTACAGGGCCAGCGGGATGGCAGGCAGGCTGCCCAGGGTGTGTATCCAGCCCAGCGGTGAGATTCCAAACATGATGCTTCCTTTCGGTGAGTGCAGGCTCCCATTGCGCCCAAGGGCTGGCGGGAGCTGTTAAACAACCCTACTAGTTGGTAGGGAGTTGGATAAAAAAAACGCCGTCGATCAGCGTTTTGCCGCCATGCGTTCGAGTTGCGGCTGCATGATGGTGACAAACATCTGCGCGTCACCGTAGGCGCGGGCGGACAGCATCGCGCCATGCACCGTGGCCATGAAGGCCTCCGCTTCGACCTGCACGGTGTAGCGCAGGGAAATGACACCCTGCTGCAGGCCGCGTTCCAGTATCGACGCTATCTGGCCGGACAGGAAGCGGAAATGCGCCCGCACCGCCAGCGCCACTTCGCCCGGCAAGGCGGGCAGTTCGCTGGCCAGCAGGGCGCAAACACAGAAGGGCGCGCTCGCATCGCTCAGGCACGTGCTCCAATATTGTATGTAGGCACGCAACTGGTCGAGTGGATCGGCGATGGCCGATTGCAGGCCCTCGAAGCCGGCTTCGGCTTCCTGGCGATACCGCGCCAGCAATGCTGTCACCAGATCGACCTTGGTCGGAAAATGGTGATGGATGCTGGGCTTGCGTATGCCGACCACGCTGGCGATATCGGCATAGCTGAAGCCGTTATAGCCGCCGCCAACAATCAGTTTGCGCGTGCATGCCAGGATCAGGTCAGCAGTATCGGAAAGTTTGTTCATGTGTGGTAGCCTACCTTCTAGTAGGTCTGATGTCAAGCGCTTCTGACCGCCGTCTGATCATGAGCCTTTTCAATCTCGGCGCCATTGGTGCCGCGAAGCCACCATGCTGAAGCCCTGGGCGGGGCTACCGCCCGGCGTGCGCCTTGCCTGGACTGGGATCGAGCGGCGACTGTCGTCACCATCCACCCAGGGAGCGGGGCATGAGCACCGTCGTCGTCGGGTCCATGGTCGATAACGATGGAGACATGCAATGAAGCGTGCCCTAGGCTGCACCAGCAGCGGCTGCGCGCGGGCATGGCCATCTCCACCGTGCTGGCGTAAGGCGGGTATCGGGGGGCGGACGGCCCGCCTTGATATATACTGCGTGCCAAGTAACAATGTTGCATTCTTCCTGCCGGCGCCGCCACCCATGCCCACTTCCCGTTTGCCTCCGCTGGTCCTGTTCGTCGCTTTTTCGCGCATGGGGCTGCTTGACCTGACCGGGCCGCAGACCGTGTTCTGGGCCGCGGCCAAACGCATGCCCGAGCGCGGGCTGCTGGCGTACGAACGCCAGACCGTCAGCCTGCATGGCGGCCCCGTTGAAACGGTGGAGGGCGTGATCATCCACACGCTGCCATTTTCCGCTTTCGCCGGACGCGCCATCGATACCATCGTGGTGCCGGGCGCGCCCGAGATCGTGCTGGTGCTGGAGGAATCCGCCGAGACGGTGGCGTGGGTGCACCAGGCGTCCGCGCTGGCGCGCCGCACGGCCTCGGTGTGCACCGGCGCCTTCGTGCTGGCCCAGGCCGGCCTGCTGCAGGGGCGCCGCGTGGCCACGCACTGGGCCATGACCGACCTGCTGGAAACGCGCTATCCGGAACTCGATGTCGACCGGGAAGCGATCTTCGTGCGCCAGCCGCCGATCTGGACCTCGGCCGGCGTCACCGCCGGCATCGACCTGGCGCTGGCGCTGGTGGAAGAGGATTGCGGACGCCATGTCGCGATGGAGGTGGCGCGCGAACTGGTGGTGTTCATGAAGCGCCCGGCCGGCCAGGCGCAGCACAGCGAATTGCTGCAGGCGCAAAGCAAGGATGGCGCGGCGTTCGACGACCTGCATGCCTGGCTGTCGGACAATCTGCACGACAGCGACATCAGCGTCGACTCGCTGGCCGGACGGGCCAGCATGAGTCCGCGCAATTTCTCGCGGGTCTACAAGGAAAAGACCGGCCAAGCGCCGGCCAAGGCGGTGGAACTGTTCCGCGTCGAGGCGGCGCGGCGCCTGCTGGAACACTCCGAAAACAACCTGGACCAGGTTGCCCGGCAGTGCGGCTTCGGCGATGAAGCGCGCATGCGCGTCACCTTCATGCGCAACCTGGGCGTCACGCCTTCCGACTACCGCAAGCGGTTTATTGCGCCCTGACGGGCCGTCCTCCTTATCTGGCGGCCTGTGCCTGCAGCCAGGTGTCGACCTTGACCGTGCCCAGGCGGGCATCTGCGCCGGGGATCAGGGTGTCGTCCTGCAATTGCGCGCCGAAGTAGGGCGCCTGCCTGTCGGCGACGACCGTGCGCGTATCCTGCTTGAACGTCAGATAATGCTGGACCAGGTCCGACAGGCGCGTCTTTTCCGGGCCGGCGATTTCCACCACGCCGTTGACCGGCTGGCCCAGCGTGTAGTCGGCCATCGCCGCCGCCACGTCGTCCGATGAAATCGCCTGGATATACGCTGGCGACAGCGCGATCGTGTCGCCGGCGCCCGCCGAGGCCGCAATGCCGCCCAAAAATTCGAAGAACTGCGTCGAGTGCACGATGGTGTACGGCAGGCCCGACTCGCGGATCAGTTTTTCCTGCGCGATCTTGCCGCGGAAATAGCCGCTTTCGGCCAGGCGGTCGGTGCCGACCACCGACAGCGCCACATGATGCTTGACGCCGGCCCTGGCGGCGGCGCCCAGCAGCTTGTGCCCGGACGTGGTAAAGAAGTCGAGCACGGCGTCGTCGGCGAAGGACGGCGAATTGGCCACATCCACCACGATGTCGGTGCCGGCCAGCGCGGCGTCCAGGCCTTCGCCGGTCAGCGTGTTGACGCCCGAATTGGGCGAAGCGGCAATCGCTTCGTGGCCGCGCTCGCGCAGGATGTTGACCAGCTTGCTACCGATCAGGCCGGTGCCGCCGATAATGACTATTTTCATGATGTGCTTTCGTGTGGTGGATGGGGAGGCGGGTGGACCGGTGAAACTCAGGCCAGGTTGGCCTTGTCGAGGCCGAAGGCTTTGTCGTAGGAACCGGGCACCACCTTGAAGGCGATGTTGACGCGGTTCCACGCGTTGATCGTCATGATCTCGAACGTCAGGTCGGACACTTCTTTCTCCGACAGCTGGGTGCGGACACGTTCGTACAGCTCGTCCGGCACGCCCAGCGGCGCCAGCGTGGTCAGCGCCTCGGTCCAGGCCAGCGCCGCCCGTTCACGCGGGATGAACAGGGTCGATTCGCGCCAGGCGGCCAGGTGATGCAGGCGCAGCGGGCGCTCGCCGTGGATGGTGGCCTGCTTGATGTGCATGTCCACGCAGAAGCCGCAGCCGTTGATCTGCGAGGCGCGGATCGCCACCAGGTCGAGGATGCTGGCCTCGATCGCACCGTCATGGATCAGGCCATTGAATTCGACCAGTTTCTTGAACAGGGCAGGGGATTGTTGCATGTAGTCGAGGCGCATGGTCATGGTAATACTCCGTCAGTCGGGCGGGGCCCGTTCCCAGTACGGCTGGGTCCGATTGCGAATATCGCGTCACGCAAAACAGTGTAGGAGCTGGGCCTCGCTGGCGGTAGAGCTGCGCCGGGACGCAGCATGGTGCCTCACATGCACCAATCAGCGCGCCAGGCGCACCCCGGCCAGCACCAGGACAAGGCCGGCGCCAGCCTGTTCATGCGGCGCTCCGCAGTTGCGCGCCCGGCACGGCCGACAGGCAGTGCAGGTCGAGCTGGCGCACGTGCTGCGTCATGTAGTCGACAAACACGCGGATGCGCAGCGGCAGATGGTGGCGGCTCAGGTAGCAAAGGTAGTGGCCGCGGTCGTCCGGCGCGTAGTGCGCCAGGCACGGCACCAGGCGCCCGGCCCGCAGGTGCTCGCAGATCTGGTAGCCGGCCATTTGCGCGATGCCTTCGCCATCGAGCACCGACTGCAGCACCAGGTCGGCATCGTTGAAGCAGTGCGCGCCTTTAGGTTGCACCTTGCGGATGGCGCCATCGACCTTGAATTCCCACTTGAAAACGCGGCCCGAGGCGAAACGGAAATTGATGCAGGCATGTCCGGCCAGCGCGTCGATGCTGTCCGGCAGGCCGTGCGTACGCGCGTATTCGGGCGAGGCGCACAGCAGCATCTGCATCGGAATCAGCTGTTTGGCGACCACCTGGCTGTCGTCCATGCGGCCATTGCGAAATGCCACGTCGATGCGGTCGGAAATGAAATCGGTGGCGCGGTCGTCGAGCACCAGGTCGAGCCCGATGTCGGGAAATTGCGCGTGAAAGCCGCGCAGCAGCGGCGCGACCACCTTGCGGCCGAAGCCGACGGTGGCTGAAATGCGCAGCTGGCCGCGCGGCGTGCCGCTGCGCAGTTCGCGCATCTCTTCCACCGACTGCACGATGCGGTCGACGCCGGGCCGGCAGTTTTCATAAAACAGTTCGCCCTCGGCGGTCAGGGTGGTGCTGCGCGTGGTGCGCAGGAACAGCCGCGTATCGAGCTGGGTTTCAAGCTTTTGCACGCTGCGGCTGACGGCGGAGCGGCCGATGCCCAGCCGCTCCGCCGCCTTGGCAAAACTGCCTTCATGGACCACCGCGATAAAGGCCACCACGCCGGCGTAGGTGGTGGCAAAGCTCGATGCGAGGGCGTCGTTGCGGTCGCGGGCGAGGCTGGCCAGGCTCATGCTGCGGGCGTGGGACATACATTCCTTTCAGTGCAGAAGCAGACTGAATGGTAGTGATGCCCACGGCGTGCGGCAATGACAAATAAGCCGCTTTTTAGGCCAAGGCGCGGCCGGCCCGCCAGGTGAACCTGCGGGAGTGATCAGCGCCGGTACAGACCATGCCACGCCCGCGCGCCGGCGATTGGTGTTTTGACGGCAACAGCATGCGGCCCGCCGGGGGCATGGCGCCGGCGCCGGGCGCTGCCTAGACTGGGTGAGTTGCGCTTGCCGCGCTGTTTATCCCCAAATGTCCCCCGAAGGAGATTGCCATGTTCCGTCTTGCCCCACTATCCCGCGCCCTCGGCGTCCTCGTTGTTGCCGCCGGCTGCATGCAGGCGCCTGCCCACGCCGGCGCCACCGACCCGGTCGTCAAGGAATTGATGACCAAGGCCATGTCCGACCTGCCGGGCAAGGAAGTGCTGATGATCACGGTCGACTACCCGCCGGGCGGTTTTGACCCGGTCCATCGCCACGACGCGCACGGGTTCATCTATGTGCTCGAAGGGTCTATCGTGATGGGCGTGAAGGGCGGCAAGGAGCAAACGCTGCTGCCAGGCCAGACTTTTTATGAAGGCCCGCAAGACCTGCATACGGTCGGCCGCAACGCGAGCAAGACCAAACCCGCCAAGTTCCTGGTGTTCCTGGTCAAGGAGAAAAACAAGCCGGCCGTGATCCCGGTCGGGCAGCACTGAAGCGCCAGCCCGCCAGCTGGACCAGCGCGGTCGACTTCTTTTGCCGCAGCCCAGCGCAGCACGACGACCAGCTGGATATTAGCGGGTCAGCACCGAGCGGCCGATGCCGTGGTATTCGATGCCATACAGGGCCATGCTGTCCGGTTCGTAGAGGTTGCGGCCGTCAAAGATCACCGGCTGCTTCAAGCGCTTTTTGATCAGTTCGAAGTCGGGGCTGCGGAACGCTTTCCACTCGGTCACGATCACCAGTGCGTCGGCATCGACCAGGGCGTCGGACGGGCTGTCGGCATAGCGGACGTTCGCCAGTTGCGCCGGCGCCAGGTCCAGCGTCAGCACGCGCTGCGCCTCCGCCATCGCCACCGGGTCATACACGGCCACCGAGGCGCCGCGCGACAACAAATCGGCCAGCAGCACGCGTGCCGACGCTTCGCGCATGTCGTCCGTGTTCGGCTTGAAGGCCAGGCCCCAGATGGCGAAGTGGCGCCCGGCCAGGTCATTGCCGAAGCGTGTGATCACCTTGCCGCCCAGAATGTGTTTTTGCCTGTCGTTCACGGCTTCGACGGCGCGCAATATCAGCAGTTCCTGGCCGTGGCCGCGCGCCGTGCGTTCCAGCGCCTGCACGTCTTTCGGGAAGCACGAACCGCCATAGCCGCAGCCGGCGTACAAAAAGCTGTAGCCGATGCGCGGATCGGAACCGACGCCACGGCGCACCGCTTCGATATCGACGCCGACCTTGTCGGCCAGGTTGGCCAGTTCATTCATGAACGAAATGCGCGTGGCCAGCATGGCGTTGGCGGCGTATTTGGTGAACTCGGCCGAGCGCACGTCCATCCAGTAGGTACGTTCGCGGTTGCGGTTGAACGGCGCATACAGGCGGCGCAGCAGGTCGCGCGCGCGCTCGCCTTCCGGTGTCGTATCGACACCGATCACGATGCGGTCGGGCCGCATGAAGTCTTCGACGGCCGCGCCTTCTTTCAAAAATTCCGGGTTCGAGGCCACCGAGAAGGTGGCATAGGTGGCGCGCAGGTCCAGTTCGGCCTGGATGGCGGCGCGCACTTTTTCGGCCGTGCCGACCGGCACCGTCGACTTGTCGACGATGACCTTGTATTCGTTCATGTACTTGCCGATGCCGCGCGCGGCGGCCAGCACGTATTGCAGGTCGGCCGAGCCGTCCTCGTCGGGCGGTGTGCCGACGGCGATAAACTGCAGCACGCCGTGATGGGCGGCCGCTTCCACGTCGGTGGAAAAGGTCAGGCGGCCGGCGACGCGGTTGCGCGACACGACCTCTTCCAGGCCAGGTTCATGGATGGGGATGCCGCCGTTGTTGAGCAGTTCGACTTTTTTCGCGTCGAGATCGAGGCAAAAGACGTCATTGCCCAGCTCAGCCAGGCAGGCGCCCGTGACGAGGCCGACATAGCCGGTGCCGATAATGGTGATTTTCATAGTTATGCCACAAAAGTGTTTCGCTCATGCTAGCGAACAAAGATGAAGCAGGAATGAAGTCAGCTGATCACGTTGCGCACGAAGTGCAGCGGCTGCGTGCCCAGGTTGACATAGGCATAGGCCTGGGCGCTGCCGAATACCACGAAGTCGCCGGCGCCGATGGTGCGGGGGATTTCCGTCTCCAGCGTCAGTTCGCCGCTCACCACCCAGATCATTTCGCTGAAGCCGGACCCGTCGGGGAGGGCGTCGTAGCGCTCGCCCGGCGCCAGCGTCCAGCGCCACAGTTCCACCTGCCGGCTGGCCGGGGCCGCGCCCAGCAGTACCGCGCTGCTGGCGCCGCTGTCGCTGGTCCAGATCAGCGTCTGCAGGCGCTCGTCGGCTGACTGCGGCGGACGCACCAGATCGACAAAGGTGACGCCCAGCGCGGCCGCCACATGGTCGAGGTTGGACAGGCTGATATTGGTCTGGCCCGATTCGACGCCATTGATCATGCGGCGGCTGAGTCCGGCAAGCCGGGCCAGCGCCTCCTGGCTCAGGCCCGCCTGCCCGCGCAGGCGGCGCAGATTGAGGGCGACATGTTCGAGGACGTTGCCGGTGGCAGGTTGACTGTGCAATATATTGCGCATATGATGATGGGAAGTATTTTGCTCATAGCTTACCTTCTCATGTCCATGCACACAAGCTCCTTACCTGTTAGCGCGACTGGCCGCGGCTTTGGCCGTGCCGAACTGGCGCTGATCGCCGTCACCGTGATCTGGGGCGCCACCTTCCTGGTGGTGCACAATGCCGTGGCCGTCAGCGGCCCGTTCGCCTTTGTCGGCACGCGTTTCGCGATTGCCGCCCTGATCGGCGCCTGCCTGTGCCATCGCCAGCTGCGCGGCCTGACGCGCGCCGAATTGCTGGCCGGCGCCATCATCGGCGCCACCATCTATGCCGGCTACTCGCTGCAGACCTCCGGGCTGGTATATGTCAACAGCAGCAAGTCGGCCTTTATCACCGCCTTCTACGTGCCGCTGGTGCCGCTGTTCCAGTGGCTGTTCCTGCGCAAGCGCCAGCATCCGATGGCGTGGCTGGCGGTGGCGGTGGCGTTTCTCGGACTGCTCCTGCTGGCCGGTCCCGAAGGCGTGGCCGGCGGCGTGGGCAGGGGCGAGGTGCTGACGGCGCTCGGCGCGGTGGCGATTGCCGGCGAGATCATCGTCATCAGCCGCGTGGCGCCGCAGCTGAGCACGGCGCGCGTCACCATCGTGCAGCTGGCCGTGGCCTCGCTGTGCGCGCTGGCGACCATGCCGCTGGTGGGCGAGCACTGGCCGGCGTTTTCCTGGGTATTCGTGCTGAGCGCGCTGGCGATGGGCGCGGCCAGCACCTTGATCCAGTATGTGATGAACTGGGCGCAAAAGCGCATTTCCGCCACCAAGGCGACCCTGATCTACGCGGGCGAGCCGGTATGGGCGGGCCTGGTGGGCCGGCTGGCGGGCGAGCAGCTGCCCGTGCTGGCGCTGCTGGGCGCCGTGCTGATCGTGGCCGCCAGCATCCTCGGCGAATGGCGGCCGGGGCGCAAGGCGGCTGGAGCAGGGTGATGGGGTACTTACCTTTTGGTGCGTACTTATCAAGCGGCCTGGCATCCTCTACACTGGGGTTCCTCTTTACAGCGAGAATCTCATGACGAAAACCGTGGTTGTCTATCATTCCGGCTATGGCCATACCAAACGCGTTGCCGAATACGTCAGCGAAGGCGCGGCAGGCGAATTGCTGGCCATCGATGCGGAAGGCAATTTGCCCGAGGGTGGCTGGGAAAAACTCGAAGCAGCCGACGCCATCATCTTCGGCGCGCCGACCTACATGGGCAGCCCGAGCTGGCAGTTCAAGAAATTTGCCGACGCCACCTCCAAGGCCTGGTTCACCCGCGCCTGGCAGGACAAGGTGTTCGGCGGCTTTACCAATAGCGCCAGCTTCAATGGCGACAAGGCCGTTTCCCTGATTTCGATGCAGACCCTGGCGTCGCAGCATGGCGGCATCTGGGTCAGCCTGGGCCTGTCGCCATCGAACAGCAAGGCGGCGCAACGCACTGACCTGAACAACCTGGGCGGCTCGGTTGGCCTGCTGGTGCAATCGCCCTCGGACGCCAGCGTCGAAGAAATCCCGCAGGGCGACCTCGATACGGCCAAGTCCTACGGCCAGCGCGTGGCGCGGGTGGCGGCGCGGCTGGGGTAAGTTACGACTGTGCTGTCGCAAGCACTTTTCTCAGTGGACTGATTTTTCCCTTCTGCCGATACAGCCATGAAAATGGTGGCCAGCAGCAAGCTGTCACAGCAAAGTCGATGACGATAGTTTTTTGAGCGCCATGCGTTTCAACAGAAGTTATTGTAATTCGCGATCCGGATCAAACGCGGGCCGTGGATTGAGGTATCACGATGCTGTGTCGGCATGGCTGGCGGTAGAAATTTGGGCTGGTTGGCCGGGTTCGGCCAAGAGCGGACATTTTCTATAACAGTTTTTAAGGTGCAAATGAGTGCAAGGTATGCGGACGGAGTAGGGTATCTGGCGATGTACCCCGAGCTAAGGCGCTGGATAAATACGTGCGTCTGCTGCCAGTTTAGCGGCTACAAGCCTGAGATGCCGCCAAACGATGCCCCTCTTTTCAAAGGGCAGAATTTGAGACGTTACTTTTCGCCACTTCATGTCAGCTCTGAAGGCCTATGCACTCAATGTAGCGCAGCGCTAAGCCTATAGTTTTCTTTCCATGTGTGAACGTCTGCTTCGGGGCCAGAAGCCGGCATTCTTTCCAGCGGCAGCTGTTACGCCGAACACCCCAAATATGAAATTGCATTTATATGACTAAACACCTGTCGTCGGCGCTTGAAAAATTGCAGCGATACCCTACGCGAGCAGCCGAAAGGTATCTTTCCGAACGATTCGGGCTAAGTTGGGATGACACCATGCAGGATTGGGAAATAACTAGTGCTAATGCGGATTTGTTGCCTGGATTTCTAACTGCACTTTCAGAGCCATCGTTGTCTGATGATGAAAGATTTACGTTAATGTCTTTAACAATCGCCTCAGTGGATGAAGCGCTCCAGCTCGGTCTAGATGAGAAAAATATCGAGGAGTATCTGTCTTCGCTGGAATATTTACTTCTTCAGCACCCTCATCTTTACGTCTCGGTGGTTTTTTATTGGGCAGAGTCAGCGCTCCTTGAGCGGGGTAATGATGAGCAATTTTTAATTTCCAAGAATATGGCACTTTATTGGCCTCGAATTCTGGAAAAACTGAATGCGAATAACTTTAGCCAGTAAATTTTCATCCGAGCGGAAATGATCGAACGATACTCATATATTGCTGCGTGAACTTCCGCATCAGGGCAGAAACGGTCGCTGTAGCACGTGTGGAAAATCGTGCGGCTTGTGTCAAACCTTATTGTTCTTGCACACGTTGATATCGCGCCGCTGCCAACCGCCACGTCACAAATCCACGGCCTGTTCTGCAATAAACTCCCTGAACCACCGCTGCGCCGGGTGGCTGTCGCTGCGCCGGTGCCATATCAGGTGAAACACGATTTCCGGCAGCGCCAGCGGTGGCGCAAACAGCATCAGGCCATGGCTCGCCTGCGCCTGCAGCGCCACGCGCTTGAGGATGGTGGCCGCCATGTTGGTGCGCGCGACAACCGCCGGTACGGCGAATAGTTGCGGCAAGGTCAAGGCGAGCTTGCGCTTCAAACCCTGTTGCGCGAGCGCCTGGTCGACCAGGCCGTGCAACTGTCCTTCGGGTGACACAAGAACGTGCTGCAAGTCCAGGTAGCTTGCCAGATCCATCGCGCGTCTGGCTGCCAATGGATCGGTTGAGACGATGGTGACAAATTCATCGCGCAGCAGCGGGCGCGTCAGGATGCGGCCATCCGTATTTCCCGGCAGCACACCGATGGCCACATCGATCATGCCCGCATCGAGCAGGTCGACCGCCGCGTCGCGGTCGTTGAAGGCCAGCACATTCAGCGATACGCCCGGAATGCTCTTTTCCAGCGCTTCCAATAATGCCGGCAGCAGGACCAGCGTCGGGTAATCCTGCAGCCCCAGCCTGAACGTCAGCGACGCAGTTTCCGGTTGAAATGCGGGTTGCCGGACCATCGCCGCTTCGATCTGTTGCAAGGCCTGCGCGATGGGCGCCGCCAGGTCCCGCGCGCGCGCCGTCGGCAGCAAGCCGTCAGCGCTGCGCTGGAACAAGGGGTCCCCGAGCAGGGTGCGCAGCCGCGACAGGGCGGCGCTCATCGCCGGCTGGCTGACACCCACCTGTATCGCGGCGCGCGTGACATTGCGCTCGCTCATCAGGGCATCGAAAGCCACCAGCAGATTCAAATCTATGCCATGAAAATCCATAAAACGAATAATTATATATACAGGTTATTTGTTGGACTGATTGTACACGCGCGCCCACACTGATGCTTCTTCCATCAACGCAAGGATGCAACGCCATGAATACCCCAAGCCCGGATCTTTCCCAACAACTGCGCGCCGAACGCATCGCCGTCGAAACGCTGTACCGCGCATTCAGCGAACAAAACCCGGATCTGGTGGACGCCGTACTCGCGCCAGGCTGGGACGACATTCCGCTGGCGCCAGGCCAGGCCTCAGGTCCGGCCGGCATCAAGCCCATCATTCGCAGTATGGCCGCCGCCTTCCCGGACGTGCACATCACCATCCACGACATGGTCCAGGAGCCAGGCAAGATTGCCGTGCGTGCCGAGATCAGCGGTACCCACCTGGGCGAGCTGTTCGGCATTGCGCCAACCGGCAAGAAGGTGAGCTTTCGTCTGCACGAGTTTCACACGGTGGCCAACGGCCTGGTCACCACCACCTGGCATATGGAAGACTGGTTCGGCTTGTTCCTGCAACTGGGTCAGTTCCCGCCACAAGCCTGAATGTGTCCGGTACGACCGGCCACCGTGCAGCATCAGCTCCAGGCTGCCAAGCCTATCCACCTCAACGCCCCCAGCGACGGCATGAACAGGTATTCCCCGCCGCGCAACTGGTTGAAGGTCGTCACGCCATCGACCCGCTTGCGCACCGGCACTTGCGGCATCGTGAAGGTGCCCGGCGGCTCCTGCAGGCCCACCACCGGATCGCGTTCTTCCGCCAGGTCGATGAAGTTGCCGCGGTTGATCCATTCCTGCTGGAAGAATTCGATGGTGTCGTAGGCGCGCGCGCTGATAAAGATAAAGAAGATGCCGCGCTCGCCAGTGTCGTCACTTGCTGTCAGCTCGCGCCGCCATTTCGGGCCGAAGGTCGACGAGCGGCGGATGATGCGGTGGATATGGACGTCGGTCATGATCGTCAGCTGGCTGTCGCGCGGGTTCAAGCGGCGCATATGGGCGGCGTGCGGGCACATCAGGCCGCGCGGGTCTTTCGAGAAATCGAAGCCGTTGTTGCGTGACGGATCGGCGCCCAGTTCCGTGTCATCGCGCTCGGGCGCCAGAGTCAATGGCGCGCCGCTGCGCCAGCGGCCCACCATCTTGGCGGCCAACAGTTCTTCGGCCGCCTCATCCTGCGCCTGGCTGCGGATATAGTCGTTAAAGGCGCCCACGCGGCTCTCGTATTTGCGCAGCACCACGAAGGAGCCATTGCGGCCCAGTTCGGGCGGCTCGGGCATGGCCACCGGTTTGCCGGTTTCGCTGTTTTCGCCGAGGATAAATTCACCGGCGGCAATCGGGCGTTCCTGGCCGGGCAAGGGCGCCACGCCGCTGCCGGCGACGAAGGGTTGCGAAATCGAATCGCGAAAGCCGAACGGGTTTTTCGCGTCCGCGTCGGCGCCAAACGCGTGCTGGCCCACCAGCGTCACGCCATGTGACCGCTCCAGTTCGCCCATCGCCTGGTCCAGCGCGACCTTGAGGGCCACTTCGTCGCGGGCGTAGATCGTCAGCGCGATATGGCAGGTGCCGGGCTGGAACGCTTCGTCCCAATGTTCGGGCGCATTGCCGCCCACGTCGCGCAATTGCTCCGCGCGTCCGGCCATGCCTTGCTGGAACGGCAGCGGGAAGCTGGCCAGCGAGCTTTGCGGCACGCCCAGCGCCTTGAGACCTTCGAAACTGATCGCCACGCCCATCCAGGCGTCGCGGTCGTCGGTCCAGCCGGCGGCCGACGGAATGTGTTCCGCCATGCGCAGCAGCAGCGCGCGTCCGCCTTCGGCTTCGTCGACATGCAGCATGGCGTGGACGCCCACATACGGTTCGGGGCGCGAGCGCAAGATCAACGCCTGGATATCGTCCAGCGCCAGGGTCACATGGTCGCGCGTAAAGCGCGCCTTCAGGTCGGTCAGGAAGGTCATCAGTAATCCACTCCTTCCGGCTGCGCCAGGGCCTGGCTCAAGGTGTCGAGCGCCTGGCGCGTGGCCTCGTCCTGCGGCGGGTGGGCGGCCATCTGGTCGAGGAAGACGGTCAGCGCCTTGTCCATGCGCTGGAAGCGGCGCGTATCGACCACCGTCACCTGCGGATTGGCGACAAACCAGCCGGCCGCGTCGATCTGGTGGCCGGCAATAAAATCCTTGACGGCAGGGCTGTCGATGCCGGGCCAGCCTTCGATATTGGCAAACAGCAGGTCCATCAGCTCGGGAATCTTGGTGGCGAAATCGTTGATGTAGCTGTCCCAGTCGCCATCGTAGGTGGTGGCAAACAGGATGCGCGTGTCGTCGTCGAAAAAGACGAAGCGCATGTCGTGCAGGGTGGAGACGCGCTGCGCGCCATCCATATTGCCGTTGGTGAGATCGAAAATGCGGCGCAAGCGCTCGGCGCCGCCCGCTTTCAACGGTGCGATCGCCGTCAGTTCCGATACATTGCCGGACTGCTTGCCGACCCTGCCAGCCGAATTGGCCGTGCCTTTCAGGTCGGGATTGTGCTTGCGCACCATCGCCTCCAGGGCGATTTTGGCAAGGTGGGGCGCATCGTGCGCGACGGCGTCGACCTGGCGGCGGATTTTTTCCAGCATGGTTTCGTCCGCCAGGCGCGGGTCGGGATTGTGCTCGGTCATGGTGTGTTCCTTTGATTTAATCGGGGATATCGGTGGCTTGCGATGGTTCGACACGCTGCTGCGCGTTCATGGCGTGGCGAAAGGCGGTCGAGCGTTCATACGCGGCGCGCCGGATGCGCATGATGCCGCCCAGCGGCCGGTGGGCAGCGACCCCGTTCCACGGATTGAACGACAGCACATCGTCGCCATACACCTGCCGCGCCGGGTTGGCGGTGGCCTGTGGCGCGAAGCGCAAGGTGGCGATCGGCCTGTGCGGCGACAGCGCCTCCGGCCAGGCGATGGCGGCGTCCTCCACCGGCATCTGGTGCAGGTCCGTGCACAGCTGGGCGCACAAGGTGTACTCGGCGCCATGTTCGGCAAAATGCGCCGTGACGACGTCGCGCATGCTCGCATACTGCACATCGTCGATTGCCTGGCCGCTCAGGCTGGTCACGCTGGCCGAGCTTGGCTGCAGCGACAGCTTGGCGATGTAGTTGCCAAAACGAATGGCCGCCTGCGTATGGTAGGTCTCGCCCAAAGGATGGTGGTTGTCGCGCGCCAGGCCGTCGAGCGTCGCGCCCGGCGTGCCGCCCAGGCTTTCCAGCACCTGCTTGGCGCCATGCGCGGTGCCGGCCAGCAGGCGCTGGAAGGTGTCGGGCGCGTGCGAGTTCGCTTCCAGCAGCGCCAGCATGCGCTTGTATCTGGCGATGGTGCCGAACGCGAGGGCGGGAAAGTTCACCATCAGGAAATCCTGGTTGTGGCCTTCGATGTCGGGCGACAGGCGTTCGCCGTCGACACCGATGATTTTGAACGCAAAGCCGCGCGCGGCAGGGATCTTGTCGGAGTGGATATCGCTGGGCGCGGACGACAGGCGGGCGACCACCTGATAGCTGCGCGGTTCGGCAAACACGCCCTGGCGCAATTCCTCGGGCAGGTCCGGATGGATGGTCAGCTGGCCCTTGAGCAAGCCGTTCGACTTGGCGTGCGCATCGCGGATCGCATGGCGGTGGCGCTCGAAGGCGCAGCGCGACGAGGCGGCCATGGTGTCGACGATGTCGTTGGTGAGCGCGGCTTCATCGTCTGTGATGACTTCGCTATCGGGGGTATAGGGTATGGGCTTCAAATGGTCCTCAATAGGGCAGATGGTTGATATAAAAAGAACGATAGTGCTTTTATATATTTAACAAAATATCATTTTTCTGTCGATCTCCCCGCACGATTGCGGCACGGCAACTTCTCGGTCAGGCAGCAGGGCGTGGTTTTCCGGAACTTTTTCGATTTTGCTGTCACGGCCCTTCATGAATTGCATCGCCGACCTGTAAAGTGGCGGGTGGACCTGGCCATGCGGAAATCGGCCTGCGTCTTGTCGCCGGCTGGCCGGCTGTCTCGGGAAGAAAAAAGGGAAGTAGTTGACATGGCATTAAAAAACACCGTGCTGTCACGGCCCGCGATGAGTTCCGCAGTGACCATCACCTGCGCGCTGGGCCTGCTGTATTTCGGCCGCCCGGTGCTCGAACCGCTGGTGCTGGCCTTGATTTTGAGCCTGGTGATCTCGCCGCTGATCCGCGTCTTCAATCGCTGGGGGCTGGGCTTTTTCACCTCGACCGTGGTGTCGCTGCTGCTGGTGGGGGCGTCCGTGGCGGCGGTGGGCGCGGTGCTGGCGCTGCAGCTGGTGTCGGTCACGAAAGAACTGCCGCACTACCGTTCCGCCATCCACACCAAGATCGAGCGGATACAGGAGCTGACCGAACGCCCGTTCGTGCGCCTGGCCGCCGAATTGAATGCCGTGTCGCCGCTGGCCAAGAGTACCGGCCACACGGCGGCCGCCGGCCTGCCGCGCAATGCGATGCAGCCGATCCCGGTGGAGATCCGCACGCCGGTGCCGGCCGCGCGCGATACGGTGGCGCGTTTCGTTTCCGTCATTTCAGGTCCGGTCGGCGAAGCGGGGCTGGTGTTCGTCCTGCTGGTGTTTATCCTGCTGGAACACGAGTCGCTGCGCGAGCGCGCGGTGCGCCTGGCGGGGCAGGGCGACGTCAGCCGCACCATGCGTACTTTGGTGCACGCGGCCGAAGGCGTGTCGCGGTTTTTCTTTTCTCAACTTATCGTCAACATCATCTTTGCGCTGACCGTCTCGCTGGGGCTGTGGCTGCTGCAGGTGCCGCATGCCCTGCTGTGGGGTTCATTGAGCGGCCTGCTGCGCTTTGTGCCGTATGTGGGCGCGCTGGTGGCCGGCTTGGCCATCACTGTGTTCGTGGCGGCCATCGATCCGGGCTGGACCCTGGCGCTGTCGTGCATGGCGCTGTTTGCCGCGCTGGAAGTTGTGGTTGCCAATATCGTCGAACCGAAGGTGTATGGCCACAGTTCCGGCCTGTCGCCGCTGGCGGTGATCGTCTCGGCCCTGTTCTGGGGCACCATGTGGGGACCTGCCGGCCTGCTCATTTCCACGCCGCTGACCTTGTGCCTGGTGGTGGCCGGCCGCCATATCCGCGCGCTTGAAGCGATCACCATCCTGTTTGCCGACACGCCGGGCGTGAGCGAAGCGGAGCGCTTCTATCACCGCGTGCTGGCCGGCAGTTCCACCGCCATCATCGAGCATGCCCAGGCCTATTTGCGCAGGAACAGCTTTGCCCGTTACTGCGACCATGTGCTGCTGCCGGGCCTGGACCTGGCCATGCGCGACCGCGCGCTGGGCCTGATCGACCAGGCCCAGCAGGATCGTATCCGCGGCACCGTGATTGCCCTGGCCGATACGCTGGCGCAGGCCGCCAGCGGCAGCCGCTACGGCGCCTGGCGCCGCCGCAAGGTGTCGCTGGCGGAAGCCAATATCGGCGCCCACCTGCGCCATGCGAGGGAAGCGCGGCTGGGCACTTTCCAGGGCTCGCTCGACGTGCCGCTGCACTCGGTGATCCTGTGCGCCAGCCTGGCCAACGATCGTGACGAGTTTCGCACCGAACTGCTGGTGCTGGCGCTGCGCGAAGTGTGCGGCGACGTGCGCAGCATCGTGCTGGGCCAGCCGCAACCGGAACCGGTGACCGAAAAGGGCGGGCTGGTCGGCACCGCCTTCATTATCTATCCGGACGAAGCGGCGCTCGACGAATGGCGCGTGCTGGCCGGCGAGCTGCGCGAGTATCTGCCCGACGCCACCCTGGTCACCATCCGCCACCGCACCGGCGTGTCGCCATCGCATCAGTCCGCGGTGGAGCAGTCGGTCGATATCGTGCTGCGCTCGTTCGAGGAAGGGCTGGCGTTCGTGACGCCGGAAAAATCCAGCGCGGCCAAGCGCTGATTTTTTGTCTGGCTAGGCCGGCGCCGCCGCGCCGCCCTGCGCGAAAAACCAGCTGCGGAAGCGCTGCAGGGCGCTGTCATCCGCCTTGTCTTCCCGGTACGCCAGGTAGTGATGAGTGTCTTCCAGCACCAGCTCCTGCGCGAGCGGCCTGGTCAGCTGCCCCTGCGCGATCAACGGGCTTACCAGATGGTCGAAACCGAGCGCCACGCCCTGGTTGTTGAGCGTCATCTGTATCAGCAGGTTGTAGTCATTCGCATTGAAATAATGCGCCCCATGCTGCAAGCCGTCGGCCATGTCCAGGCGGTGCACGGCCAGCCACACGCTCCAGTCCACATGCTCGGCCACCTGCGACCGTCCGTAAGGGCTCAGGTTCAGCAGCACGCCATTCCTCAGGCCCTCCAGGCTGCCGATCTCGGGATGCTCTTCCAGGTAGCGTGGCGTGCACACCGGATAGATGCGGTCGTGGAACAGCGCCACGCTGACATAGCCGTCGCGCACGCGCGACATCTTGGTGATGAACACGTCCGGATGCATGCCCGGTTCGAGCGACAAAAAGTTCTGCGTGGTGACCAGGTCGAGGTCGATATCGGGATTAGCGCTGAAAAAGCTGGGCAGCCGGTGCGCCATCCACAAGGCGGAAAAAGCGGGCGTGCAGCAGACCGTCACCGTGTGCCTGGCGTGCTTGCCGTGATCCTTGCGCACGCGCGCCGCCGCCTGGGCAATATTGAGGAATGATAGCTGGGCCGCCTCGAAGAAGATCGCGCCGGCCGGCGTCAGCCTGACCGAGCGGCCGACCCGGTCGAACAGGCTGGCGCCCAGATGTTCTTCGAGCTCCTTGATCTGGCGGCTGATCGCCGCCTGCGTCACGCACAGGCTTTCGGCCGCCCGGGTAAAGCTCTGGTAGCGCGCCGCGGCAACAAAGGAACGTACCGCCCGCAGCGATGGCATCTTGAGCAACAGCTGGTCGGTGGAGGGATGCTGATTCATAACGCCTTGTTATCAATTTTATGCACGAAAAGTCGTTTGTGCCCGGCTCGCGGAATATCTAGACTCTGTCATCAGATAAAAACATTATATCGGCATCAAACCACAATCACCAATCATTCATATTTCCCTGAATCGTGATTGATGGCGCAGTGACCGGCATAAAAAAACAAGCCTACGTTGAATTGCTTTTGGTGCGCCATTGATTATTTATAAATATAAATAATCGATCATGGATCAAAAGCGGCACAGGAGACAAACATGAATAAAATAAACGTCACGCCCAAAGACGATGCGCTGTGCGGCTGGTTTCTTACCGCCCCCGCGCGCCAGGCCAAACCGGCGCACAGCGGCGAAAAAAAGGCTCGCTGGGCCGTGGTCGGCGCCGGCTTCACCGGCCTGGCGGCCGCGCGGCAACTGGCCTTGAATTTTCCCGGCGACGAAGTGGTGTTGATCGATGCACAGGAAGTCGGCTTCGGCACCTCGGGCCGCAACGCCGGCTTTGCCATCGACCTGCCACACGACATCGGCGCCGACGACTATATCGGCGACATCGCCATCGCCAGGACCACCCTCAAGCTCAACCGGATGGGCCAGTCCATCCTGCAGTCGCAGGTGGAGGCGCATGGCATCGATTGCCATCTGCGCGCCAGCGGCAAGTACCAGGCGGCGGTCGAGGATCGCGGTATTGCCGTGCTGGCAGCCTACCGGCGCGGCCTGGACAAGCTGGGCGAGGCCTACGAGGTGATACCGGGCAAGGACTTGCCGGACGATATCGGCACCAGCTTCTATCGCCAGGCATTATTTACGCCCGGCACCATGCTGGTACAGCCGGCGGCCCTGGTCAAGGGGCTGGCCGACAGCCTGCCGGCCAATGTCACCCTGTATGAAAACACGGCGATCACCGGCGTCGAGTACGGCGCGCAGGTGGTGCTGACGCACGGCCAGGGCCGCATCATCGCCGACCAGCTGGTGCTGGCCAACAACGCCTTTGGCGCGCGCTTCGGTTTCCTGAAACACACCGTGCTGCCCATGTATCTGTACGCCAGCCTGTCGCGCCCGCTCACGGACGCCGAGCAGGCGCAGCTGGGCGGCAAGCCGTTCTGGGGCGTGATTCCCGCCGACCCGTTCGGCAGCACGGTACGCCGCACGCATGACAACCGCATCCTGATGCGCAACAGCTTCAGCTTCAATCCGGGCCAGCAGTCCAAGCCGCACTGCCTGCGGCGCTTCCAGGAAAATCATCGCCTATCCTTCCAGCGGCGCTTTCCCATGCTGCCCGATGTCGGCTTCGACTACACCTGGAGCGGTTCGCTGGCGCTGACGCAGAACCACCGGGGCTTTTTCGGCCAGCTGGCGCCGAACGTCCATGGCGCGCTGTTCTGCAATGGCCTGGGCGTCACGCGCGGCACCGTCACCGGCACCTTGCTGGCGGACATGATCGCCGGCAAGCGCCATGAACTGCTTGATTTCCTGCTGGCCACCTCCGGCCCGAATACCTTGCCGCCAGAACCTTTCCTGTCGGTCGGGGTCAACGCCCGTCTGTGGTGGGGCCAGCGCCAGGCCGGCATGGAAAGCTGATTCATTCACACCAGCAATAAACCAGGGAACTCAAACTGACTGATATTTTCTGAATCGAGAGATTCAGCAGGGTTGCATACGCGCAGAATTAATAAAACCACAGGAGATAATCTGCAATGAATAACAATTATAAAACCGATAAAGATGGATCGCTCACCTCCATCGAAGATGTGCCATTAAATGGATTCCACCAGTTAATGACATTGCGTTCAGGCGGCGGCTGGATATTGGACGGATATGTCCTGAGTATTATTGGCGTCGCCATCGTGCAATTTTCCGATTATCTGCAATTGGATACATTCTGGCAGGGCATGGTCGCCGCTTCGGCCATGCTGGGCACGTTTTGCAGCGGCTTCCTCGGCGGCTGGCTGACCGACAGGGTAGGGCGCCGGCGCCTGTTTTTTGTCGGCCCCGTGCTGTTTATCGTGGGTTCCATCGGCTCATTGTGGGTCGAATCGGGCATCGCTCTGTTCGTGCTGCGCTTCCTGGTCGGCATCGGCGTCGGCCTCGAATACCCGGTGGCCGGTTCCCTGCTGACCGAGTTCCTGCCGCAAAAGAACCGCGGGCCGCGCCTGGCGGGGCTGACCATCCTGTGGTTTATCGGCGCGGCGCTGTCGTATATCGCCGGCAACTTCATTCTGGCGCACAGCGGCGCCGATGGCTGGCGCTGGGTGTTGGCCAGCTCCGCCGTGCTCGGTGCGCTGCTGTTCCTGGTGCGCCTGGGTACGCCTGAATCGCCGCGCTGGCTGGTCAGCAAGGGCCGCCTCGACGAGGCCGACCGGGTCATCAAACAAGTCTATGGCGCATCGTTTTCGGTGGCTAACATGCCTGCGCAGAGCACGGAAAAGAAAGTCTCGCTGGGCGACCTGCTGCATTCGGGCTACGGCAAGCGCATGCTGTTCGTGATCGTCTTCTGGACCGCCGCCGTGGTGCCGATGTTCGCCGTATATTCGTTCGCTCCCGTGGTATTGCAGGCGCTGAAACTCAAGGGCGACTGGGCCGCCTATGGCTCCGTGCTGATCACCCTGCTGTTCGTGGTCGGCTGCGTGGTTGCCACCCGCCTGATCGACAGCATGGGCCGCCGCCCGCTGATCATCCACAGCTTCCTGTGGTCCAGCCTGGCGCTGCTGGGGCTGGGCGCCTTTGCCGACAGCGGCGAAATCCTGGTGCTGCTGATGTTCGGCGCCTATGCGCTGTTTATCGGCGGCGCCCAGGTACTGGAACTGGTCTACCCGAACGAGCTGTTCCCCACCGAGATACGCGCCTTTGCCGTCGGCATAGGCTCGTCCATGACCCGCGTCGGCGCCGCTGTCGGCACCTGGCTGGTACCGATGTCGCTGCACAGCATCGGCATCGGCAACACCATGTATGTGGCCGCGGCCGTGTCGCTGGTCGGGCTGCTGGTGTCGGTCTGGCTGGCGCCCGAGACGCGCGGCATGAGCCTGGAGCAGGCCGCGTCGCTGCGTCGCTGATTCCGCAATTTTCCACCCAATTACTTCACCGAAAGAGATCATCATGACATTCGAAGGCATCTACACCCCCGCGATCACGCCCCTGGCGGCCGACGGCAGCATCGACAACACGGCGTTTGCCGAAGTGCTGGAATACCTGGTCGCCGAAGGCATCCACGGCATCATCATCGCTGGTTCCACCGGCGAATACTATGCGCACTCGACCGAGGAGCGCGTGGCGCTGGCCAGGCTGGCCAAGGACGTGATCGGCAACCGCGCGCAACTGATTATCGGTACCGGCGCCATCCGCACCGAGGAATCCGTCGAGTACGCCAAGCTGGCGAAAGCGATCCAGGCCGATGCCATCCTGGTCGGCACGCCGCCATACGCCTTGCCGACCGAACAGGAAAACGCGGCCCACGCGCTGGCCATCGATGCGGCCGCCGGCCTGCCCATCATGCTGTACAACTACCCTGGCCGCATGGGCATGTCCATGGGCCGCGAGTTTTTCAAGACCGTCACGCAGGCGTCGAAGAACTTCGTGGCGATCAAGGAAAGTTCGGGCCAGGCCAACCAATTGCATATGCTGGCGCGCGACTTTCCTGACATCGGCCTGTCGTGCGGCTGGGACGACCAGGCGCTGGAATTCTTTGCCTGGGGCGCGCGCAGCTGGGTCTGCGCCGGCTCGAACTTTTTGCCGAAAGAACATATCGCGCTGTACCACGCCTGCGCCGTCGAGAAGGATTTCGACAAGGGCCGCCGCATCATGTCGGCCATGCTGCCGCTGATGGACTACCTGGAAGGCGGCAAGTTCGTGCAGGCCATCAAGCACGGCAGCACCCTGGTGGGCCTGCGCGCCGGCGGCGTGCGCGCGCCGCTGCAAGGCCTGACGCAGGACGAGCAGCAAGCCCTGCAGGCGGTTGTCACCCGCTTGAAAAGCGACGTGGCCGCCATCACCGGCGCAGCTGCCTGATGGCCGCCGAACTGCTGTCCGCCGCACAATACGCGGCCCTGGCCGAAACCGTCACACTGCCGACCGAGGCCTTTGTCGATGGCGGCTTTCGCCCGGCGCTGTCGGGACTGACCTTCGAGACCAGCAACCCGGCCACCGGCAAATTGCTGGCCCGTATCGCCGCCTGCGGCACCGAGGATGTCGATGTGGCCGTCGCCAATGCCAAGGCGGCGTTCGAAGACGGCCGCTGGAGCCGCCTGTCGCCCACCGAACGCAAGCACGTGCTGCTGCGCTTTGCCGGCTTGCTGGAACAGCATGCGCATGAGCTGGCCGTGATGGAAAGCCTGGACAGCGGCAAGCCGATCCGCGAATGCCAGAACACGGATATTCCCGAAGCCATCCACACGATACGCTGGCACGCCGAGCTGATCGACAAGATCTACGACCATACGGCGCCGGTCGGCTCGAACGCGCTGGCGCTGGTGGTGCGCGAGGCGATCGGCGTGGTCGGCCTGGTGCTGCCGTGGAATTTCCCGCTGCTGATGCTGGCCTGGAAGATCGGCCCCTCGCTGGCGGCCGGCTGCTCCATCGTCGTCAAGCCGGCCAAGGAAACCACGCTGACCGCCTTGCGCGTGGCCGAACTGGCGCACCAGGCCGGCGTGCCGGCCGGCGTTTTCAATGTGCTACCCGGTGGCGGGCGCGAAGTGGGCGAGCCGCTGGGCCGCCACCGCGATGTCAGCATGGTCAGTTTCACGGGCTCGACCGACACGGGCCGCTTGTTCCTGCATTACGCGGCCGAATCCAACCTGAAGCGCGTGGTGCTCGAATGCGGCGGCAAGAATCCCGCCGTGGTGCTGAAGGACGTGGCGGACCTCGACACCGTGGCTCGGTACCTGGTCAACGGCGCGTTCTGGAACATGGGCGAAAACTGCTCGGCCTCGTCGCGCCTGATCGTGCATGCGGACATCAAGCAGTCTTTGCTGGAGCGCATGGGTGTTGCCATGAGAGAATGGCAGATGGGCGATCCGCTCGACCCGGAGAATCGCCTGGGTGCCATGGTCAGCCGCGCGCATTTCGACAAGGTGCGCTCCTACCTGGAGGTGGCCGCCGAGGAAAAGCTGAAGGTGGTGTTTGGCGGCGAAACCGAGCAGGGCGTCTACGTGCAGCCGACCGTGGTCGATGGCGTGGGTCCGGACAGCCGCTTGTTCCACGAAGAAATTTTCGGCCCCGTGCTGTCGGTCACCACCTTTGCCACGGTGGACGAGGCGATTGCGCTGGCCAACGACTCGGTGTACGGCCTGGCCGCCTCGGTCTACACGGACGATCTGCGCAACGCCATCAAGGTGGCGCGCGCCATCCAGGCCGGCGTGGTGACGGTGAACTGCTTTGGCGAAGGCGACGTCAGCACGCCGTTCGGCGGCTACAAGGAGTCGGGCTTTGGCGGCCGCGACAAGTCCCAGTGGGCGCACGACCAGTACACCGAGATCAAGACCATCTGGATCGACGCGCCGGCATAGGCAATACCTTGCGCCCGGTGGCGGTCACCGGGCGCGGCAATGCAAGAACTGACTGGATAGAATAATGAAGAACACGAACAAGGCGACCATGATCGGCCTGGTCGCCATCTTGCTGTGGAGCTCGATTGTCGGCCTGATCCGCAGCGTCAGCGAACTGCTCGGTCCCACGGGCGGCGCCGCCATGATGTACAGCGTGGCGTCGGTGTTCCTGCTGCTGTCGGTGGGCTGGGTACGGCTCAGCGAGTTTCCGCGCCGCTACCTGGTGTGGGGCAGCATCCTGTTCGTCACGTACGAGCTGTGCCTGTCGCTGTCGATCGGCTATGCCAATACGGCGCAACAGGCGATCGAAGTGGGCATGGTCAATTATCTGTGGCCCACGTTTACCATCGTTGCCGCCATCCTGTTCAACGGCCAGAAGACCAATGTGCTGATCGTGCCCGGATTTTTGCTGTCGGTGGCCGGCATCTGCTGGGTGCTGGGTGGCGAGCAGGGTTTCGATCTGGCCGGCATGCTGCACAATGTGCGCGACAATCCGCTCAGCTACGGCCTGGCGTTTGCCGGCGCGCTGATCTGGGCCGCGTATTGCACGGTGACGGCGCGCATTGCGGCCGGCAAGAACGGCGTGACGCTGTTCTTTATCCTGGTCTCGATCAGCCTGTGGGGCAAGTACCTGCTCGGCGGTGGCGGCCACATGGCATTTACGGGCGAGGCCATCGTCTATCTGCTGCTGGCGGCCGCCGCCATGGGCTTCGGCTATGGCGCGTGGAACGTGGGCATCCTGCACGGCAATGTCACGGTGCTGGCCGGCGCTTCGTACTTTATCCCCGTGCTGTCGGCGGCGCTGTCAACCTTGCTGCTGCGCGCGCCGCTCTCCATCGCCTTCTGGCAAGGCTCGGCCATGGTGTGTGGCGGCGCCATCCTGTGCTGGGTCGCCACACGCGCGCGGCGCACCAGCGGCAAACCTGTCATCGACTGAGTTTTATCTTCCCTTTGGTTCCATCCTGACCCCGGCCACGCGCCGGGCAGGGGGAGCTTTTACCTGTTGAAAAGACGCCGCAGAGCGTTTTTCCCATCAAGGAGACCATCATCATGCATTACAAACAAGCTCTGGTGCTTGCCGGCGCCACCCTGGGTGCATTTGCCGCGTCCATGCCGGCCCGGGCGCAATCGTCGCTTACGCTCAATGGCATGCTGGACCTCGGCGTGTTCCGCGATTTCGACGGCGCCAGCAAGGTCGGCACCATCCAGCGCAGCAATCTGGCCATCGTCGGCACGGAAGACCTGGGCGGCGGCGTCAAAGCTGTGCTGCGCCTCGCCACCCGCGCCGAACTCGATACCGGCGCCAGCGAAGGCGCAGGCTACAAACCGTTCTGGCACGATGAAGCGACCATCGGCCTGCAGGGCGGCTGGGGCACGGTGCGCGCCGGGCGGGCCATGACGGCGATGTGGGCCAACGACTGGAAATTCGATCCCTGGGCCAACTTCAACCGCATCGCCTCGCCGGCCTGGCAGCACTGGCATTATCTGACGCCCAGCGACCCCTTCGGCAACAACGGCACGGCGGAATATGGCCGCCTGAACAACGGCATTTTCTACGACTCGCCCACGGTGCGGGGCGTGACCTTGCGCCTGAGCGGCTCGCCCGAGCGCCAGCGCGAGCAGGGCGCGACGCGGCGGCCCGTGTCGGTGGTACTGGAATATGGGCAGGGGGCGGTGGCGGCCATGGCGGCCTTCGAGCGCAACAGCATCGGCGACCGCGACACGTTTGTCGCCGGTAAATACACCTTGGGTGTTGTGGCCATCATGGCTGCGTATGACGACAGCCGCGCACGGGCGACTGGCGGCAGGTCGCGCGCCACCACTGTATCCGCGACATATCAGCTGGCCCAGGCCGTGATGCTGAAGATGGGCTACAGCCGCCAGCGGCTGGACGCGAGCACCAGCCACTACGCTTCAGTGGGTGCGGACTACGCCTTGTCACGCCGCACCACCTTGTATGCCAGCCTGGGCCGCCATCGCAATGCGCCGCAGTATCCGGGCACGGCGTTCGGCTTCGGCGTGGCGCATCTGTATTGATCAGGCTGTGATGCGTCAAGCCACCGTCAGCTCCAGCTGCGCCGATCCCAGCCCGTCCGCCGTGGCGGTGACGGTGATCTTCCCTGGCGTTTTCCCGGGCCGCACATACGCCATCGCCTTGCCCTGGTAGCTATGGCGGCGGCCGCGCCGGAAGCTGTCGGCGTTGTGCGGGTTGCCGCTGCCGACGGCCGCCAGTTCGCCGCCCGTGACGGCAAAGCGGATGCGCACCACGGCGTCGGGCACCAGCCGGCCCTGGCGGTCGACCACTTTCGCCAGCACATGGGCGAGGGCGTCGCGGCTGGCCGCCAGGCTGGTCTTGTCGGCCGTCAGCAGCAACGCCGCCGGCGCGCCCGCCGTGGCGAGTTCCTTCCTGCCGATTTCGGCGCCGTTGCGGTAGGCCACGGCGCGCAGGGTACCCGCCTGATAAGCGACCCAGAACGAGGCGATGCGCTTGTGCGCGGCGGTGAGCGGCTGCGTGGCCAGCAGCGCATCGTTCAGGTACAGCTCGACCTTGTCGGCGCCCGTGTAGACATGCACGCGTAGCTGGGTAGCGGCGGCCACGTCCCAGCTCCAGCTTTCCAGTTCGTCGAACCAGCCGAAGGCGAATGCCTGCTGCTGGCGGTTGCCGGACACGGGGCGGGCCACGGCCATCTCGATCGGGCTGATGTCCCACACGGCGCGCCGGTACAGATGCTGCGGTGCGACCTGGCCGATCAGGTCGAAGTCGCCGCAGCCGGCGGCAAACCAGGGGTAGGGGCCCCACAGGCCGCTGGCCTGCTTGCCCAGGTCGCGCGACTGGCCCTGGAACGAGGTATCGGTATCGCTGTCTTTGGCGATCAGCTGCGGCACGTTCATGCCCGTCTCGCCCATGTAATCCCAGGCCGACCAGACGAAGTCGCCGATCACGAAGGGGTTGTCGGTGACCAGCTTCCAGTGGTCGTAGGCCGAGCTGGCGAAACTCTCCGACTGCATCCAGGCCTTGTTGGGCATGGCCTGGCGCGCGGCCGCAAACGACAGCTGGTAGTGGATGTCGCCCAAGTCGGTATAGGCGGCCGTGGTGGGCGCGTTGAAGGCGCCGAAGATGCCCTGCGCCGCGCCCTGCATGATGGGGCGGCTGGCGTCGATGGCGCGGGCCCGGGCGAACAGCTCCTTGCCGCGCGGCTCGGCGGCTTTTGAATCGAAGATCTCGTTGGCGATCGACCAGATGCAGACGGCGGGGCTGTTACGCGACGACAGCATCCAGCTTTCCAGGTCGCGCTGCCACCACTGCGCGAAATACAGATGATAGTCGTCCGGCGTCTTGGCCACATCCCACATGTCGACGAATTCGTTGATCAGGATGAGCCCCAGGCGGTCGGCCGCCTGCAGGAACTCCTGGCTGGGCGGATTGTGGGCGATGCGGATGGCGTTGTAGCCGCCCTGTTTCAGGATCGCCAGGCGCCAGTATTCCTGGTCGTACAGGCTGACGGCGCCCAGCGGGCCGTGATCGTGATGGACATTGCCGCCACGCAGTTTCAACGGCGCGCCGTTGAGCAGGAAGCCTTGGCCGCCGTCGACCGACACGGTGCGGATGCCGAAGGTCTCGATCATCTGGTCTGCCACGGCGCCATTGACGATCACCTGCACCACCGCCTGGTACAGCTGCGGCGTGTCCGGCGTCCAGGCCTGCGGGCTGGCCACCTTCAAGGTCAGCATGGCGTCCTTTCTTTCGCCGTCGGCCATGCCGTGCGCGTCGATATCGGTCGCCGCGACCTGCTTGCCCTGTGCGTCGAACAGCATCACCCGCAATGCCGGCGAGGCCAGGCCCCCGGAGGCATTGTGCACGGTGACCTGCGCCACGATGCTCGCCTCCGACGTGCTCAACTCGCGCGTGGTCAAGCCCACGCCGAAGCGCGGGATGCGCACGCCGCCGGTGACGGTCAGGTGGGTGTGGCGGTAGATGCCGGAGCCGGAATACCAGCGGCTGTTGTCGCCCAGATTGCGCACGCGCACGGCGACGATATTCTCGCCGGCCACCAGGTGCGGCGTCAGGTCATGGCCGAAGGCGGTGTAGCCATACGGATGAAAGCCCAGGTGCCGGCCATTGATCCACACATCGGCGTTCTGGTAGACGCCGTCGAAGGCCAGTTCCACGCGCTGGCCGGGGTTGGCCGCCACGGTGAAATGCTTGCGGTACCAGCCTTCGCCGCCGACAAAGCGGCCGGTGGCGCGGCCGCCGCCACTGAGTTGGCTGTCGAAGGGGCCGATGCGCGGCGGCGCGCGCTCGGCCAGCGCGGGGTCTTCAAAGTAGAACAGGTGCGAGGGCTGGGCGGTGGCGGCGCCGTCGTCGCTGCCACCTAGCAGGTCCTCGATGCTCCAGTCGTGCGGCAGGTCGAGCGCGCGCCAGCCCTGGTCCGCAAAGCCGGGCAGGGCGGCGGCGTCGCCGGTTTGCGCGCCGGCGGCAAACAGCCAGCCTTCGTCGAAGGAGCGCGTGCGCTGCCCCGAAAACTGCTGCGCCTCGCCCAGCGACGGCGCCGCAAAGCCGTCATCGCCGCTGCCGCAGGCGGTCAGCAAAGGCACGGCCGCCGCCGCGGCGGCCATTTGCAGGATGCGCCGCCGGTGTGGCGAGGGCAAGGGTGTGGCTGGTGGTTTTTGCATGGTCTTGTCTCCGTTTTTTATGGGTCGCAGCAGCTGGCCTGCGCCGTGTTGGGGAAAAAATCATAGCAGCGGCCACGCCCTGCCGATTGGCCGATGGTCGCGCCGCTTTGCCCTGTGGCGCGTCCTGGAAATTGTTTTTGCGGCAAGCGAAATCGTTTGACTGCGCGCGATGGGCGGCGCTATCGTGTGAGACGATATCAACGCCTGCATAACCATAAAAGAGACGACATGGCTGATAAAACGGTGTCCGCCGAGCTGGTGCGGCGTGGCATGGCGTTGGCGCTGCGCGCCGGCATCGGCGCTGAACAATTCCAGCACCTGACGGGCATCGCGCAGCACAGCGTGGTACAAACGGATGGCCGTATCGCGGGCAGCCGGTACACGGCGATGCTCAATCTGCTCGACCGCCTGCCCGAACCGGGCGACCTGGTGGTGCCCGAGGGCGATATCTGCTGGAGCGAGCCGTTCGTGACGAAAATCGCCATCGTCTCGAATGCGCCCGATCTGCTGGCGGCGTTCGAGCACTGCATCGCCTACCGGCCGCTGATCGGCGAGGTCGACGCCATGTCGTTCAAGCGGGCCGGCGACGACTTCGAGTTTGCATTCCATCTCGATGGCGAGGCGCGCACCGCGCTGATGGCCTTGAACAGCCTGAAAGGCATCGTCCAGCTGGCGCAGGTGTATAGTGGCGCCGGCCTGGCCCATCCATCGATCGAGCTGACGGGCGCCGAGCCGCCGGCCTGGCGCCGGCTGCTGCGCGGCGTGCCGTGCCCGGTGCGCTTCGGCCAGGCCCGCAACCGCCTGCGTTTCAGCGCGCCGCGCGCACAGCAACCCTTCGAGCAGCACAACCCCATGCTGTACCGGCTGTTTCGCGACAAGGCGGATGCGGACATGCGCGCGCTGCGCCGGCGCGATTCGTTTTGCGCCAGGGTCGAGGATTTCCTCGGCCAGCTGCTGCTGCGCGAGCAGCAGGGCGTCGACGCCAGCCCATGGGCGGCCCCAAGCCAGGTGTTGCTGGCAACCTGTGACCAGTTCGGCCTGTCGCGCTCGGCCCTGCACCGGCGCCTGCAGAAGGAGGGCAGCCATTTCCAGGCCATTTACACCCGCGTGCGGCTGGCCGAGGCAAAGCGGCTGCTGATGCTCGATCAGGCCTGCCTGTTTGAAATCAGCGACATGCTGGGATTTTCATCGGCCTCGGTATTGACGCGCTTCTTTTCGCAGCAGACCGGCATGACGCCCTCGCATTTCAAGGCGCGGCACTGCCCGTTTTGATGCTGGCGACCGGCGCCAGTGTGGCGATTTGGCCATTGGGTAATTTTGCTCTCATGTTATATGTCTTATATAAGACTGGTTGAGATATAATAGCGGTCGAGACCGGCGGCCAGGCGGCCGTCCCTGCAATCAACCTTGACCGAGAGTATTTCATGCTAGCTGCTTATCGCAATCACGTCGCCGAACGCGCCGCCCTTGGTATTCCTCCACTGCCGCTGTCGGCAGCCCAGACCACGGACCTGATCGAACTGCTGTTGAACCCGCCAGCCGGGGAAGAGCAGTTCCTGGTCGACCTGATCACCCACCGCGTGCCGGCCGGCGTCGATGATGCGGCCAAGGTCAAATGCGCTTTCCTGGCCAGCGTTGCCAAGGGCACGGAAACGTCGCCGCTGGTGTCGCGCGAACTGGCGACCCAGCTGCTGGGCACCATGCTGGGCGGCTTCAATATCAAGCCGATGATCGACCTGCTGGACGACCCGGTGGTGGGCGCGGTGGCGGCCGAAGGCCTGAAGAAAACCCTGCTGATGTTCGACTACTTCCATGACGTCAAGGAACTGGCCGACAAGGGCAGCGCGCGCGCCGCCGAAGTGGTGCAGTCGTGGGCCGACGCCGAGTGGTTCACCTCGCGTCCGGAAGTGCCGCAAAGCCTGACCATCACCGTGTTCAAGGTCACCGGCGAAACCAATACCGACGACCTGTCGCCGGCGCCCGACGCCACCACGCGCCCGGACATTCCGCTGCACGCGCTGGCCATGCTGAAAAACCCGCGTCCCGGCATCAATCCGGAAGAGCCGGGCAAGATCGGCCCCCTGAAGCAGCTCGAAGCCTTGAAAGCCAAGGGCCACCTGGTCGCCTACGTGGGCGACGTGGTCGGCACCGGTTCCTCGCGCAAATCGGCCACCAACTCCGTGTTGTGGTTCACCGGCGAAGACATTCCGTTCATTCCGAACAAGCGCTTCGGCGGCGTGTGCCTGGGCACCAAGATCGCCCCGATCTTCTACAACACCATGGAAGACGCCGGCGCACTGCCGATCGAACTCGATGTCACGCAAATGGAAATGGGCGACGTGGTCGAACTGCGTCCCTACGACGGCAAGGCCCTGAAAAACGGTGAGGTCATCGCCGAATTCACGGTCAAGTCCGACGTGCTGTTCGACGAGGTGCGAGCCGGTGGCCGCATTCCGCTGATCATCGGCCGCGGCCTGACCGCCAAGGCGCGCGAATCGCTGGGCCTGGGCACATCGACGCTGTTCCGCCTGCCGCAAAACCCGGCCGACAGCGGCCGTGGCTACTCGCTGGCGCAAAAAATGGTCGGCCGCGCCTGCGGCCTGCCGGAAGGCACCGGCATCCGTCCGGGCACCTACTGCGAACCGAAGATGACCACCGTCGGCTCGCAGGACACGACCGGCCCGATGACCCGCGACGAGCTGAAAGACCTGGCCTGCCTGGGCTTCTCGGCCGACCTGGTGATGCAGTCGTTCTGCCACACCGCCGCCTACCCGAAAGTGGTGGACGTCAAGATGCACCGCGAACTGCCGACCTTTATCGAAAACCGTGGCGGCGTGGCCCTGCGTCCGGGCGACGGCGTGATCCACTCGTGGCTGAACCGCCTGCTGATGCCGGATACCGTCGGCACCGGTGGCGATTCGCACACCCGTTTCCCGATCGGCATCTCGTTCCCGGCCGGTTCCGGCCTGGTGGCGTTTGCCGCCGCCACCGGCGTGATGCCGCTCGATATGCCTGAATCGGTGCTGGTGCGCTTCAAGGGCACCATGCAGCCTGGCGTGACCCTGCGCGACCTGGTCAACGCGATTCCGCTGTACGCGATCCGCCAGGGCATGCTGACGGTCGATAAAAAGGGCAAGAAGAACATCTTCTCCGGCCGCATCCTGGAAATCGAAGGCCTGCCCGACCTGAAGGTCGAACAGGCGTTCGAACTGTCCGACGCCTCGGCGGAACGCTCGGCCGCCGGCTGCACCGTGCACCTGGACAAAGCGCCGATCATCGAATACATGACCTCGAACATCACCCTGATGAAGTGGATGATCGCCAACGGCTACCTCGACCAGCGCACGCTGGAGCGCCGCATCAAGGCGATGGAAGCCTGGCTGGCCAACCCGGAACTGCTGGCGCCGGACGCCGATGCCGAATACGCCGCCGTGATCGAGATCGACCTGGCCGACATCCATGAGCCTATCGTGGCCTGCCCGAACGACCCGGACGACGTGAAAACCCTGGCCGAAGTGGCCGGTGCCAAGATCGACGACGTGTTTGTCGGTTCGTGCATGACCAATATCGGTCACTTCCGCGCCGCTTCTAAAGTGTTGGAAAACAAGACCGACATTCCGGTACGCCTGTGGATCGCGCCACCGACCAAGATGGACCAGCAGGTGCTGACGTCCGAAGGCCACTACGGCAGCCTGGGCCGCACCGGTGCGCGCATGGAAATGCCGGGCTGTTCGCTGTGCATGGGTAACCAGGCGCAGATCCGCAAGGGCGCCACGGTGATGTCGACCTCGACCCGCAACTTCCCGAACCGCCTCGGCATCGAGACCAATGTCTACCTCGGCTCGGCCGAGCTGGCCGCCGTGTGTTCCCTGCTGGGCCGCATTCCGACCCGCGCGGAATACATGTCGCATATCGGCGTGATCGCCGAGAATGCCGACGAGATCTACCGCTACATGAACTTCGACAAGATCGAAGAGTTCCGCTCGGTGGCGGACAAGGTGCAAGTCCCGGCCTAAGGCTGAGTGACTGAAGCGACCCCGGCAAGCTGGCAACGGCTTGCCGGGGTTTTTTTTGGCAACTATTCTGCGAGCAGGGCGGCGTTTTTGGGTACCATATAAAGACTGAAAAAAAGAAAGGATGACGCATGACTGTTTCGATTTCCGGCAGGCTGATTGAGCGCGCGGCCCAGCTGTCCGATCGCGCAAGAATGGTGCTGGGTCTGATCGATGGCGGCCAGCCATGGTTGGACTGGGCCTGCACCAGTCCGATGGCTCACTATCACTTTGTCGATGAACTCACGCTGCTGGCCGAGGTGCAGAAGGGTTTGCACTCCGCAAGCCTGGTATTTTTGCCGCGCGCTGGTTTGTCGATCAGTCCGCTCAAACTGATGAGCCTGGAAACAGACACGCTGCGCCTCCTGGCGCGGGGGGAATCGGGCGATACCATCGAACGGCATGCAGCAGAGCTGGGTCATGCGCTGCAAACGGATCAGCTGCTGACCAACGATCAGCTGGCCAGCACCAATGGCTTTCTTGAATCGCTGGGCGTCGGGCAGGCTTCGCTGTTCAAGCTGCAGGACCTGAATGACCGCCTTGCCTTGTTCACCTTGATGTCATCCCGCAGCGATGCCGTGGCCGGGTTGGCATTGCATGCCGAGGCTGCCGCTTTTGCCGTGCAACAGGCACGTACCGTGCCGCAGTTTTGCGACTATTATCAGTTTTTCCTGCTGACTGTTGGAACCAGTAAGGTTCCGGATGCCGAGCCGGCAGTGCGTGCGCAAATGGCCGAGGCGGCGCTGTATCGCTTGCTGCCCCTGATTTTTGGCCGGCTCGATGGCCTGCAACTGTCCGCGTCGCCGTTGCAGGACCGTGAGCTGATGTCCGCCATCTGGCAATGGCAGGCGGGCGGACGATCGGTCGGCTTTCCCAATGTGTCGCAAGCGGCCTTGCAGATGGTGGCGCATGGCGGCTATCGTGGCGAGGAAAGTCCCGCTGCGATTGTTCGCCTGGTCGACGCTTATCTGGGGCAGGCCAATGCCTTGCTGGTGAAAGGGCGCATTAGCGCGCAGAGCGTGGGACAGGATGGCGCGAGCCTGCGTTATACCGTTGAAGACGCGACACATCAGGCGCAGCTTGAAGTCAGCCCCGAGCGCATGGTGTACCTGCGCGGTTTCGCGCCTCTTCCGCCGGCAGCGCAGCCGGCGGACTGACCCGGCCGCGCCTGGCATCAGCTGGCCTGCTGCTCGCTGGCCAGCCGCTGCGCCATCGGCGCCGACAGCGTTACCGCAAACGGCATGCGCCGCAAAATATCGCGTTCGATCATGATGCCCTCGGGCGCGTCGACCAGCTGCAGGCCGTCCGGCATGAGCTGGAACACGGCGCGCTCGGTCACATACAGCACGGTCTGCCCGTCGGCGCGCGCGCGCCGGCCGCTGAAGGTGATGTGGCGCACCTGTGCTACCAGTTTCGGTATCGCGCCCGGCGTGACGATGCTGACCTTGCCGTCGTGCTGCGCCACCTGCAGTCCCTTTGCCTCGAAGGCGCCGCAGAACACCACTTTTTTTGCCCCTTGCGTGATGTCGACAAAGCCGCCCGGGCCGACGATGTCGGCGCCCAGCCACGAGGCGTTCACATTGCCCTGCGCGTCCATCTCTCCCATGCCCAGAAAGGCGATATCGATGCCGCCGCCGCTGAAAAAGTCGAACTGGTCGGTCGACTTGACGATGGCGCTGGCATGGCGGGTGGCGCCGAACAGATGGCCGGGCAGCAGCTCGCCGTTGTGTGGTCCCTGCTCGATGACGGTCCAGGCGATATCCGTGCCTTGCGCGGCGGCGATGGCGGGAATGCCGTCCGGGATGCCGAAGCCGAAATTGACGCAGGCGCCGGCCGTCAGTTCCTCGCTGGCGCGCCGCGCGATCAGATAGCGCAGGCCGTCGGGTAGCGTTTGCGCGGCGCGCTCTGGCGGCGCCGGCAACTGGCCGCTGATGGCCGGATCGTAGGGCGAGCCGGTGGTCTGGCATTGCTGCGGGTTGACGCAGATGCGGTCGACCAGGATGCCGGGAATGGCGACGTCGCGCGCCGGCGAGATCGGCGCGTCGAGCGCGTCGCGCACCTGGGCAAACACGCGCCCGCCGCTGTTGTGGGCAGCCATGGCGGCGGCAAACGCGTCCATGTCGGACGGTTCCTCGCGCTGAGTCAGGTTGCCCTGCGGGTCGGCGGCCGTGCCGCGTATCACGGCGAAATCGACCTTGAACGGTTTGTACCACAGCAGTTCCTTGCCGCCCAAAGTCACCACTTCGACGATGTCGTCGGCGGCGCGGCTGTTGCACTTGCCGCCGCCATGGCGCGGATCGGCAAAGGTGTCGAGGCCGATATGCGTCACCAGGCCATGGCGTCCGGCGCCGATCTCGCGCAGCAGGGTCTGGATCACGCCCGCCGGCAGGGTGTAGGCGGCGATCGCATTGTCGTGCGCCAGTTGCTGCATGCGCTTGGACCAGGTCCAGTGGCCGCCGATCACGCGGCTGACCATGCCCTCGTGGGCAAAGCGGTTGATGCCGGACGCGATGCCGTCACCGATGCCCAGCGCGTGCACCAGGGTCAGGTCGCGCGGATGGCCGGTGTCCAGGAAGCGCCGTTCGATCGCCGCGCAGATCATGTCCGCCTCGACCAAGCCGCCGCCCGAACCGCTCAATACCACCAGGGCGCCATCGAAAATGGCGTCGGCCATCGCCGCCGCCTCGCACCATGCTGCTGTCTTCATCTTGTCTGTCTCCTTGAATTAAACGTGTCGAGATCGCTTGCCAAATCCCGCAACTTGAAGAATAATGATATAACTAGTTAGTTATTTACGCAAGCAGCCAGAAACTCTGGCGAGTACAACAACAGGAGACCCAGCATGAATTTGTCCACCGAACACCAGCAAGTGGCTGACATGACGCGCCGCTTTGCCAATGAAGTGATACGCCCGCAGGCCGAACGGCTCGATCACGAAGAAGCGTTTGCCGGCGAAATCTACCGCGAAATGGGCGAGATCGGCCTGTTCGGCATCGCCGTGCCCGAGCAGTATGGCGGCGCCGGCCTCGACTGCCTGGCCTACAGCCTGGTGATGGAGGAACTGAGTCGCGGCTACGCCTCGGTGGCCGACCAGTGCGGCCTGGTCGAACTGCTGACCACCTTGCTCACGCAGCACGGCACGGAAGACCAGAAGCAGCGCTGGATCGTGCCGCTGGTGCGCGCGCAGCAGCGCGGCGCCTACTGCATCACGGAAGCGGGCGCCGGCTCCGATGTATCGGGCATCAAGACCACGGCCGTGCGCCACGGTGATGGCTGGCTGCTGAACGGCACCAAGCTGTGGATCCATAACGCGCCGGTGGCCGACGTGGCGCTGGTGCTGGCGCGCACCGACCCGGCTGCCGGCAAGCGCGGCATGAGCATCTTTATCGTCGACTGCCACAGCGCCGGCGTGGCGCGCGGGCCGAAGGAACACAAGCTGGGCCAGCGTTCGTCGCAGGTGGGCGAGCTGCACTTCAAGGATGTGGTGCTGCCGGCGGACGCGCTGCTGGGCACCGAGGGCCGGGGCTTTCACATGATGATGAGCGTGTTGGAAAAAGGCCGCATCGGCATCGCCGCGCTGGCCGTCGGCATCGTGCAGGCGGGCCTGGAAGCGTGCGTCGAACAGGTCAAGATACGCCAGCAGTTCGGCCAGGCCATCGCCGAATTCCAGGCCATCCAGTTCATGCTGGCCGACATGGCCAAGGACGCCGAGGCGGCGCGCCTGCTGGTGCGCTCGGCGGCGATGAAGATCGACGCCGGCCTGGACGCCACCGCCGCCTCGTCGATGGCCAAGTGCTACGCCAGCGACGCGGCCGTGGCGCAAAGCTCGAATGCGATCCAGATTTTTGGGGGCAGCGGCTATATCCGCGGCTATGAGGTGGAGCGCCTGTACCGCGACGCCAAGATCACGCAGATCTACGAGGGCACCAACCAGATCCAGCGCGTGATCATCGCGCGCAACTTGCTGAAGGCCTGACCATGACCAACAAGACCGCCATCGTCACCGGCGCCTCGCGCGGGATCGGTCGCGCCACGGCGCTGGGCCTGGCCGCCGACGGCTTCGATATCGCCGCCATCGCCTATAACGACGCCGAGGCGCTGGCAACGCTGCAGGCCGAGGTGGCGCAACTGGGCCGCCGCTGCCTGGTGTTCGACCACGATATCGCCGACCTGGCCGCGCTGCCGGCCGTGCTCGACGCCATCGAAGGGCAGCTGGGCGCCATCGACTGCCTGGTCAATAACGCGGGCGTGTCGGTGCTGCGGCGCGGCGACCTGCTGGACGTGGCCGAAGACAGCTACGACCGCTGCTTCGAGGTCAATACGCGCGCCACTTTCTTTCTGACGCAGGCCGTCGCAAAACGCATGCTGGCGTGCGCCGCCCGCGAAGAGGTCCACCGCAGCATCGTCTTTGTCACCTCGTCGAATGCGCAGGCGGCCAGCGTCGAGCGCGGCGAGTACTGCATGTCGAAGACGGCGCTGCACATGGCCGCGCGCCTGTTCGCGATCCGCCTGGCCGGCGAGGGCATCGGCGCCTACGAGGTGCAGCCGGGCCTGATTTTGACCGAGATGACGGCGCCGTCGAAGGCCAAGTATGACGCCCTGATCGCTCAGGGCATGACGGTGGCGCCGCGCTGGGGCATGCCGGCCGACGTGGCGCGCGTGATACGCACCATGGCCGGCGGCCTCTTGCCGTACACGGTGGCGCAGGAAGTGCGCGTCGACGGCGGCCTGCTGCTGCAGCGCTTCTAAGGAGAAGCCATGTCGCCGCTGAATATCAAGGACTGCTGCATCAATACCGCCACCCTGGGCTTTCGCGAACCGCTGGCGGTCAGCGCGCGGCGCATCGCCGATGCCGGTTTCGGCCATATCACGCCGTGGCGCCAGGAAGTCGACGAGCTTGACCCCGAGCGGGCCGCCGCCGCCATCCGCGCCGCCGGCCTGCAAACGGGCGCCTATTGCCGCACCATGTATTTCACGGCGCCCGATGCGGCGGGCCGGCAGGCCGCCATCGATTCGAACGCGCAGGCGCTGCGCACGGCCGCCGTGCTGGGCGCGCCCTACCTGGTGGCGGTGGTGGGCGGGCTGGCGGCGGGCAGCCGCGATATCGAAGACGCCCGCCGGCAGATACGCGACGGCCTGGCCGCGCTGCTGCCCGTGATGCGCGAGACGGGCGTGCGCATTGCGCTCGAACCGCTGCACCCGGTGTACGCGGCCGACCGCAGCGTGCTCAATACCATCGACCAGGCCGTGGACTGGTGCGAGGCGCTCGACCCGCAAGGGGAGGGCTGGTTCGGCGTGGCGGTCGACGCCTACCATGTGTGGTGGGACCCGCAGCTGTGCCCGGCGCTTGCGCGCGCCGGCAAGCGCATCATGGGGCTGCATGTCTGCGACTGGCGGCTGGACACGCGCGACCCCTTGCAGGACCGGGGCATGATGGGTGACGGCGTGATCGACCTGCGTGCCATGCGTGGCGCGGTGCGGCGCGCGGGCTATGCCGGCCCGGTGGAAGTGGAGATTTTTTCGCGGCTGGACTGGTGGCAGCGCCCCCCCGGCGAGGTGCTGGCCGCCTGCCGCGAGCGGCTGGAAAGCGTGTGCTGAAGACGCTTGCCAAATTGGCGCACTGCTGTAGAATTCAAGTAACTAACTAGATCGTTATATGGCGTCAGCCTGAAAACGCAAACCAGACACTGGAGACATTGTGGCAGAAATTCTCTTACCCGGCCCGGATGGCCGCCTGCAGTCCCATATATTGAGCGGCACGCCCTGGAGCGCGCCGGCCGCGCCCGCGCAACCGTTCAACCGCATCGTGCTGTCGGCCGCCCATATTGTCGCCGACCCGCTGGCCGATGGCGACGCCATCGACTGGGAGGCGACCCTCGCTTACCGCCACTACCTGGCCGGCATGGGCCTGGGTATCGCCGAAGCGATGGACACGGCCCAGCGCGGCATGGGCCTGGACTGGAGCACGGCGCTGGAACTGATACGCCGCACCCGCGCCAGTCTGGGCGACGACAGCGTACCGGTCTTCAACGGCTGCGGCACCGACCACCTGGACCCGGCCGCCACGCACACGCTGGACGACGTCATCGGCGCCTACAAGCAGCAGATCGACGCCATCGAACAGGCGGGCGGCCGCCTGATCCTGATGGCCAGCCGCGCGCTGGCACGGGTAGCGAAAACCCCGGACGATTATCTGCGGGTCTACCGCCAGGTGCTGGCGCATGCGGGCCAGCCGGTGGTGCTGCACTGGCTGGGCGACATGTTCGACCCGGAGCTGGACGGCTACTGGGGCACGAGCGAGCTGACGGCGGCGCGCGATATCGCGCTGGAAGTCATACGCGAGTCGGCCCCGAAAGTCGACGGCATCAAGATCTCGCTGCTCGACGCGCAGCGCGAGATCGACATGCGCCGGCTGTTGCCGGCCGGCGTGAAGATGTACACCGGCGACGACTTCAATTATCCCGAGCTGATCGCCGGCGACGAGCACGGCTACTCGCATGCGCTGCTCGGCATTTTCGACGCCATCGCGCCGGCGGCGGCCCATGCGCTGGCGGCGCTGGCCCAGGGCAATCGCGAACGCTTTCTTGACATTCTGGCGCCCACCGTGCCGCTGTCGCGCCATATTTTCAAGGCGCCCACGCGCTACTACAAGACGGGCGTGGTGTTCCTGGCCTACCTGAACGGCCATCAGCAGCACATGAAGATGCTGGCCGGCCACCAGGCCATGCGCGCCTTGCCGTATTTCGCCGACACCTTCCGCCTGGCCGATGCGGCCGGCCTGCTGCGCGATCCGGACGACGCGGTGGCGCGCATGCGGCGCTTTATGTCCTTCTATGGCGTTGGCGCCTGAGGCGGCCATGGGTACCGTGCATGCGCGGCGCGACGGCGCGCTGCTGACGCTGACCCTGGACCATCCGGGCAAGGCCAATGCGCTGGACTTTGCCATGCTGCGCGAGTTCGAGCGCCAGCTCGGCATCGTCGAGCAGGACCCCGGCGTGCGCGTGGTGCTGTTGCGCGGCACGCCAGGCGGCACCTTTTCCTCGGGCGCCGACGTGCGCGACTGGGGGCCGCTGCCGCCGCGGCAGTTCGCGCACGACTGGATCGATTTCGGCAACCGCCTGTTCGACCGTTTCGAGCGCCTGCGCTGCCCGACGGTGGCGGCCATTGAGGGCGTGTGTTTCGGCGGCGGCCTGGAACTGGCCCTGTGCGCCGACCTGCACGTGGCCAGCAGCGGCGCCACCTTCCGCTTTCCCGAAGTGGGCATCGGCGCGATTCCCGGCTGGCAGGGCGGCGTGCGGCTGGCGCGCCTGGCGGGCCGGGGCAGGGCGCTGGAAGCGGTGCTGAGCCTGTGCACTCTCGATGCCGCGCGGGCCGAGCGCTGGGGCCTGCTCAACGCCGTCTGGGACGGCGCCGCGTTCGAGCAGGAACTGGCCGCGCTGGCCGCGCGCCTGGCGGCGGTGTCGCCGCATGCGGCGGCGCTGGCCAAGGAGGCGATTTTGTGGAGCGCCGAGCCGGGCGAATTCCATGCGGCCGCCGGCGCCGAGATCAAGGGCAGCATTGATGCCGCCATCGGCCTGCAAGCTTTCCGCGACAAATGCAAGCCTGTATTCTAGTCAAAAAAAATAGTCAATAACAAGGAGCGAGACCATGAACAAACGAAGCCTGCCCACCGAGCCACGCCGGTTCCAGATGTATATCGACGGCCAGCCGGTCGATGCCGCCAGCGGCGAGACCATTACCCGCAACAGCCCCGCCCACGGCGTGCCGGTGGCCACTTGGCCGCGCGCCGGCAAGGACGACACCGAACGCGCGATCGCCGCCGCGCGCCGCGCCTTTGACCACGGCCCCTGGGCCGGCATGGGCGCCGCCGAGCGGGCCAAGGTGCTGTTCAAGGCGGCCGACCTGATCGAAGCACAGGCCGAAGAGCTGGGCCTGGTCGAATCGCTGGAAACGGGTAAACCAATCCTGCAGGCCATCGGCGAAATCCACGGCGCCGTCGACGTGTGGCGCTTTGCCGCGGGCGCGGCGCGCACCATGGCCGGCCAGGCCTACGACAATCTGGGCGAGCGCATCCTGGCGATGGTGCTGCGCCAGCCGCTGGGCGTGGTGGGTGTCATCACGCCGTGGAATTTCCCCTTCTTCATTCTCTCCGAGCGCCTGCCCTTTATTCTCGCCGCCGGCTGCACGACCGTGATCAAGCCGGCCGAAGCGACCAGCGGCACCACCGTCATGCTGGCCACGCTGCTGGAACAGGCGGGCCTGCCGGCCGGCGTGGTCAATGTGGTGACGGGGCGCGGCAGCGTGGCCGGCCAGGCCATCCTCGACAGCGAGCTGGTCGACATGGTGTCGTTTACCGGCTCGACCGCCACCGGTCAGAAGGCGATCGCCGCCTCGGCCGGCAATATCAAGAAGCTGGGGCTGGAACTGGGTGGCAAGAATCCGCACATCGTGTTCGCCAACGCCAACCTCGATGACGCGGCCGACGGCGTCGCCTTCGGCATGGCCTTCAATGCGGGCCAGTGCTGCGTGGGCGCCAGCCGCCTGCTGGTCGAGCGCAGCGTTGCCGCCGCGTTCACGGCAAAGCTGGCGGTCAAGATCGCCCGCATCCGCATCGGCGACCCGCTCGACGAATCCACTCAGGTGGGCGCCATGTTCGACGAAGGCCATATGCACAGCGTGCTGGCGTATATCGAGCAGGGTGTGAAGGCGGGCGCCACGGTGGTCTGCGGCGGCGGCCGCCTGGAAACCGAACGTGGTTATTTCGTGCAGCCGACCGTGCTGGCCGATGTGCCCAAGGGCACGCCGCTGCTGCGCGAAGAGATCTTCGGCCCGGTGCTGGCGGTCGTGCCCTTCGATACCTATGAAGAGGCGATCGCGCTGGCCAACGACAGCGAATTCGGCCTGTCGGCCTCGATCTGGACCCATGACCTGAACCAGGCGCTGCGCGCCTCGCGCGAGATCCAGGCCGGCCGCGTCTGGGTCAATACCACGCTCGACAACGGCCCGGAAACCCCGCTGGGCGGCATGAAGCAGTCGGGCCAGGGCCGCGAGGCCGGCCTGGCCGGCATCGAGGAGTACACGGAACTGAAAACCGTGCATATCAACCTGCAGCCGCGCCAGCACTGGATATCCTGAGGGGAGCGCCATGGACTACGACTACATCATCGCCGGCGGCGGCTCGGCCGGCTGCGCCCTGGCCGCGCGCCTGTCCGAATCGCCCGAGGTGCGCGTGCTGCTGCTCGAAGCGGGCAAGGCCGACAGCAATCCGTACATCCACCTGCCGGTGGGCTTCTACAAGATGACGGGCGGCCCGCTGACCTGGGGCCTCACCACGGTGCCGCAAAAGCATGCGCTGAACCGCGAGATCGCCTACACCCAGGCGCGCGTGCTGGGCGGCGGCAGTTCCATCAACGCCCAGGTGTACACGCGCGGCTGCGCCCGGGACTATGACGCCTGGGCCCTGGACCATGGCTGCACCGGCTGGAGCGGCGCCGAGGTGCTGCCGTATTTCGTGCGCGCCGAGGACAACGACAGCCTGGCCGGCCCGCGCCACGGCATCGGCGGCCCGCAGGGCGTCAGCACGCCCACGCCGCAGCCGATCACGCGCGCCTTCGTGCAGGCCTGCCAGCAGGTGGGCATGCCGTGCAACCCCGATTTCAATGGCGAGAAGCAGGACGGCGCCGGCGCCTACCAGACCATCACGCGCGGTGCGCGCCGCTGTTCGGCGGTGGTGGGCTATCTGCGCCCGGCCATGCAGCGGCCCAACCTGACCGTGCGCACCGGCGTGCTGATCGAACGCATCCTGGTCGAGCGCCAGCGCGCCGTCGGCGTGGAAATCATCGAGCACGGCAAGCGCGTGCAGCTTCGCGCCAGCGCCGAAGTGCTGCTGACGGCGGGCGCCATCGGCTCGCCCAAGCTGATGCTGTTGTCCGGCATGGGGCCGGCCGCCGAGCTGCGCGCCCTGGGCATCCCGGTGGTGGCCGACCTGCCCGAGGTGGGCCGCAATCTGCATGACCATTTCGGCATCGACGTGGTGTATGAACTCAATGGCCCGCACAGCCTCGACAAATACAACAAGACGCACTGGATGCTGTGGGCCGGCCTGGAATACCTGCTGTTCAAGAAGGGCCCGGTCGCCTCGACCATCGTCGAGGGCGGCGCCTTCTGGTATGCCGACCGCCAGGCCGCCACGCCGGACCTGCAGTTCCACTTCCTGGTCGGCGCCGGCGTCGAGGCGGGCGTGCCGAAGATCGCTTCCGGCTCGGGCGTGACCATGAATTCCTATACCTTGCGGCCGAAAGCGCGCGGTTCCGTCAACCTGCGTTCGGCCAGCGCGCGCGATGCGGCGCTGGTCGATCCGAATTTCCTCGGCCATGAATACGACCTGAAGACGTCGATCGAGGGCGTGCGCCTGAGCCGCGAGATCTTCGCCCAGTCGGCGCTGGGAAAATACGTGAAAAAAGAGCATTTCCCGGGCGGCGCCGTCAGCAGCCACGCGCAGCTGGAACAGTATGCGCGCCAGTATGGCCGCACCTCGTATCACCCGGTCGGCACCTGCCGCATGGGCGGCGACCCGGGTTCGGTGGTCGACCCCGAACTGCGCGTGCGCGGCATCGCCGGCCTGCGCATCTGCGACAGTTCCGTCATGCCGGCGCTGGTCAGCTCGAACACCAATGCGCCGTCGATCATGATCGCCGAAAAGGCGGCCGACATGATACGCGCGGCGCGCCTGGGCGCCAGTCTTGAAACCCGTGTGAAGGAGGCGGCATGAGCATGGCGCACGCTAGCCCCACCATCATCCCCGCCACCATGCGCGCCGCCGTGCTGGTCGCGCCGGGCCAGTTCGAGGTGCGCCAGGTACCGGTGCCGCAGCTGGGGCCCGCCGACGTGCTGGTCAGGGTCACGCGCTGTGGCCTGTGTGGCACCGACATGCATATCTACCACGGTACTTATTCGGCCGACCGCCTGCCCCTGATTCCCGGCCATGAATTCTCGGGCCATATCGCGGCCATGGGCGCCGAGGTCAGGGGCCTGGCGCTGGGGCAGGGCGTGACGGCCGATATCAATGTCGGTTGCGGCGCCTGCTTTTACTGCCGCAAGAACGAGATCATGAATTGCCCGGCCATGGTACAGATCGGCATCCATGTCGATGGCGGCCTGGCCGAATACGTGCGCGTGCCGGCCAGCCATATCGTGCCGGTGGCCGACAGCACGCCGATCGAACTGGCGGCGCTGACCGAACCCGTGTCGTGCATCGTGCGGGCCGTGAAGCGCAGCCGGCTGCGGCTGGGCGAGTCGGTGCTGATCCTGGGCGCCGGGCCGATCGGCAACCTGCACCTGCAGGTGGCGCGCCAGGCGGGCGCCGCCCCCATCATCGTCTCGGACCCGAATCCGGAACGCGCGGCATGGGCCAGGGCCAGCGGCGCCGATTACGTCGTCAGCGATCCGGCCATGCTGGCCGGCGTGGTGGCGCAGGCCACGCAGGGCAGGGGTGCCGACCTGGTGATCGAATCGGTGGGCCTGACGGCGCTGTATGAACAGGCCTTCGACCTGGTGCGCCCGGGCGGCCGGGTGCTGGCCTTCGGCTTGTGCGCACCGGACGCGCATGCGCATTACCTGCCGTTCAAGGTGGTGCTCAAGGAGCTGGGACTGCAAGGCAGCGTGGCCGGCATGGGCGACGACATGCACGAGGCAATGACCCTGATCGCCCATGACCGCCTGGCGCTGGACGCTTTTGTGGCCACCGTGTATCCGCTTGACCGCATCGGCGAGGCGATGGAGGCCTTTATCGGCGACAAGCGCATCAACAAGATCCAGATCGCCATCGGCGATGTTCCCGAGGAGACCGCATGAGCATTTATTTTCAGCCGGGGCTGGAACGCAGCTTCGGCACGTATCCGCTGCGGGGAGAGGAACTGGCGTCGGCCGTGCGGGCGGCGCTGGCCACCGGCTACCGCGCCTTCGACACGGCGCAAGGCTATGGCAACGAGGCCGACCTGGGGCTGGCCCTGCAGGACTGCGGCGTGCCGCGCGAGCAGCTGTGCATCACCTCCAAGGTCGCGCTGGAAAATTTTGCGCCCGAACGCTTTGTTGACTCGGTGCGCGAAAGCCTGGACAAGCTGAAACTGGCGCGCCTGGACGTGCTGCTGCTGCACTGGGCACCGGCCGATGGCGATATCGCGCCCTCGCTGGCGCTGCTGGAACAGGCGGCGGACCTGGGGCTGGCCACGCATATCGGCGTGAGCAACTACACGGCCGCCATGATGCGCCAGGCGGCGCGGCTGATGCGCCGGCCGCTGGTCACCAACCAGGTCGAGTTTCACCCGCTGCTCGACCAGGGCAAGCTGCTGGCGGCGGCCGGCGAAACCGGCATTCCCCTGTCGTCCTACTGCTCGGTGGCGCGCGGCGAGGTGTTCAAGTATCCGCTGTTCGCCGAGATCGGCGCGGCCGTCGGCAAGTCGGCGGCGCAGGTGGCGCTGCGCTGGATACTGCAAAAAGGCGTGGCGATCAATACCATGTCGACCAAGCCGGAAAATATCGCCGCCAACTTCGATATCATGGATTTCACGCTGTCGAGCGTGGACATGGCGCGCATCGACGCGCTGGGCGCCACCGACTACCGCGTCGTGACCAGTGCAAGAGTACCATACGCACCATGCTGGGATTGATTTCACACCAAGGAGGAGACCAAACATGCAGCCCACTGAACGACGCCAGATCGGCCAGACCGGCCTGGAAGTGACCGCCTTTGCCTTCGGCACCGCGCCGATCGGCAATATCTTCGAACCCGTCAGCGAGGCCGTGGCCAGCGAGATGATGGCCACCGCCTGGGACGCGGGCGTGCGCTTTTTCGACACGGCGCCCATGTACGGCCACGGCCTGGCCGAACTGCGCACGGGCCACAACCTGCGCGGCAAGAATCGCGACGACTTCGTGCTGGCCTCGAAGGTGGGCAGGGTCTTGACGCCGGCGCCGCGCGCCAGCATCGACTTCGGCCCCTGGGTCGACGCGGCGCCGTTTCGCAGCCGCTTCGACTACAGCTACGACGGCACCATGCGCGCCTTCGAGGATTCCCTGCAGCGCCTGGCGCTGGAACGCATGGATATCTGCTTTATCCACGATATCGACGTATATACGCAGGGTGCGGACCAGCCGCGCGTGTTCGAAGAAGCGATGGACGGCTGCTGGCGTGCGCTGGACCGGCTGCGCTCGGAGGGCCTGGTCAAAGCCATCGGCGTGGGCGTGAACGAGTGGGAGGTCTGTCACGAAGCGCTCAAGCGCCACGATTTCGACTGCTTTCTGCTGGCCGGGCGCTACACGCTGCTGGAACAGGCGGCGCTCGACGAATTTCTGCCCCTGTGCCAGCAGCGCGGCGCCACGGTGGTGGTGGGCGGCGGCTTCAATTCCGGCATCCTGGCCACCGGCGCGAAGCCGGGCGCCAAGTATAACTACGCACCGGCGCCGCCCGCCATCCTCGAACGGGTGGCGCGCATCGAGCAGGTCTGCCGCGAATTTAACGTGCCGCTGCCGGCGGCTGCGCTGCAGTTCGTCGTTGCCCATCCGGCGGTCGCGTCCTTTACGGCCGGCACCCGCACGGTGCAGCAGCTGCGGCAGAATCTGGAATGGTTTTCCACGCCGATACCGGCCGCGTTCTGGGAGGCCTTGCAGCGCCAGGGCTTATTGCGCGAGGATGCGCCGGTTCCCGCCTAAGCACGCGTAATCGAACGCTTTATCGGCACGGAATCGTCAGATTCCGATTGCAATCGCCGAATTTCAGGTTTATAGTAACTATCTAGGGAGTTACTTAAATGCTTCCGGATCGACCCCACCCCAGCCAGTTTGAAAATAACCTCCCCGCCACGACGGGGACACCACCAAACGGAGACAAAATTGGAAAAAGACACGTCCTTCATCAAGACCTTTATCGAACAGGAAACCGTCAGCCGCCGCAACTTCCTGCTGGCCGGCGCGGCCGGGATTGCCGGCCTGTCCGCCATGGGCATGGGCCTGCCCGCGATGGCAGCACCAGGCCAGCGCCTGCCGCTGGCCTGGAGCTACCGCGACCGCAGCAACCCGTACTGGAACGAGCTGGTGTCGGGCGGCGAAGCGTTTGTCGAAAGCCAGGGCTGGAAAAAATCCGACCTGGTCCATTTGATCAACAACGGCAGCAGCGAAAAGTCGCTGGCCGACATCAAGTCTTTCCTGGCCAAGACGGGCGGCAAATGCGCCATCGCCTGCGATCCGAACGACGCGCCCAATGCGCGCCCGGTGGTCGAATCGGTGGTCAAGGCGGGCGCTTTCGTGTCCACCATCTGGAACAAGACGGACGACCTGCACCCCTGGGATTTCGGCGACAACTGGGTCTCGCACATGACCTGGTCCGACGTCGAGCCGGCCGAAAAGACGGCCCGCATCCTCTTGACCGCCATGGGCGGCAAAGGCGCCATCGTCGGCATCGGCGGCATTCCCGCCAACGGCCCGGCGGTCGAACGGCGCAAGGGCCTGATGAACGCGCTCAAGGATTTCCCGAACGTCAAGCTGCTCGACTACCAGCCGGCCGACTGGAGCACGCAGAAAGCCAATGAAGTGATGCAGGGCTTCCTGACCCGCTTCGGCGAGCAGATCACGGGCGTCTTCAGCGCCAACGACTCGATGGCCTACGGCATCCTCGAAGCGCTGCGCGCCGAAGGGCGCAAGCTGCCGGTGGTGGCCTATGACGGCAACGCCCAGGCGGTCGACCTGGTGATGAAGGGCGAACTGCTGGCCACCTGCTTTACCAATCCGCCGTGGGCCGGCGGCATCTCGGTGGCGCTGGCCTACCACGCGGCGATCGGCACCTTCAAGCCGTCGAAAGAGCCGAAGGCGCACCGCGAGTTCTACGGCCCAACCATCCTGATCACGCAAAAAGACGCCCAGGCGTTCAAGAAGAAATACCTGTCGGGCAGCCTGCCCAAATACGACTGGAAAGACTTCTGGGGCCCGACCACCGGGCCGATCCGCGCCGCCTGATTCCACCGGCCCGCGGCACGGGGCGCGCCAGGACTGCTTCCTGGCGCGCCGCTGCGGGCGCACGTCCCTGCACTGTGATTGAAGGCTTTACCATGACATCCTCCGCAACACCGTACGACCTCGCCTGGCAATGGGCGCCCGCCATCGTGCTGGCCGCGCTGCTGGCCTTTTTCACGGCGGTCAATCCGAATTTTCTCAGCGTGGCGAATCTGGCCCGCATGTCGATTTCCGCCACGCCCGCGCTGCTGGTGGCGTTGGGCGTCACCTTCATCATCATCATGGGTTCGATCGACCTGTCGATGGAAGGCGTGGTGTCGACCACGGCCGTCGTCTTCGGCTGGCTGTTCCTGGCCCTGGGCGGCCACCTGGCCGAAGGCTGGGCCTGGGTCGCGCTGCCGGCCGCCATCGCCGCCGGCGCCGTGTTCGGCTATATCAATGGCCTGATCCATATCCGCCTGTCGATACCGTCTTTCATGTCCAGTCTGGCGATGGGCTTTGTCGGCACCGGCATCGCCATCCTGCTGACGGGCGGCGAGCAGATCCGCATCGAAGACGACGTCTTCCGCGCCTTGCTGCTCAAGCGCTGGTGGAATTTTCCGCTGATGGCCTATGTGGGCGTGGCCGCCGTACTGCTGGCCTGGTTTATCCAGCGCAAGACCGTCCTGGGCCGCAATTTCTATGCGGTGGGCGGCGGCGAACACCTGGCCCATGCGTCCGGCCTGAACGTGTACCGCGTGCGCCTGCTGGGCTTCATGCTGGCCGGCATGTTTTACGCGGCGGCCGCCTTGCTGGCCACGGCCCGCCTGGGCATGGCCGAGGCCAATACGGGCTCGAACTATATGTTCGTGTCGATAACCTCGGTGGTGGTGGGCGGCACCACCTTGCTCGGTGGTAGCGGCGGCGTGTGGAACACGGTGGCCGGCGTGCTGATCGTCAATGTGATCAGCAACGGCATGGTTGTGGCCGGCCTGCCGCGCTATCTGCAGGACGGCGTGCTGGGCCTGCTGGTGATTATCGCGGTGGTGCTGTCGACCGACCGTAAATCGATTTCTTTCGTGAAGTGACCGCCATGCTCGAATTTCGCAAAGTAGAAAAGAACTTCCCCAATGTGCGCGCCCTGAAGGGTGTCGATTTCAAGGTGGGCAACGGCGAGATCATCGGCCTGGTCGGCGAGAACGGCGCCGGCAAGTCGACCCTGATGAAGGTGCTGTACGGCAGCTACCAGCACGATGGCGGCGAGATCCTGATCGACGGCAAGCCGACCCGCTTCGCCAGCCCCCGTGCCGCCATGCAGGCCGGCATCGGCATGGTGTTCCAGGAACAGTCGCTGCTGCCCAACCTGAGCGTGATGGAAAACATCTTCCTCGGCTTCGAACAGCAGTTCTCGTCGTTCGGCGTGATTAACTGGAAGACGATGGCGGCCGCCGCCCGCCTGCAGCTGAACAAGGTGCACCTCGATATCGACCCGAAGACCATCACCTCGCGCCTGTCGTTCGCCCAGCGCCAGATGGTGGAACTGGCCAAGGTGCTGACCCTGGAAGAGCGGGTCGACGGCCAGCTGGTGATCCTGCTCGACGAGCCGACCTCGGTGCTGTCGAAAGAGGAAACCCAGCTGCTGTTCAAGCTGATCCGCGAACTGCGCTCGCGCGCCGCGTTCATTTTTGTGTCGCACCGGCTTGACGAGGTGATCGAGATTTCGGACCGCATCTATGTGATGAAGGACGGCGAGGTGGTCAGCGTGGTCGACAGCGCGCAGGCGCAGGTCGAGCAGATCCAGCAGCAGATGGTGGGGCGCGAGATCAGCGTCGAATACTACCGCGAAGACAAGCAGCTGCCGCATGGCGCCGAGGTGCTGGTGGAACTGGACGGCTTGTGCCGCAAGGGTCACTACCAGGACATCAGCCTGCGCCTGCACCGCGGCGAGGTGCTCAGCCTGGTGGGCGTGGAGGGCAGCGGCGGCGAAGCCATCCTGCGCACCCTGTTCGGCCTGGAGCAGCCGACCTCCGGCAGCCTGCGCCTCAAGGGGCAAGCCATCAAGGGCCAGAGCGCGGCCAGGGCGGTGGCGGGCGGCATGGGTTATATCCCGCGCGAACGCAAGATCGAGGGCATCGTCGACGGCATGTCGGTGTGCGAAAACATGACCTTGTCGCAGCTGGGCAATTACAGCCGGGCAGGGGTACTGCGCATGGCGGCCGAAAAGACCACCGCCGCGCAGTGGATGGCGCGACTGGCGATCAAGGCGCCGTCGGTGCACGCCAATGCGGGCAAGCTTTCGGGCGGCAACCAGCAGAAAGTGGTGATCGCCAAATGGCGCAGCGGCGGCTCGGACATCATCCTGCTCGACCACCCCACGCGCGGCGTCGATATCGGCGCCAAGGAGGGCATCTACGAGGTGATACGCGAAATGTGTGCGGACGGTTGCGGCGTGCTGCTGATGGCCGACACGCTGGAAGAGGCGATCGGCCTGTCGCACACCATCGTGGTGCTCAAGGACCAGCGCATCCGCCACCGCTTCGACTGCGTGCCGGGCGCCAAGCCGACGCCGTTCGACCTGGTGCACCACATGACCTGAGCCCTGCTCACTCCACTCCTGATACTGCGAGACCAAGATGAAGATAGAAAAACTGCGCGCCCACTTTCCGTGGCTGACGCTGGTGGTGCTGGCGCTGCTGGTCAGCCTGGCCCACCCCGAGTTCCTGCAGCCGGCCAACCTGCTGCAGATGGTCTCCGACGTTGCCGCCCTGTTCGTGATGGCGCTGGGGATCACGCTGGTGATCTATATCGGCGGCATCGACCTGTCGTCGCAATCGCTGGCCAATATGGCCACCGTGCTGGCCACCGTCGCGCTGCCGCTGGGCGGACCGTGGACGTCCCTGCTGGTGCTGCTGGCCGGCGCGCTGCTGGGCGGCGCTTCCGGCGTCGCCTCGACCAAGCTGAAGGTGCCGTCGTTTATCGCCACCCTGGCGCTGGGCGGCATCGCCCTGTCGCTGGGCGCGTATGTCTCGAAACAGCAGTCGGTGTCGATGGACGCCGAGCTGCGCACGCAGGGCTATGGCTGGATCTATGGCGCCACCCTGGCCATTCCGCACGAAGTGCTGATCGCGCTGGCCTTGCTGGCGGTGCTGCTGTTCCTGGAGCGTCGCACCACGTTCGGCCGCGTATTGAAGGCGATCGGCTGCGGCGAACTGGCGGCGCTGGCCTCGGGCATCCGCGTCGACCGCTACAAGATCGCCGCCTACGCCATTTCCGGCGCGCTGGCGGCGGCGGCCGGCCTGATCTTTGCCGCCCGCCTGGCCGGCGGCGGGCCGAACGTGGCCGAAGGCTTTCTGCTGCCGGCGATTGTCGCCGTGCTGGTGGGCGGCACCTCGCTGTCGGGCGGCGTCGGCGGCGTCCTGAACACCTTTGTCGGCACCCTGATCGTGGCGGTGATCCGCACCGGCATGGTCTACCTGGAAGTGCCGGCGCAGTCGCAGCAGTTCGTGTTCGGCCTGATGCTGATCGTCGCCATCGCGCTGACCATCGACCGCAGCAAGCTGCATATGGTCAAGTAACTCACTCAATTTCTCACGATGGAGCAACAATGAAGATACTCGTCCCCGTCAAGCGGGTAGTGGACTACAACGTCAAGGTGCGCGTCAAGATGGACGGCAGCGGCGTCGAGCTGGCCAATGTCAAGATGAGCATGAACCCCTTCGATGAAATCGCCGTCGAGCAGGCGGTGCGCCTGAAGGAAGCGGGCCTCGCCACCGAAATCGTCGCCGTGTCGTGCGGCGTGGCGGCCTGCCAGGACGTGCTGCGCAATGCGCTGGCGATCGGCGCCGACCGCGCCATCCTGGTCCACAGCGACGCCGAACTGCAGCCATTGGCCGTCGCCAGGCTGCTCAAAGCCGTCTGCGATCGTGAAACGCCGCAGCTGGTCCTGTGCGGCAAGCAGGCGGTCGACGACGACGCCAACCAGGTGGGGCAGATGCTGGCCGCGCTGGCCGGCTGGCCGCAGGCGACGTTCGCGTCCGCCATCACGCTGGACGGCAATGAAGCCACCGTCACGCGCGAAGTGGACGGCGGCCTGGAAACCCTGCAAGTGACCTTGCCGGCCGTGATCAGCGCCGACCTGCGCCTGAACGAGCCGCGCTACGTGACGCTGCCGAACATCATGAAGGCCAAGAAAAAGCCGCTGGCCACCGTCACGCCGGCCGAACTGGGCGTCGCTGCGGCCGCGCTTGAACCGCGCTACAGCATCGTGCGCGTCAGCGAACCGGCGCCGCGCGCCGCCGGCGTCAAGGTGGCCGATGTGGCCGAACTGATCTCGAAACTGACACTGGAAGCGAAGGTAATCTGATGACCACACTTGTTATTGCCGAACACGATCAACAACGCCTGCATGGCGCCACCCTCAATACCGTCGCCGCGGCGCTGCGGCTGGGTGGCGAGGTCCACGTGCTGGTGGCCGGCAGCGATTGCGCGGCGGTGGCCGCCCAGGCGGCGCGGCTGCAGGGCGTGACAAAAGTGCTGCTGGCCGACGCGCCCCATTATGCCGCGCAGACGGCGGAAAACCTGGCCGCGCTGGTGGTGGCCCATGCAGCGCCCTACAGCCATATCCTGGCGCCGGCCAGCACCTATGGCAAGAATGCCTTGCCGCGCGTGGCCGCGCTGCTGGACGTGGCGCAGATTTCCGAGATCAGCGCCATCGTGTCGCCCGATACCTTCGTGCGCCCCATCTATGCGGGCAATGTGCTGGCCACCGTCACCAGCATTGACGCCGTCAAGGTGGCAACCGTACGCACCACGGTCTTCGATCCTGTCGCCGAGGGTGGCGGCGATGCGGCGATCGAGGCGCTGGCGCCGGCCGCCGACACGGGCTTGTCGCGCCTGGTGTCGCGCGCCCTGGCCAGCTCGGAGCGGCCCGAGCTGGGCGCGGCGAAGATCATCGTCTCGGGCGGGCGCGGCCTGGGCAGCGGCGAGAACTATGCGCGCCTGCTCGAACCGCTGGCCGACAAGCTGGGCGCCGCCCTGGGCGCCTCGCGCGCGGCCGTCGACGCCGGTTACGTGCCGAACGACTACCAGATCGGCCAGACGGGCAGGGTGGTGGCGCCGCAGGTGTACATCGCGGTGGGCATCTCGGGCGCGATCCAGCACCTGGCCGGCATGAAGGACGCGAAAGTCATCGTCGCCATCAACAGCGATGCGGACGCGCCCATCTTCCAGGCGGCCGACTATGGCCTGGTGGCGGACCTGTTCGAGGCCGTGCCGGAACTGAGCAAGGCGCTCTAGCGGCGCGCCAGTTTTCGACATCGGACGGCTATAATGCGGGCAAGAAGATGCTGGACAATCAGCCAAGGAACAGGGCAATCATGGGAACAAAAATGGTATTTCGGGCGCGTAACGCCGATGCGACGCGCGACAGCATTTTGCAGGCGGCGCGCGCGGAGTTCGCCGCCTCCGGCCTCGGTGGCGCGCGCGTGGACGATATCGCGGAACGCTCGGGTTCGAACAAGCGCATGATCTACCATTATTTCGGCGGCAAGGATGACCTGTTCGCCGAAGTGATCGCGGCCGAATACGAAAAGATCCGCTCGCGCGAGATGGCGCTGAACCTGGAGGCGCTGCCGCCGATGGAGGCGATGAGCAAGCTGGTCGAGTTCACCTGGAATTACTATATCGAGAACCCGGAGTTCATCACCCTGGTCAACAGCGCCAACCTGCACAAGGGCCGCCACCTGGACGGCAAGAGCGGCCTGCGCGAAATGCAGGACAGCTATGTCGCCCTGGTCACCCGCATCCTCGACCGGGGCGTGGCGCTCAAGGTGTTCCGCGCCGGGGTCGACCCGGTGCAGCTGTGCATCACCCTGGCCGCCATTTCGTATTACTACCTGACCAACCAGTACACTGGCGAACACCTGTTCGGCTTCAATTTCACGCAGGACGCGGCCCTGAAGGCGCGCCTGCAATTCAATATCGACACGGTGCAGCGCATGCTGGCGGCGGCCGGCGGCTAGTCCTTGGCGATTTTCCTGGCGCCGATGCTCGATTCGCGCACGATCAGCCGCGGCGCCTCGAAATGCTGCACCGGCGGCGCCGCCGGCGTGGGGTTGCGCAGGCGTTCGAGCAGGGTCAGGCTGGCGATCGTGCCCAGCTTTTCGGCGCCGGCCGACAGTGTCGTCAGCGGCGGGTTGGTGTGTTCGGCGGCCACGATATTGTCGCAGCCGACCACCGCCAGCGCCTTGCCCGCGCGCTTGCCCATGGTGTCGAGCTGGTGCAGCACGCCGATCGCCACCTGGTCGTTATAGCAGACCACGGCGGTAGGGCGGGGCTTCATGTCGAAGAGGGCGCGCACGGCTTCGCGCCCGCCCTGCGGCGACAGTTCGACGTCGATCAGCCAGGCGTCGCTGACGGGCAGGCCGTGCTTGGCCATCGCCGCCTGGTAGCCGCCGATGCGCTGGGTCGCCACCGTGTAGCCCTTGCGGTTGCCGACAAAGGCGATGCGCGTGTGGCCCTGGGCGATCAGGTGTTCGGTGGCCAGCAGGAAGCCGTGATGGTTGTCGACGCCGACGGTGTCGACCTCGGCGTCCATCGGCCGCATCACCAGCACCAGCGGAATGCCCCAGGCCGCGATTTCGCCGGCCAGGGTGCCGGAGGTGCCCAGCGCGGGCGACATGATCAGACCGGCCACATTCTGTTCGCGCATCGACTGCAGCACCCGCGTCTGCGTCCCGGCGCTTTCGGCCGTGTGCGCCATCAGGGTGGTGTAGCCGGCCTCCATCAGCACGCGCTCGATGGCCACCAGCAGCTCCACAAAAAAGGGGTTGGTCAGGTCGTTGATGACCATGCCGATGGTGGTGCTGCGCCGGCCGCGCAGCATGGCCGCGCCCTGGTTGTAGACATAGCCGAGCTGCTGCGCCGCCGCACGCACCTTGGCGGCCGTATCGGGCTTGATGCGCGGGCTTTCCTGCAGCACCAGCGAGACGGTGGACTTCGATACGCCGGCCGCCTGGGCGATGTCCTGGATGGTGGGGGCAGATTTTTTCATGTTGCTATGCACAATTGGAACGTTCCAAAAAGGTTTGACATTGGCAGTATAAGGCACTACAGTTCAATCCAGCAGAAACACCATAACAAAAAATTGGAACGTTCCAATAAGGAGACTTTCATGCAGACACCAGTACATTGGGCGCTCGTGGGCGCCAGCACCATCGCCGACCAGTTCATGATCGCCGCCATCCGCGCCCAGGGCGGCGTGATCGCCGTGGTGGTCAGCGGCGACGCGCAGCGCGCCAGCGATTTTGCGCAGAAAAACGCCATCCCCCGCCATGCCATCGATCTGGACGCGGTGCTGGCCGATCCCGCCATCGACGCCGTCTATATCAGCAGCACCAATGAAAAGCATTTGCCGCAGGCGCTGGCCGCCGCCCGCGCCGGCAAGCACGTGCTGTGCGAAAAACCGCTGGCGCTGAGCGCCGAAGATGCGCAGCAGATGATAGCCGTCTGCGCCGAACAGGGCGTGGTGCTGGGCACCAACCACCACCTGCGCTGCGCCGCTACCCACCGCGCGCTGCGCGAGCAGCTGCGTGCCGGCGGCATCGGCAAGCCCTTGTTCGCACGCGTCTTCCACGCCGTCTCGCTGCCGCCGCAACTGCGCGGCTGGAGGGTGGAACAGCCCGAGGCGGGCGGCGGCGTGATCCTCGATATCTCGGTGCACGACGTGGACACCTTGCGCTATATCCTCGACGATGAGCCGGTGGAAGTGAGCGCCATGACGGCCGCCGGCAGCATGGGTTCGGCCGGCCTGGCCGACGGCGTGATGTCCATCATCCGTTTCCGCCAGGGCGTGCTGGCGCAGCTGCACGATGCCTTTACGGTGCCGTTCGCGCCGACCGGCCTGGAACTGCACGGCACGCAAGGCTCGCTGTTTGCGCGCGACGTGATGACGCAGCGCCCGGTGGGCGAGATCGTGCTGCGCAGCGCCGATGGCGAACGCGTGATCGAGGTCGAACACGCCAGCCTGTACGACTACGCCGTGCAGCGCTTCCATGCCGCCATCGCCGGCGAGGGCACGCCTGCCGCCACCGGCCAGGACGGCTACCGCTCGCTGCTGGCGGCCCTCGCGCTGGCGCAGTCGGCGCAGTCGGGTGCGCATGTCACGGTCGACAGCCGCTTCGGCAAATAAACACCCCTTAAAAAACCAGGAGAAACACCGTGGTAGCAAGTAAAGTCATGACAATGGCGGACGCCGCACGCCTGATCAAAGACGGCGACGTCGTCACGGTCAGCTCGTCGAGCGGCCTGGGATGCCCCGATGCGCTGCTGGCCGCCATCGGCGCGCGCTATGACGAAGAGCAGCATCCGCGTGCGCTGACCATGCTGCACCCGATCGCCGCCGGCGACATGTATGGCATCAAGGGCATCGACCACCTGGCCAGGCCCGGCCTGATCGATACGATTATCGCCGGCTCGTTCCCCAGTGGCCCGTCCAGCCTGCCGATGCCGGCCATCTGGCGCCTGATCGAAGACAACCAGGTGCGCGCCTTCAACCTGCCCAGCGGCGTGCTGTTCGACATGCACCGCGAAGTGGCCGCCAGGCGCCCGGGCGTGCTGACCAGGGTCGGCCTCGACACCTTCGTCGATCCGGAGCGCCAGGGCGGTGCCATGAATGCGCGCGCCGCGGCCGATCCCGTGGTGTCGAAAGTGATGTTCGGCGGCGAGGAGTGGCTGCACTACCAGAATGTGGTGCCGCGGGTGGCCATCGTGCGCGCCACCACCGCCGACGAAAAGGGCAACCTGTCGTTCGAGCATGAAGGCGCCTTGCTGGGCGGGCGCGACCAGGCGCTGGCCGCCCGCAACAACGGCGGCATCGTGATCGCCCAGGTCAAGCGCGTGGTCAAGGCCGGCTCCCTGCCGACCCAGTCCGTGCATATTCCATGCAACCTGGTCGACGTGATTGTGGTCGACCCGCAGCAGCAGCAAACCACGCAGATCGCCTACGACCCGGAAATCAGCGGTGAAATCAAGCTGCCCGACAGCGCCTTTGCCTATGCCGAATGGCATGCCGACAAGATCATCGCGCGCCGCGCCGCGATGGAAGTGGCGCACGGCGACGCCGTCAACCTGGGCTTCGGCATTTCCGCCAACGTGCCGCGCATTTTGCTGGAAGAGGGCTATCGCGACGACGTGACCTGGGTGATCGAGCAGGGCGCCGTCGGCGGCGTGCCGCTGCTGGGCTTTGCCTTCGGCTGCGCCGGCAATGCCGACGCCATCATGCCGTCGCCGTCGCAGTTCGTGTATTTCCAGGGCGGCGGCTTTGACGTCTCGCTGCTGTCGTTTTTGCAGATCGACCGGCACGGCCATGTGAATGTCTCGCGCCTGCCCAGCAAACCCTACCTGACGGCCGGCTGCGGCGGCTTTATCGACATCACCACCCATGCGCGACGGCTGGTCTTCAGCGGCTACTTCACGGCCGGCGCGCAGCTGGCGGTGGGCGACGGCAAGCTGTCCATCCTCAGGGAAGGCAAGCGCAAGCTGGTCGCCGAGGTCGACCACGTCACCTTCAGCGGCCGCATGGGACGCGAGCGGGGCCAGGAAGTGCTGTATGTCACGGAGCGCTGCGTGATGCGCCTGACGGATTGCGGGCTGGAACTGACGGAAATCGCGCCCGGCGTCGAGCTGCAGCGCGACATTCTCGACCAGGCCGGCTTTGCCCTGGCGGTCTCGCCAGACCTGAAACTGATGGATGCGGTCATCTTTACCGATGCGCCATTTGCACTGCAACTGAAGGAGGCCCGCCATGGCTGAAGCAGACCTGATCCGGATTGAAACGCGCGGCGAGATCGCCATCGTCACCCTGGACCGGCCGGCCAAGCTCAATGCACTGACGCCGGCCATGCTGGACCAGCTGGAAGCGGCGGCCGATGCGCTGGAAGCCGACACCGGCTTGCGCGCGGTGGTGCTGACCGGCGCCGGCGAACGGGCTTTTTGCGTGGGCGCCGATATCAATGAATGGGCGGCGCTGGCGCCGCTGGACATGTGGCGCCGCTGGGTCACGCGCGGCCACCGCGTGTTCGACCGCTGGGCCGGGCTGCGCCTGCCGGTGGTGGCCGCCATCAATGGCCCGGCCATGGGCGGCGGCCTGGAGCTGGCCGCCGTGGCCGATATCCGCGTCGCCGATCCTGGCGCCACCTTTGCGCTGCCCGAGGCCAGCATCGCCACCTGCCCGGGATGGTCCGGCACGCAGCGCCTGGTGTCGCTGATCGGCCCGGCCCACGTCAAGGCGATGGCGCTGACGGCGCGCCGCATCGATGCGCAGCGTGCGCTGGCGATCGGCCTGGTCGATGAGATCGCCGAAGCCGGACAGTCGCTGGCGGCGGCGATTGCGGTGGCGCGGCAGATCGCCACCCTGGCGCCGGTCTCGGTGCAGCTTACCAAGCAGTTGATCAACGCCGCCGCCGGCCACGGCACCGGCGCCACCCTGGAAGCGATGGCCGGCGCGCTGTCGGCCACCACCAGCGACGCCCAAGAGGGCATGGCCAGTTTTCGCGAACGCCGCAAGGCATACTACAAGGGACAATAAGATGAACCAGAGCACCCATAACCAGACCCTGCCAGCCGCGCCTGCACTGCTGGCCGGCGCACCGAAGCCTGATCACGCCGTCTTCCACGGCCAGCTGTATATCGACGGCGCCTGGCGCGAAGCGCTTGACGGCGCGCGCTTCGAGCGGCGCAGCCCGGCCCATGGCCATTTGGTCAGCACCTTTGCCGAAGCGGGCAGCGATGACGTCGAGGAAGCGATCGGCGCCGCCCAGCGGGCGTTCGACGATGGCCGCTGGGCCGGCCTGAAAGGCGTGGAGCGCGCGCGCATCCTGCTGGCGGTGGCCGATGGCATCACGGCGCGCATCGACGAGATGGCGCTGCTGGAGTCGCTGGAAACGGGCAAGCCGCTGGCCCAGGCGCGCGGCGAAGTGAGCGGCTGCGTCGACCTGTGGCAGTACGCGGCCAGCCTGGCGCGCACCCTCAGCGGCGACGCCTACGACAGCCTGGGCCAGGACATGCTGGGCATCGTGCTGCGCCAGCCCATCGGCGTGGTGGGCCTGATCACGCCGTGGAATTTCCCGATCTGGATACTGTCGCAAAAGCTGCCGTTCGCGCTGGCCGCCGGCTGCACCTGCGTCGTCAAGCCCAGCGAACTGACGTCGAGCACCACCGCCATCCTGATGCAGATCCTGGCGCAGGCGGGCGTGCCGCCGGGCGTGGTCAACCTCGTCACGGGCCAGGGACCGACTGTCGGTCAGCCGCTGGCTGAACACCCTGCGATTGCCATGCTGTCGTTCACGGGCTCGACCCGGGTCGGCAGCCTGCTGGGCGGCATCGCCTCGAAGGGCCTGAAAAAAGTGGCGCTGGAACTGGGCGGCAAGAATCCGCAGATCGTCTTTCCCGATTGCGACTGGGACGCCATGATCGACGCGGTGGTGTTCGGCGTGTATTTCAATGCCGGCGAATGCTGCAACAGCGGCAGCCGGGTGCTGGTGCATGCCTCGATCGCCGAACGATTCACGCAGGCCGTGGTCGAGCGTTCGCGCCAGGTAGCGATCGGCGATCCGCTCCATCCCGACTGCAAGGTGGGCGCCATCGTCAGCGAACGGCAGATGGCCGACATCCTCGGTAATATCGAACGGGGCGTGGCGGCCGGGGCGCGCCTGCGCCTGGGCGGCAAGCGCTATGACGCCGACGGCCTGTACCTGGAGCCGACCGTCATCGGCGACGTGACGCCCGACATGCCGATCGCGCGCGAGGAAGTGTTCGGCCCGGTGCTGGTGATCATTGCGTTCGACGACGCGCGGCAGGCGGTCAGCATCGCCAACGATACGGCCTACGGCCTGTCGGCCGCCGTCTGGAGCCGCGATATCGACACTTGCCTGACGGTGGCGCGCGGCGTCCATGCCGGCACCGTATGGGTCAATACCTTCCTCGACGGCTATCCGGAACTGCCGTTCGGCGGCGTCAAGGCCAGCGGCGTGGGCCGCGAACTGGGCAAGCAGGCGGTGGAGGACTACACCGAAACCAAAACCATTCAACTGCATATGGGAGGACGAAGCAACTGGTGGCTGCCACGCCCGGCGGCCTGAAGCAAGGTAGGGAATCACCGACAAGCCCACAGACAAAAAATGCCCAACAAGGGTGTGTTCAAAGGAGACGAAAATGTTGAAGAAAACCGTAGCTGCCGCCGCCGTCGCGCTGATCGCGGCGCAAACCCTGCCTGTACTGGCGGCCGATGTCAAACAGGTCGAGGTCATGCACTGGTGGACTTCCGGTGGCGAGGCCAAGGCCCTGGGCGTGCTCAAGGACGATCTCAAGCAGCGTGGCTACAGCTGGAAGGACAGCCCGATCGCGGGCGGCGGCGGCGAGGCGGCGCGCACGGTGCTGCGCGCGCGCGTGGCGTCGAACAATCCGCCGGACGCGATGCAGATGCTGGGCTTCAGCGTGCAGGATTATGCCGACGAAGGCTTGCTGACCAATCTGGATGCGATCGCCGCCAAGGGCGGCTGGGACAAGCTGATTCCGGCGCCCATCCAGCGCTTTTCCCGCGCCGGCGGCAACTGGTTCGCGGTGCCGGTCGGCGTACACAGCACCAACTGGCTGTTCATCAACAAGAAGATCTTCGACGAACTGAAACTGACGCCGCCGCAGACCTTCGACGAGCTGGTGGTGACGGCCGACAAAATCCGCAAGGCCGGCTATATTCCGCTGGCCCACGGCGGCCAGGCCTGGCAGGACGCCACCCTGTTCGACAGCGCCGTGATGTCGGCCGGCGGCACCAGATTCTATACCGATGCGCTGGTCAGACTGGACCCGAAGGCGCTGGGTTCGAAGACCATGGAAAAGGCCTTCGACCAGATGCGCAAGCTGCGCGGCATGGTGGACGCCAACTTCTCGGGCCGCGACTGGAACCTGGCCAGCTCCATGGTCATCAACGGCAAGGCCGCCATGCAGATCATGGGCGACTGGGCCAAGGGCGAATATGCCAACGCCGGCAAGAAGCCCGGTGTCGACTATGTCTGCGCGCACTACCCGGGCACGCAGAACGCCTTCATCTTCGTGACCGACCAGTTTGCCACTTTCAAGGCGGGCAAGGAGCGCACGGCCGGTCAGTACGCGTTTGCCGAAGCCATCATGGACAAGAATACGCAGGCCAGGTTCAACCAGACCAAGGGCGCCGTGCCGGCCCGGCTCGACACGCCGATGGACGGTTTCGACGAGTGCGGCGTGAAAGCCATGACCGACATGCGCTCGGCCCTGCAGGCCGGCAATATGGTGGGCAGCTTCGCCCACGGCCAGGCCATGCCGGAAGCGTCGAAGACGGCCGTGTATGACGTGGTGACGCACTTCTTCAACTCCAGCCAGAGCTCCGCCGACGCCGTCAAGCGCCTGGTGGCGGCCGTCGAGGGCTCGAAGTAAGCCGGCAGCAGCAAGGGTGGCGGGGGCCCGGTTCGCCGTCCCCGTCCCGATCCACTCCGTTCTTTGTCCTGCAGGTGACGCCATGTACCTTGAAAATCGCGCTCCGGTGGCTTCGGCCGCCGTCGCCAATGCCGGGCGCGGCGCAAGCGCGCCGCTGACCCGGCGCTCGCTGCGCAACCGCTTCGAAGCGCTGCTGCCGAAGCTCGTGCTCGGCCCCACCCTGATCATCACCCTGGTGTTCGTGTATGGCTTTATCGCCTGGACCACCATGCTGTCGTTTACCCGCTCGCGCGCGTTCGCCAAGTTCGACTGGGTCGGGCTGCTGCAATATGCGCGTGTGTGGGACCATCCGCGCTGGCATGTGGCGGTGTCCAACCTGGCCGTGTACGCCACCTTGTACGTGGTGCTGTGCCTGGCCATCGGCCTGTTCCTGGCCATTTTGCTCGACCAGCGCATCCGCGCCGAAGGCGGGCTGCGCGCCATCTTTTTGTATCCGATGGCGCTGTCCTTCATCGTCACCGGCACGGCCTGGAAGTGGATACTCAATCCCGGCCTGGGCTTGACCAAGCTGTTTCACGACTGGGGCTGGACCAGCTTCGAGTTCGACTGGATCATCAACGACATGGCCATCTACACGGTGGTGATCGCGGCGGTCTGGCAGGCCTCGGGTTTCGTGATGGCGATGTTCCTGGCCGGCCTGCGCGGCATCGACCAGGAAATGATCAAGGCCGCGTCCATCGACGGCGCGCGCATGCCGGCCATCTACCGCCGCATCATCATCCCGCAGCTGCGCCCCGTGTTCATCTCGGCGCTGGTGATCCTGGTGCACCTGGCCGTGAAAAGCTATGAGCTGGTGATCGCGCTGACCGGCGCCGGACCAGGCTACTCGACCGAGCTGCCGTCGACCTTCATGTATTCGTTCACCTTCACGCGCAATGAGCTGGGCATGGGCGCGGCCAGCGCCGTGATGATGCTGTGTACCGTGGCCGCCATCATGGTGCCGTATCTGTATTCCGAAATGCGGCCCCGCTCGTCGGCTGGCGGCCATTAAATAACAACAAGGAGACAACAATGGCTGCCAAATCATGGGACTCGCCGCAAATGGTGGTGGGCAAGCACAATACGATGTCGCGCGTGGTGATCTACACCTTGCTGCTGGTGCTGGCCGCGGTGTACCTGACGCCGCTGCTGGTCATGCTGCTGACCTCGTTCAAACCGCTGCCCGAGGTCTACTCGGGCAATATCCTGGCGCTGCCGCAGGAATGGACCACCGCCGCCTGGCAAAAAGCCTGGGGCACGGCCTGCGTGGGCCTGGAATGCGAGGGCGTGAAAGGCTATTTCTGGAACTCGTTCCGCATGGTGTTCTGCGCCGTGGCCGTATCGACCATTATCGGCGCGCTGAACGGCTACGTGCTGACCAAGTGGCGCTTCAAGGGCGACAACGTGCTGTTCGCGCTGGTGCTGTTCGGCTGCTTCATTCCATTCCAGATCGTGCTGATCCCGATGGCCACCTTCCTCGGCAAGGTGGGGCTGGCGCAGTCGATCACCGGCCTGGCCTTCGTGCACGTGGTGTACGGCCTGTGCTTTACCACGCTGTACTTCCGCAACTACTACATCGCTTTTCCCGATGAACTGGTCAAGGCGGCGATGATCGACGGCGCACGGTTTTTCCGCATCTTCTTTCGCATCCTGCTGCCCAATTCGGTGCCCATCATTACGGTCACCGTGATCTGGCAGTTCACCAATATCTGGAACGACTTCCTGTTCGGCGCCTCGTTCACCACCGGCAGCGCGGCGCCGATCACGGTCGCGCTGAACAATATCGTCAACACCTCGACCGGCGTCAAGGAATACAACGTGCAGATGGCCACGGCGATGATCGCCGCGCTGCCCACGCTGCTGGTGTATGTCGTCGGCGGTCGTTATTTCGTGCGCGGCCTGATGGCCGGCTCAGTCAAGGGGTAAATCATGTCTTCTTTATACGTATCGAATGTCAGCAAGTCCTACGGCGCCACCGAAATCCTGCGCGATATTAATATCGACGTGGAAGATGGCGATTTCCTGGTGCTGGTCGGCCCTTCGGGCTGCGGCAAGTCCACCTTGCTGTCGCTGATCGCCGGCCTGGACACCCTCTCCGGCGGCGAAATCCGCATCGGCAAGGACAAGGTCAACGACCTGCATCCGAGCGAGCGCGATATCGCCATGGTGTTCCAGAGCTATGCGCTGTACCCGAACATGACGGTGGGGCAGAACATCAGCTTCGGCCTGGAAATGCGCAAGGTGCCCAAGCCTGCGCGCGACAAGGCGGTGCAGGATGCGGCGCGGCTGCTGCAGATCGAACACCTGCTGGACCGCCGCCCGGGGCAATTGTCGGGCGGCCAGCGCCAGCGCGTGGCGATGGGGCGCGCGCTGGTGCGCGACCCGAAGATCTTCCTGTTCGACGAGCCGCTGTCCAACCTGGACGCCAAGCTGCGGGTCGACATGCGCACCGAAATCAAGAAGCTGCACCAGCGCCTGGGCGCCACCATCGTGTATGTCACGCACGACCAGATCGAGGCCATGACCCTGGCCACGCGCATCGCCGTGATGAAGGGCGGCATCCTGCAGCAACTGGGCACGCCGGCCGAGATCTACAACACGCCGGCCAATACCTTTGTCGCCACTTTCATGGGTTCACCGTCGATGAATCTGCTGCCGGCGCGCGTCGAGCGGCGCGGCGACGCACTGCATTTGCTGGTGGGCGAGGGCGCCGCCGCCATCGACCTGCCGCTGCCGCCGCAGTCAGCCGCCATCGACAGCCATGTGGGCCGCGAGGTGATCGCCGGCCTGCGCCCGGAAGCGATCGGCGTGGAACACGGCCGCCCCGGCGCGGTGCTGCGCAGCGTGCCCGTCACCATCAATGTGCTGGAGCCGACCGGCCCCGACACCCTGGCCATGCTGGAACTGGGCGGCATGGAAGTGTCGGCCCGCCTGGGGCCGGACCTGTCGCGCCTATGCGGCGAACGCTGCGAGCTGATGGTCGACCTGTCCAAGCTGGTGCTGTTCGACGCGCAAACCCGGCAGCGCATCGCGTGAACCTGCAAGGAGATCATTCATGAACCATATTCCTGCCAGCCGCCCGACGGCGCTGGTCACGGGCGGGCGGCGCGGCATCGGCCGGGCGATCTGCGTGGCCCTGGCCGAACGCGGCTACGACATCGTGCTGACCGACGTGGTGCAAGACGCCGAGGCCGACGCTACCTGCGCACTGGTACGCGCGGCCGGCGCGCAGGCCTGTTTTGTCGTCTCGAACCTGAGCCAGCTGGACTCGCACCAGGCGGTGCTGGACGCGGCGCTGGCGTTCAAGGGCGGCATCGACTGCCTGGTCAACAATGCCGGCATCGGCTCGCCCAGCCGCGGCGACCTGCTCGATGTCTCGCCTTGCGCCTTCGATGCGGTACTGGACGTCAACCTGCGCGGCACTTTTTTCATGACGCAGGCGGTGGCGCGCCATATGGTGTCGGTGCCTTCGCCGCACCCGCGCGCCATCATCACCGTGTCGTCGGTGTCGGCCGAGATGGCCTCGGTCGAGCGGGCCGAGTACTGTCTGTCGAAAGCGGCGCTGCCGATGCTGTCGCGCCTGTTCGCCTTGCGCCTGGCCAGCGCGCAGGTCGCCGTGTTCGAGGTGCGGCCCGGCATCATCCGCACGCCGATGACCGAGGGCGTGGCCGAACGTTACGAGGCGCGCTTTCGCGACGGCCTGGTGCCGGCCGCGCGCTGGGGCGAAAGCGATGAGGTGGCCCGCGTGGTCGCCACCCTGGCCGACGGCTCGCTGCCTTTCTCCACCGGCAGCGTGCTGCACGTCGACGGCGGCCTTTCGATTCCCGTTCTTTGAAAACAAACCAGATGAAACCACACTACGACTATGTGATCGTCGGCGGCGGTTCAGCCGGCTGCGTGCTGGCCAACCGCCTCAGCGCCGACCCGTCGGTGACGGTGCTGCTGCTCGAAGCGGGCGGCTCCGACCGCCACCCGTTTTTCGCCATGCCGGCCGGTTTTGCCAAGATGACCAAGGGCATAGGCTCCTGGGGCTGGCACACGGTGCCGCAACAGCATCTGAACAACCGCGTGCTGCGCTATACCCAGGCCAAGGTGATCGGCGGCGGCTCGTCGATCAACGCCCAGCTCTATACACGCGGCGTGCCGGCCGACTACGACGAATGGGAAAGCCGCGCCGGCGCCACCGGCTGGTCCTACCGCGACGTGCTGCCGTACTTCAAGCGCTCCGAGAACAACCAGCGCTACGCGAATGAATTCCACGGCTATGGCGGCCCGCTGGGCGTCTCGAACCCGATCAGCCCGATGCCGATCTGCGAAGCGTTTTTCCAGGCCGGGCAGGAACTGGGCATCCCCTTCAATCCCGATTTCAACGGCGCCAGCCAGGGTGGCCTCGGCTACTACCAGCTGACCCAGCTCGACGCGCGCCGCTCGTCGGCGGCCACCGGCTTTGTCAAGCCCGTGCTGGACCGCCCCAACCTGACGGTACAGATGCAGGCGCGGACCTTGCGCGTGCTCGTCGACGCCAAGCGCGCCACCGGCGTGGAAGTGGTGCTGGGCGGCAGCCGTGATGTACAGGTCGTGCGCGCCGCGCGCGAGGTGATCGTCTCGTCGGGCGCGATCGGCACGCCCAAGCTGCTGATGCAGTCGGGCATCGGTCCGGCCGAACACCTGGAGTCGGTCGGTGTGCCGGTGCGCCACGGCTTGCGCGGCGTGGGTGCCAACCTGCAGGACCACCTGGACCTGTTCGTGATCGCCGAGTGCACGGGCGACCATACCTATGACAAATACAACCGGCCCCACCATGCGGCGTGGGCCGGCCTGCAGTACCTGCTGCTGAAAAAAGGCCCGGTGGCGTCCAGCCTGTTCGAGACGGGCGGCTTCTGGTATGCCGACCGCGATGCGGCCGAACCTGCCCGTTCGCCCGACATCCAGTTCCACTTGGGCCTCGGTTCCGGCATCGAGGCCGGCATGGCCAAACTGCGCAACGCGGGCGTGACCCTGAACACGGCTTATTTGCGGCCCCGTTCGCGCGGCACCGTGCGCCTGGCGCATGCCGACCCGGCCAGCGCGCCGCTGATCGATCCGAATTACTGGTCCGATCCGCACGACAAGGCGATGGCCCTGAAAGGCCTGCGCCTGGCGCGCGAGATCCTGCGCGCGCCGGCCCTGCGCCGCTACGTGCAAAGCGAAGTGCTGCCCGGCAGCCGGCTTGAAACCGACCAGGAACTGTTCGAGTACGCCTGCGCCAACGCCAAGACCGACCATCACCCGGTCGGCACCTGCCGCATGGGGCAGGAAAACGATCCGGACAGCGTGGTCACGCCGGACCTGCGCCTGATCGGCCTGCAGGGCCTGCGCGTGGTCGATGCGTCCGTGATGCCGTTTGTCCCCTCGTGCAATACCAACGCCCCCACCATCATGGTCGCCGAAAAGGCGGCCGACATGATCATGCAATCGCGCCAGGAGAGAACATGAAGATTATTTTACCGACTGAACTGGCCACGCTGCATAGCCATGCCATGCTGCAGGTCGACGACACCGTGGCGCCCACGGCGCTCCCCCCATTCAACCGCATCGCCTACGCGGCGGCGCACGTGGTGATCGATCCGCGCCGCCCTTACGATCCTTCCGGCCAGGCGCCGCCCATTGACTGGGATGCGACCCTGGCCTTCCGCGGCTATCTGTATGGCCTGGGCTTCAAGGTGGCCGAGGCGATGGATACGGCGCAGCGCGGCATGGGCATAGGCTGGCCGGTCGCGGCCGAGCTGATACGGCGCAGCATCGCCCATGCGCGCACCATTCCCGGCGCGGACCTGGCCTGCGGCGTCGGCACCGACCACCTCGATGGCGGCGTGGCGCATGGCCTGGATGCCATCACCGGCGCCTATGGCGAGCAGTTCGAGGCGGTCGAAAAGGCCGGCGGGCGGCCCGTGATGATGGCCAGCCGCGCCCTGTGCGCCAGCGCGCGCGGTGCGGCCGACTACCAGCGCGTATATGGCGATGTCCTGAGCGCCTCGCGTGAAAAAGTGATCCTGCACTGGCTGGGCGATGCGTTTGATGCTTCGCTACGCGGCTACTGGGGCAGCGAGGACGTGCCGACCGCGATGGCCACCGTGCTGGAGATTATCCGCCAGCACCGCGACAAGATCGACGGCATCAAGATTTCGCTGCTGAACGCCGGCCATGAACGCCTGCTGCGCGCCCAGCTTCCCGACGGCGTGCGCATGTACACGGGCGACGATTTCAACTACGGCGAACTGATCGCCGGCGACGAGACCGGCCATTCGCATGCGCTGCTCGGTATTTTCGATCCGATCGCGCCGGTGGCCGCGCGCGCGCTGGCGGCGCTGGCGGCAGGCGATAGCGACGGCTACCAGCGGCTGATCGCGCCCACCGTCACCTTGTCGCGCCATTTGTTCGCCGCGCCGACCCAGTACTACAAGGCCGGCGTGGTGTTCCTGGCCTGGCTCAATGGCCATCAACCGCATTTCACCATGGCCGGCGGCATGCACGCCATGCGCAGCGTGGTCCATTACGCGCAGCTGTTCCGGCTGGCTGACGCGGCCGGGGTGCTGATCCGCCCCGAACTGGCGCGCCGGCGCATGGCGCAATTTCTCCAGCTGCAAGCGGGCATCGATCAATGACGGGAGCGTACACCATGACACAACAGATGCAATCAGACCTGGCGCGCATCGCCGAGCAGGAACGCCGGCTGCAATTCCCCACGCTGGACCTGGACCAGCTGTGGCGGCTGGGCAGCCTGCTGCGCACCATGGCCCGGGAACGCGGCATGGCGCTGGCGATCGAAATCCGGGTCGGCGCCGACACCGTGTTCCAGTCCATCATGCCGGGCGCCAGCCCGAACAACGCCGACTGGGCGCGCCGCAAGCGCAATACCGTGCAGATGCTGCACACCAGCTCCTATGCGGTGGGCCTGGCCGCGCGCCTGAAGGGCGTCAGCCTGGAACAGGAATCGGGCCAGCCGCTGCGCGACTATGCCACCCATGGCGGCAGCTTTCCGCTGCTGCTGGCCCATTACGGCGTGGCTGGCGCCATCACGGTGTCCGGCGCGCCCGAGCGCGACGACCACGCGCTGGTGGTCGAGGCGCTGGCGCAGCTGCTGGGCGTGGAGCATGCGGCGCTGGCCTTCGACCGTCCAGCCTGACCGCGCGCGGCTGGTGGATTCGGCGCAGCCTGGCGTCGCCGGCCGGTGACCGATGCTGCAAATTCACCAGTTGGCGCGGCGATAAGGGGATTTCCCCCGGTTTTTGCTGGCACGTATCCTGCCTATAGGTGCTCAAGCGCAGGCGATGCCGTCTGCGCGTCCTTCCACCTACAGGAGCCACCATGAGCCATATCGCCGTCGCGGAACAAGTACAAGTCGACATCGTGAAATTCGTCCAGCAGTTCGAACAGGAATTCGAGCAGGCGCATCAGCTGCTATTGAAAAGCAAAACCCTGTCCGTTACCGAAGCGGGCAACCTCAGCCTGCGCGTGCCGGGCCAGGACAAGCTGGTGATCGCCAGCTTCAACGGCGCCGGCCACGGCGTGGCGGGCGTGGTCGATTTCGACCTGAACGGCCATATCGGCACGCTGTCACCCAGCCTGGCCGAAGTGGCGGCCCTGCATATCGCCATTTTGCGCGAGCGCCCGCAAACCAATGCCGTGATCCACACCCATTCGCCCTACCTGACGGCCTGGTCGATCGCGGGGCGGCCGCTGCCCGTGCGCTATGCCACCTTGCTGGGCCATGGCACCGACGACGTGCCACTGGCGGCCTGGGGCGCGCGCTACGCGGCCGAACCGGTGGTCGCCGCACTGCGGGCCCATCCGAACGCCTACGCCACCCTGTTGGCCAACCACGGGCCATTTACCTGGGCCGACAGCGTGCTGGGCGTGGCCAAGCAGCTGGTGTTCCTGGAAGAAGCCGCCTATTTTACTTTCCTGGCCGAACAGCTGGGCGGCGCCAAGCCCTTGCCGGAAGGCGCGTTCGAGGCGGTGCAGGCGGGCAAAAAGAAGTTTTACGCGGCTTGAATAGTGGTGTTTGGCCCGACCTGCGGTTATTTGACGAGCAGGTCGGGTTAGCGGGGCCGCCGAGGCGCGCAGCGCGTAAGCCGACAATATTGCTGGCGGCGCTGGTGGTGTAGGGTTACGCGCGCAGCGCTAACCCGACCTACGCGACATGCGCTTATTTTTCCAGCGACTTCAATGCCTCCTTCAAATAGCTGTCATCGGCCCACTGGCTTACCTCGAAATCGTTCTCGATATAGCCCTGGGCCAGCAGGAAATTCTTCTTGATCGCTATCCCCTTCAGGTTTTGCGCCGATAGTGCCGGCACGAAGTCGCGCTCGCCGATGGCCAGGGCGGCGATCCGGGCATTGGGCAAAAACGTCACCCTCGGGAAGATCTCGGCCGCCGCCGCGCGGTGGGTGTTGATCCATCGCCCGGCCCGTATCGAGGCGCGCAAAAAGGCGATGATGACTTCCGGGTGGGCTTGCGCGAAATCCGTGTTGACGGCATTGGTGTAAGGGCCGTTGGCGATCTGCAGGGTCCAGTCGGGCTGGGTGGACAGATCGAGGATGACCTTGAACTGGCCGCTGTCGACCAGCTTGCGCGTACGCGCCAGGCTGCTGTGAATGGCGTCGACGCGGCCGTCGCGCAGGGCGTCCGCTTCCGGGTCGCCATGTTCGCGGGCGGCAGCCTTGAGCTGGCTCCACAGTTCCACCGGCCGTGCCGCCGGTGCCAGCGCTGGCGCGTCCGCCGCCTGCGCAATATCGACGATTTCGACGTCGGCCAGACCCACGCCGCCCAGCTTCAATGCCTGGTGCAGGCCGAAATGGCTGGCCGCGCGCGAAAAATCGATGCGCTCGGGATTCGACGAGCGGGACAGGCCGATGCGCTTGCCGCGCAGGTCGTCGATGCGGTACAGGTCGGCGTCGGCGCGCACCACGATCTGGCCGCCGGACTGGGTGGCCGTGCTGGCGATCAGGGTGGTATCTGTCAAATCGGCTTTCGCCCAGATGGTGGGAATGGCGCCGCCGTCGCGAAACAGCGGGTTCAATGAATGGCGGTAATGCGGCAGCCAGCCCGCGTTGCCGGCCAGCGAGCGCAGATAGGTGGGCGTTGCGCCCACGCGCTTGAATTCCTCGTCGAGCCAGCCGAATTCGACGGCGATATTCGAGGCGACCAGCACCGGGCAGATGGTGTAATAAGCGTGCGGGGAGGTACTGCTGTCGTTCAGTTTCGTCATGGTGGTTTCCTAGTGTGGATCAGGGTGTCAGGCTTCGATCGGCGCGCCGACCAGGCTGCCCCATTCCGTCCACGAGCCGTCATAGACGCGCACCTTGTCAAAGCCCAGCAGCTCGGTCAGCACAAAAAAGGCCAGGGTGGAGCGGTGGCTCAGACGGCAGTAGACGGCCGTCTCGCGCCGGGCATCGATGCCCTTGCCGGCCACCAGCGCGCGCAGCGCGTCGACAGGCCTCAGGCGGCTGTGCTCGTCGAGCAGCTCGGCAAACGGCAGCAGCACGGCGCCCGGGATATGGCCACTGCGTTCGGCGCCATGGTTGCCGCCGTCCGGTCCCACTCGCAGGCCGGCATATTCTTCCGGCGTGCGGATATCGAGGATCTGCAAATGATCGTCGCCGAGCCTTTGCTGCAGCTGGTCGCGGCCGATGCGGATATCGTTCGTCTCGCGCGCCGGCGCCTGCAGGTCGCCATCGGCCGGCGGCAGCGGCGTGTGCACGGTGGCCAGCGGCGTGGTGGGCAAGCCGCCGGCCAGCCAGGCGCGCAGGCCGCCGTCGAGCACGCTGACATTGGACAGCCCCGCGCGCAGCAGGACCCAGCGCGCATAAAAGGCGAACTGGCTATGGTCGCCGTACAGCACCAGTTGCCGTTCGGGGTCCACGCCGGCGGCGCGCAGGCGGCGGCGCAAGGTGTCGGCGCCAACGAACTGGCGCTGGCGTTCATCCCACAGCAGTTCCTTCCAGTGGAAAGCGTGCGCGCCTTCGATGGCGACCGCAGGGCCGCCTTCCTCGGGGCGCCTGCTGAGGATGGCGATCACGTTGACGGACGGGTCGTGCAGGTGTTCGGCCAGCCAGGCGGCCGGCGCCAGCAGCGGGAGTGTGGTGGAAGCTTGAGCGGGTGCGTTCATGGTTTTCCTGTCGTGGTGGGTGGTCGTGCTGCTGATACAGCAAGGACCGGGCCAGATGGCGACAGGAAGGGAAAGCGTGGATTTATGAGGCGTTGCGCCGGATGGTGAAGGGCAGCGCTGCTGCAAACGCAACGCCCGCCGGTGAAAAATCACCGCCGTGGCGGCCCGATTACGCCAGCCGCGCGCTCCATACCACGCCGCCCACCACGGCCAGGCTGGCCGGGTCGACGTCGATGGCGCGATAGGCGGGATTGTCCGGCACCAGCCGGATACGCCCGCCCACTTCCAGCTGGATGCGGCGCAGCAGCAGGTTGCCGCTGTCTTCCAGCAGGAACACCTGGCCGTCGGCCAGCTCCTTGCGGGTGATATCGATCAGCAAGGTGTCGCCCGGCAGGAAGTGGGGCGCCATGCAGTCGCCGGGCATGATCAGGGCTTTCAGGTGCGAAGCGTCGAGGCCGTTGCGCTGCAGCCAGAAGCGGCAGAAGGCCAGTTCAGTCAGGGTGGTCGGGTCCAGCCGTGGTGGCGCGTGGTCGTTGGCCGCCTGGCCCTCGTACAGCGGCAGCAGGGTCAGGCTTTGCTTGGGCATGCCGGACGTCATTTCGCCGTGGCCGGTGGCCAGCCACGCCAGGTCGACATTGGCCGCCTGCGCCAGCGCGACCAGCACCTTGCGCGACGGGTCGCCGCCACCGAGGTAGCGCAATAGCCCGCTATGCGAAATGCCGGCCTTTTTGGCCAGCGCGCTGACCGAACCGGCGCGGGCGACGAGGGCTTTCAGGCGCAAGGTGAAGTCGTCGAGGATATCGAGCTGCAGTGTTGCCGTGGATTCGTTCATAGTTCGCTTTAGCATAAGGTCATGCCAAATTCTTCGTTAAGTATCAGGGGTTGATCATGCTATCGTTACAATGTAACACGGTGCTTATCGCGCTTTAGTAAAGCTTTTCACACTTTAGCGCAAAGCTGCCGCTACTTTCCACTTTTATTGAAAGCCGCTTATCGTGAGTGTCCTGCTGACCCTGCCCACCTCGAGTGGCGCCGCGCTGTCGATCCGAGCCAAGGCGCTGGTGTTCAACGATCCCCGTTCCGAAGCGCTGCTGGCGCTGGCCACGCATATCGCACCGACCGACGCTACCGCCCTGATTATCGGCGAAACCGGCACCGGCAAGGAATTGCTGGCGCGCTATCTGCACACGCACAGCAAGCGCAGCGGCCCGTTTATCGCCGTCAATTGCGGCGCCTTCAGCGAAACCCTGATCGACGCCGAGCTGTTCGGCCACGAAGCGGGGGCATTCACGGGCGCCACCCAGGCGCGCCAGGGCTGGTTCGAGGCGGCCAATGGCGGCACCCTGTTCCTCGATGAAATCGGCGACTTGCCGCTGTCGATGCAGGTCAAGCTGCTGCGCGTGATACAGGAGCGGCAGATCGTGCGCCTGGGATCGCGCCGCACCACGCCGCTCGACGTGCGCCTGGTGGCCGCCACCAATATCGACCTGTACGACGCGGTGCAGGCCGGGCGCTTCCGGGCCGACCTGTATTACCGGCTCGGCGTGGCCACGTTGGCCCTGCCGCCGCTGTATGCGCGCCAGGGCGATATCCTGCCGCTGGCCCAGCACTTCATGAAATACTATGCCGAGCGCCTGAAGATCGCCGATATCGTTATCGACGAGGCGGCGCGCCAGGTGCTGCTGGACTATGGCTGGCCCGGCAATATCCGCGAACTGGAAAACACGATTCACTACGCGATGATCGTCTGCCGCGATGGCGTGCTGCGCGCCGAAGACTTGCGCCTGGGGCGCCAGCCGGCCGCCACGCGCGCGCTGGCGCAGGTCCACCCCTTGCCGCTGCGCGAGCCGGAGACTCACATACCTGTGCCGGTACAGGAAGTGGTAGAACCGGTCGAAGCTGGCCTGCAGCAGCAACTGCGCACCATCCTCGAAGCGCTGCTCGACGCCGGCGAGGATGCCGCCTTCGACCAGATCGAGGCGGCCGTGACGGGCGCCGCGCTGGCGATCGCGCACAACAACCAGACGCAGACGGCGCGCCTGCTGGGCATTTCGCGCAACGTGCTGCGCACCCTGCTCAAGCGCCACCATTTTTCCGGTGGCGAGCAGGAAGCCGGCGAGGCCTGCACCGCCTGAGCACATGGCTTGCTTATTGTCGTGCTCGGGCATATGTAAACGCGCCTAGTGCGTGATCGAGATCGGCGATCAGGTCCCCCACCGATTCCAGCCCCACGTGCAGGCGGATGATCTGCCGTTTCGGATCGAGCGGCTGGAACGTGCGTGTCGCATGCGGCAGCTTGACCAGGCTCTCGTAGCCGCCCCAGCTTGCGCCCATGGCGAACAGCCGCAGGTGGTCGAGAAAGGTATTGAGCACCTGCGGTGCCGTCGCCGGCAATTCGAATGAAAACAGGCCCGACGATCCCGTGAAGTCGCGCTTCCACACGGCGTGGCCCGGATGGTGCTCGAACGCCGGGTGGCGCACGCCGAGCACCGCTTCGTGGCGCGACAGCCATTCGGCCACCTCGATCGCCGAGCGCTCGTGGCGGTCCAGCCGCACGCCCAGGGTGCGCAGGCCGCGCAGCGCCAGGTAGGCGTCGTCGGGGCCGGCGATATAGCCCAGGCCGCGCACGGTGGAGCGTACATCGCTGTAAATCTCCTTGCGCGTGACGATCAGGCCCAGCATCGCGTCCGAATGGCCGACCAGGTATTTGGTGGCCGCGTGCAGCGAGATATCGACGCCGTGCTCGAACGGCTTGAAGAAATAGGGCGTGGCCCAGGTATTATCGAACAGCACCAGCGCGCCATGGGCATGGGCCACTTCGGCGATACGCGGCACGTCCTGCACTTCGAAGGTGTCGGAGCCCGGTGCTTCCAGGTAGACCACGCGCGTATTCTTGCGGATATGCAGCGCCAGGTTGTCCACATCCAGGGGATCGAAGAAGCTGGTGTCGATGCCGTAGCGCGTCAGCACGTTGAGGAACACATTGCGTGCGCTGGGGTAGACGTTGTCGGTCACCAGGATATGGTCGCCCGACTTTGCCACGGCCAGCACGGCGCCGACGATGGCGGCCAGGCCCGAGGGCATGATCAGGCCGCGATAGCCGCCTTCCAGTTCCGCCACCGCGTCTTCGAAGGCCACCGTGGTGGGGTTGCCCAGGCGGCCGTACATGGTGCCGCGATACGCCGGATCTTGCGCCAGCTGGCGTTGCGCCTCCAGGCTGGCCGTGTCGGGCCAGATAAAGGTCGAGGCGCGATAAATCGGCGTGTTGACCGTGCCGCCATGCGCGGCCGGGTCGCGCCCCACATGGCCCAGGCGGGTGGCGAAACTGTGATCGCGGCTGGCGCCGCCTGCGTGCTTGTCAATGCTCATTACAAAACCCTCTCCAGAAATGCGCGCGTGCGGCTGTCGCGCGGCGCGGTAAAAATATGCTCGGGCGTGCCCGATTCGACGATGCGTCCGCCGTCCGTGAAGTGGACGACGTCGGCGATTTCGCGCGCAAAGCGCATTTCGTGCGTGACGATCAAACAGGTGACGCCGCTGGCGGCCACGTCGCGGATGGTGGTCAGCACCTCCTTGACGGTTTCCGGGTCCAGCGCGGCCGTCACCTCGTCGAACATCATCACGCGCGGCTGCATGGCCAGGCTGCGGGCAATCGCCACGCGCTGCTGCTGGCCGCCGGACAGCTGGCCCGGGTAGGCGTGCTCCTTGCCGGTCAGCTTGACCTTGGCCAGCAGGGCGCGGGCGCGCTCTTCGGCCGGTCCCCGTTCTTCCTTGAGCACCGTCAGCGGCGCCAGGGTGATGTTGTCCAGCACGGACAAATGCGGGAACAGGTTGTAGCTCTGGAAGATCATGCCGACCTGGCGGCGCAGTTTCAGCAGGTCCGGCGCGGCGTCCGTCACGCGGATGCCGCACACGTCGATGGTGCCGCTGTCGACGCCGGCCAGCGCATTGATGGTGCGCAGCAGGGTGGACTTGCCGGAACCGGAAGGGCCGATCAGGCAGGCGATCTCGGACTGGCGCACGTCGAGCGACACGCCATTGAGCACGGTGTGGCTGCCGTAGGACTTGACCAGGTCGCGGATCACGATCTGGTGTTCGCCGGTGGATGACTGGCTCATTCTTTCACGCTCCATTTTTTTTCAAGACGGCGCGACAGGCGCGAAATCGGATAGATATAGACAAAGAACACGATGAAGGTATAGGCGTGGGCCGGCAGCAGCAGGTCGGGCCGGGTTTCGCCGGCCAGGCGCAGGCCGACCGAGGTCATCAGCTCTTCCACGCCGAGGATATTGGCCAGCGAGGTGGACAAGGTGACGATGCAGTACAAGCTCATCCACGGTGGCGTCATGCTGCGCAGCGCCTGCGGCAACACCACCTTGCGCAATATCTGCCGGCGGTCCAGGCCCAGGGCGGTGGCCGCTTCCCATTGCTGCAGCGGGATAGAACGGATGCCGCCGCGCACGATCTCGGACATATAGCCCGAGGCGGGCACGCCGATGCCGATGGCCGCCTTCAGCCAGTCGGGCAGGAAGAGGTATTCGCCGAACACCTTGATTTCATACGGCACCAGGTACATCAGGTAAAACACCGCCACCAGCCACGGCGCATTGCGCAGCACCAGGGTGAGCTGGCGCGCCACGGCCGCGCGGCGGCGGTGCGGCGAGCACTGCACGATGCCCAGCACGGTGCCGCCCGCGGTGGCAAAGGCAATCGCCACCAGGCCCATGACGATATTCAGGACGAAGCTGGACAGCAGGCCCGGCGTCCAGGCCACCAGGTAGCTTATCGGTTCGCGGTAGCGGTCATGCGTCCAGGCGGCCAGTGCCAGCAGCGCCGCCCAGCGCGCCCAGCGCCACAGCCGGGAGGCGCCGTTGCCATTGGTGGCGGTCAGGCGGGCGCTCATGCGGCCACGCTTCCCGGCAGCTGCAGCCGGCGTTCGATGGCGCGCATGCCGGCCGATACGCCGCCGATCAGCAGCAGATAGGTGACCAGCAGGATCTGTATCATCACCGGCACATTGAAGCTGTCGGACCAGATGCGGTTGCAGGCATAGGTCAGTTCGGGCACGGCGATGGCGAACGCCACCGAGGTCGCCTTGATGGTCTGGGCGATGCTGTTCGACAGGGCCGGCAAGCTGTGGCGCAGGGCCAGCGGCGCGATCACCTGGCGGAAGATCTGCAGCCGGCTCAGGCCCAGCGCTTCGGCCGCTTCGACCGTGGCGCGCGGCACGGCGTCGATGCTGCCGCGCAGCGCCTCGATCTGGAAGGCGCCCGAATGCAGGCCCAGCACGATCACGGCCCAGCCGAAGCTGCCCAGCAGGCGCACCTGTTCGCCGTGCTCGTTGACCACCATCGGCAGCAGCGAGCCGACGCCGAAAAAGAAGAAATACATTTGCGCCAGCAGCGGCGTGTTGCGGAACACCTCGACATAGGCATTGATCGCTTTCTGGCCGGCGGCAAAGCGGGAGCCTTTTACGGCCGCACCGGCCACGCCGATGGCCAGCGACAGCGCCACGGCCAGCACGGCCAGCGCCAGCGTCAATCCAAGACCGAGCAGGAAGCGCCGGCCGTCGGCCGGGTCCCATAGTATGGTCAGGTTCAGGCCGTGTTCGATCAGCCATTCCCTGGCCGCGCCGCCTTCCGGAAAAAACCCTGCGCTCATCGTGCGCTGACCTTCACCGCGTAGCGCTCGGCCATCTGCTGCGCCCACACATTCGGCGGCAGCTGGTACTTGTGTTCCAGGCCGATGATAAAGCGCTCGCGGTGCCAGCGTTCGACGATGCTGCCCAGCAGTTGCTTGAGTTCGGGTTCGTTCTTTTTCAGCGCCACGCCCCAGGGCAGGCGCTCGTCGCCGATCAGCTTGAGTTCGAAGCCGCTCCAGCTATGGTTGTCTTCCTTGATCCTGGCATACCCCGTATCGTCGCCGATCGAGGCCACGCAGCGCCCGTCGGCCACCGCCTTGTGCACTTCCGCAAAGCCGGGGAAGGCGGCGATCTTCAGGCCCTTGGCTTCGTAGGGGCGCACCCACACCGACGCGGCCGGCGCGCAGACGGTCTTGCCCTGCAGGTCGGCCCAGCTTTCGATGCGCGTGCTTTTCAGCGCGAACACGGCCGCCGCCGCGCTGTAGAAGCCGGGCGAGGCGAAATCGATCTCGCGGCGCCGCTCGGGCGTATCGAGCAAAGACGTCACCATGAAATCGCAGCGGCCCTGCTTGACGAAGATGATGCGGTTGACCGGCGTGATGCGCACCAGGTTCAGTTTCAAGGGCTTGCCCACGGCCGCGCCCACGCGCTGGTGCAGGTCGACGATCAGGTCCCAGGTCAGGCCGGCCGGCTTGCCCGCCTGGTCCAGGTAGGCGAAGCCGGGCGACTCGAAGCCGCCGTAGCAGACCGACAATTGTCCCCGGTCCTTGATCTTGTCCAGTGCCGTATCGGCGCGGGCCGGCGTGGCCGCGAGCATCAAAGACAAGGCGATGGAAATGGCGAGTGGTGATTGCATGTCGAAACTCCTCTAATGGAACATCAGAACGCGGTGGCCAGGCGCAGCGAGTAATAGGTGCCGAAGGCGCCGACCGGCGCCTGGCTGGAAGGGTAGACATAACGTCCGCCGGCCAGGCGCAGTTCCGGGCGCGTCTTGTCCGGGTAGGAATCGAACAGGTTGTTGGCGCCGAAGGTGATGCTGGTATGGCGGCCCAGCTTGTAGGCCAGGGTCAGGTCGGTGACCCATTGCGCGCCGAATACCTGGTCCAGCGCCGGGTTGTTGCCGGTGTCGACCACCGTGAACTTGCCGTAGCGCGCTTCCGTCACGCCGACCGTCCAGTCGCCCACCGCATAGCGGCCCGTCAGGCGCAAGGTCGAACGGGGCGAGTACGACTCGATATTGCCGCGCGTGGTGCGGCCCACCAGCGCCAGGCCGCTGCCGGCCAGCTGGCCCGAGTTGTCCTTCACGCCCGTGATCTTGGTCACGCCGTAGTTGTAGCCCAGGCCCAGGTCCAGGTTGCCGTAGCCTTGCAACGCCAGGCGGTGATTGCCCACCACATCCACGCCGCGCGTGCGGGTGTCGAGCGCGTTGACAAAAAAGGAGGCGCCGCTGACACCAGCGAAGCCGGCCTCGCGCAGCAGCCGCTCGACCAGCGCGCCGCTGAGGGTTTCGGACAAGGTGATGCGGTCGCGGATGGCGATCTGGTAGGCGTCGATGGTCAGCGAGGTATTTTTCGCCGGCTGGAACACCAGGCCGGTGGAAAAGTTGACCGATTTTTCGGGTTTCAAGGCGGTGGCGCCCAGGGCCCGCGCGGCAGGGTGATCGACCGGGAAATTGCGCACGTCGAACGGTTCGCCGGCGCGGAAAGTGGTTTGCGTGGACGACAGGTTGGCCTGGCCCAGCGACGGCGCGCGGTAGCCATTGCTGGCCGTGGCGCGCAAGGCAACCGCGGGCGTAAAATCGTAGCGCAGCGACAGCTTGCCGTTCCAGGTATTGCCGAAGTCCGAATAATGCTCGGCACGGGCGGTGGCGCCCCACTGGAATTTCTCGGTCAGCTGGTTTTCCAGGCCCGCATATACGCCTTGCACGCTGCGCGTGAGGCTGCCCGCGTCGTCGGGACGGTAGCCGGGGAAACCCTGGGCGCCGGCCGGCGCGCGCGCGCCCGCGCTGGGGCCGTCAAGAATCGGCACGGTGCCGGCGATCCACGACGCCTCGTCGCCCGCGTCGATCGAGAATTTCTCATGCCGCAAGGCCGCGCCGGCCGACACCACCAGCGGCTCGGTGGAAAAGCCGACGGCGGCATTGCGCACATAGTCGAGCGTGAGATTGGTCTGGGTGTTTTTCATGCCGCCCGCATAAAAGCTGCGCGGGCTGGCCTCGCCCAGGCTGGCGTTGATGGAATCGGGCACGTCGAACTTGATGCGGTTGCCGCCATGATTGACGCCCAGGTCGAATTGGCCCGTCTTGTCGTTACCGTAGCGCAGGCCGGCATTCAGTGCGCCATCGTTCGAAGTGGTATTCAATAGCGGCAGGAATCCGTCGGGAAACAGCGAGCGCACCGTGCCGTTGTCGTTGGGACGGCGGAACAGCCCCTGCGAGCGGCCCAGGCGGTGGCCCACGTTGCCGAACACATAGGCGCGCAATTCCGGCGCCAGGCCCCATTCGGCATTGAGCACGCCGTTATATTCTTCCAGCGCGGGCGAGCCCACCAGCCATTCGCGCCTGGCCGCGCCCGAGGTTTCGCGCGGGTCGTTGGCAAAGTAGAACTGGCGCGAGTCGGCCCCTTCGCGCAAGGTGGTGCGCTGGGTGTTGATGGCTTCGCCGGCCACCGTCAGAAAGCCGTCGCCGGGCAGGGCAAAGCCGGCCGAGCCGCTGGCGCTCTTGGAAAAGCCGTCGCCTTCGGCAAACTTGCCCACCTGGACCGCCGCCGCGCCACCCGCATCCTGGCTTTTCAGCACGATATTGATCACGCCGGCAATTGCATCGGAACCATATTGGGCGGCCGCGCCATCGCGCAGAATCTCCACCCGGTCGATGGCGGCCAGCGGGATCTTGGCCAGGTCGAACGCCTGCGCGCCACGGCCCAGGCCACTCTTGTTATTGACGAAGGCCGACAAATGGGCCCGCTTGCCATTGATCAGCACCAGCGTCTGCGACGGCGCCAGGCCACGCAGGGCGGCCGGCCGCACGGTGGCCACGCCATCGGAACCGGCCGTCACATTGTATTGAAACGAGGGCGCCAGCGCCTGCAGCGCCTGGTTCAGATTGACGGCGCCCGTCTCGGCCAGCTGCCGCGTCGAATACACATCGACCGGCGCCTGGCTGCTCAGCTCCGTGGTATTGGCCCGGCGGGTGCCGATCACCACCACATTGCCGGCGGCGGCGGCCGCACCGGCCAGCGCCTCGGCGCCGGACGCGCCGCCGTCCTGGGCCTGGGCGGGCGCCAGGAAAGCGGTCAGCAGTGGAAGGAAAACAAAATTGCGCGATGAAGGAGATGGCATGGCGGGGTCGTTCCTGATAGTGAAGATATCCTCCTATCAGCACGATGCATGCCATGCGTTTTTCAGCTGAAAAGCGGCTTTTTCACCATAAAACTGGTCAAAATCCACCGCTGCGCGCGCTGCCAGGCGCGGCGCCGTTGCGATTTCAACGGCCAGCCACCAGCGCCTTCTGCCCCATCGCCAGCGCCGCGCCGATCAACAGCAGCACGCTTGAAGCGACCAGGCCACGCTCCAGCCCCGCCTGGCCATCGGCGATCCAGCCGACCAGCACCGGGCCGGCGATCTGGCCGAAGGCGAACACGGCGGTGAAGGCGCTGATGCCGGCCGGCCACGATTCCGGCGGCAGGTTGTGCCGCACCAGGGCCGTGGTGGAAGCCACCACCGACAGGAACACGGCGCCGAACACCAGGCCGGACAGGAAGATGAACGGCGCGGCGCTGGTCAGTGCCGGTATCAGGGTGGCCAGGCCCAGCAGGGCGTTCAGGATGGCCAGCGACTGGCCGCCCTTGTTGCGGTCCAGCATGCGGGCCCAGATGCGCGAGGAGGCCACCACCGCCAGGCCCAGCAAAGTATAAAACACGGTGATCAGCTGCGGCGACATGCCCTGCTGCTTGAGCAGGGCGACGACAAACGTCATGTAGCCGATATAGCCGGCGCCGAACATGAAATAGGCGGCAAGGCCGCAGCCAAAGTCCTTGCTGGAAAAACGCTGCGCCTGGCCCTGCATCAATCGCGCCTCGCCGATGCTTCTGGCCGGCAGGGCCATCAGGGCGGTGGCCAGCAGGCAGGCGATGCCCAGCGCCAGCCAGGCCGATTGCCAGCCGTGCGCCGCGCCATGCTGCTGGGCCGACGACAACGTGGCCGGCACCAGCAAGGCGGACAGTGCGATGCCGAAGCCCGTGCCGCCGTAGTACAGGCCGATGATAAAGCCGGCCCGCTCGCCCTGCAGCGAGCCGAGCCGCGCGGCCAGTACGCCGCCAGCGACAAACACAAAGGCGCTGGCCGCGCCGGCGCACAAGCGCTGCAGGAACAGGGCGGTGGTGTCGCTCACAAAACCGGACAGCAGCATGAAGATGCTGGCCAGCACGCTGCCAGCCATCAGCAGGCGCCAGGTGCCCATGCGGCGCAGCAGGGCGGGTGTGGCCAGGGCGCCGAGGAAGTATCCCAGCGCATTGCAGGTGTTCATGGCGCCGGCCAGCAGGTAGGACCAGCCCAGGTCGTCGCGCATGGGCGGCAACAGCAGGCCATAGGAAAAGCGCGACAGGCCCAGCGCCACGGCGGCGCCCAGCGACAGGGCCAGCGCGACGGCCAGCGGATGCGAGATGGTGGGAGAGGGTGTGCTCATGACAGCCAGTGTAGCGAATCGGCCGGCCTGGGCGCGTGCTTTGGTTTGCCCGCGCCGCAGCTCAGATGCCGGCGCCGGCAAACTGACACAATCTTGCCACAATAATTATGCCGTCTGGCCCAGTGCGGTCAAATGGGCCAGGGTATCGGCCGCATTCATGGTCTTGGCCAGCGAGACGGCCGTCATGCCGCGGCTGTCGACGGCGTCGATGCGGGCGCCGTGCTTCAGCAGCAACTCGAGAATGGCCAGGCGGTTGAACATGGCGGCCATCATCAGCGGCGTCTTGCCGTCGGGGCTGCCGCCTTCGACCTTGGCGCCGTGCTGCAGCAGCAGTTCGGCGATCTCCAGGTAGCCCTTGTAGGCGACGCCGGCCAGGGGCGTCTGGCCCTGGTCGTTCGGCACATTGGCGTCGGCGCCCGCTTCGAGCAGCAGGCGCGAGGTGTCCAGGTGGCCGTGATAGCTGGCCAGCATGATCAGGCTGTCGCCTTTTTCATTGCGGAAGTTGACCGGCACGCCCTTGGCGACCATGGCGCCCAGTTGCGCCGTATCGCCTTCGCGCACGAGGGCGAACAGGCCGCGGATGAATTCCAGCGTTTCCGCATCCATCGCGGGTTTGTTGGGGGTATCGGCGTTCATGTTTTTCTTTCAGCAAGGTTCAAGGCGCGCAGTTTACTATGGACACGGCGACGGCGCCGTGCCGCTTGTTATCGCTTATTTGACCACGCCGCACGCCATGCGCGCGCCGCCGCCACCGAGTTTTTCAGGATGGTCGCTGTGGTTGTCGCCGCCCACGTGCACCATCAGCGCGTGGCCCTTGAAGTCGGCGGCTTTCAGGCGCGGCGCCAGTACCGGATAAGTGGCCGTGCCATCGGCGGCCACGTAGATGGCGGGCAAATCGCCCTGGTGGCCGGAGGCGTCGTACGGGCCCTTGTGCGCGGCGGTCTTGGCCGGGTCCCAGTGGCCGCCCGCGGCGCCGGCCGGGGTTGGCTTGCCGTCCGTCACGCTGGCGTCGCACGATGGCTTTTCATGCAGATGAAAACCGTGCGTGCCGGCCGGCAAGCCTTTCAGGTCGGGCGTCAGCAGGGCGCCGTATTGGGTTTGCGAAATGCTGACCGTGCCGGCCGCCTGTTCCGCACCGTTCGGCCCCGCGAAGAATAATTCCACCGTCTGTGCGTGCGCCAGTTGCGCGCCAAGCGCCAGTACCGCCGTCAAAAGCATTTTCATGTCGTTCTCCCGAGGTTGAATGTCAAATAGGCCGCATCGTGATCGTGCTGTAGCAATTGTCGCATTTCAAACGGATTTGCCGCGTCCGGCTGGCAGTGTCCATTCAGGCCAGGCGTTCCGCAAGATAGTCGATAAAGGTGCGCACCTTGGCCGACAGGTGCTTGCGGCTGGGATACACAGCATGCACGCCCAGTTCGCCCGACTGCCATTGCGGCAACACTTGCACCAGGCGGCCCGCCGCCAGGTCGCCGGCGACGATAAAGCGCGGCTGGAAGATCAGGCCGGCATCGCGCAGCGCGGCCAGGCGCAGGATGTCGCCGTTGTCCGCCTTGATGGGGCCGTTCACGGCGATGCTGGCCATGGCGCCGTCGCCGGTGTTTTCCAGCCGCCACTCGTTGCCGGCGCCGGTCAGGGTATAGCCCAGGCAGGCATGGCCGGCCAGGTCGGACGGCAGTTGCGGCGCGCCATGGCGGGCCAGGTAGGCGGGCGTGCCGCAGACCACGCTGCGTTCGCTGCCGATCTTGCGCGCCACCAGGTCCGATGGCGGCAGGGCGCCGATGCGGATCGCCAGGTCGAAGCCGTCTTCGACGAGGTCGAGCTTGCGGTCGCTGAGCGCAATGTCAAGCTTTACCTGCGGGTAGGCCAGCGCATAGTCGCCGACGATGGCGGCCAGCCGGTGCTGGCCGTAAGCGAGCGGAATCGTCACGCGCAGCAGGCCGCGGGCCGTGCGGGTCAGGCGTGCCGCGCCTTGTTCGGCGTCTTCCACGTCGGCCAGGATCTGCACGCTGCGCTCGTGGAACTCGCGTCCCGTTTCCGTCAGGCTGATGCGGCGCGTGGTGCGGTTGAGCAAGCGCGTGCCCAGGTGCTCTTCCAGCTTTTGCACCTGTTTAGACACCATCGCGCGCGACACGCCCAGCTTGCCGGCCGCCGCCGCAAAGCTGCCGCCATCGACCACCGCCGCGTACATCTTCATTGAAGCGAATACATCCATATTGGCAGGGCTTTCGCGATTGTCAATCAAATGGAAATAGTCTAGCGGTCGCACGCTACTTTATCAACCATATCAAGATGGTTACGATAGGTCTGTCGATAACACAAGGTAAGCGATGAGCGAACAATTGAATCACACCCTGACCGAACCGGTCTCCGGCCTGGTGTACCGGCTGCGCGAGGGCAGTCGCGGCGCGGGCAAGTCGCCCTGTTTGATCCTGCTGCATGGCGTGGGCGCCACTGAACAGGGCTTGATGGAACTGGCGCGCGGCATCGATCCGCGTTTCAGCGTGATCCTGGCGCGCGGCCCGCTGGCACTGGGGCCGATGCAGTTCGCCTGGTTCCGGGTCAGCTTCACGGCAAACGGCCCGGCCATCGATGCGCCGCAGGCCGAGCGGGCGCGCACGACCTTGCTGGCGTTTATCGGGCAGTTGCCGCAAGCGCATGCCATCGATCCGGAGCGCATCTGGATCGCCGGCTTAAGCCAGGGCGGCATCATGAGCGCCAGCGTGGCCCTGAGCGCGCCGCAGCAGCTGGCCGGTTTCGGCATCCTGAGCGGGCGCATCCTGCCGGAAGTGCTGCCGCTGGTCACGCCGGGCAAGCCGCTGGCAGCCTTGCACGCGTTTGTCAGCCATGGCCGCCAGGACCAGGTGCTGGGTCTGCATTTTGCGCATCATGCCAGGCAGGTGCTGGCTGGCCTGAACGTGCGCCTGCAGTACCGGGAGTACGAGGCCGGCCACCGCCTGGAGCCGGCCATGGTGGCCGACTTCGAACAGTGGCTCGTGGCCCGGCTGGCCGACAGCTGAATCAGCCCGGCGGCGTTTGCAGCGCAGCCAGGCTTTGCTCGATCGCCGCGCGCGCCGCCTGCAGCGCTTGCCGTAGCGCGGGCAGGCTCGCTTCGAAGCGCGACGCCGGCGCCGCCACCGAAATGGCCAGCGCCGGCAGGCCCGGCACGCGGATCGCCGTGCCGATCGCGCACACGCCCAGCGCGTGTTCTTCGCGGTCGTAGCTGAAACCGCTGACGCGCGCCAGCGCCAGGTCGGCCAGCAAGGCGGGCAGGGTGGCGATGGTGTGGGACGTCAGCGCAAGCAAGTTGTCTTGCAGCAGGCGTTCGACTTCCGCGTCGCTCATGCTGCCGAGTAAAGCCTTGCCGTTGGCCATCGCATGCAGGCGGCGCGGCTTGTTGGTGATCGGCACCACGCGCAACTCCTGGTCGGACACGATGCGGTCGAGAAAGGATACCTCGCTGCCCTGGCGCGTGGAAATATCGACGCTCTCGTGCGTCGCTTCGAACAGCGCTTCCAGGTGGGGCCGCGCCGCCAGCACGATATCGGACTGTGCCAGTTGCGCCAGCCGTCCCAGGCCCCATCCCAGCCGCACGCCCGCGTCGCCGGCCTCCACGAAATCCTCGGCCGCCAGCGCATCGACGATGCGCTGCACGGTCGAGCGCGGCAAGCCCGTCTGTTTTGCCAGCGCACCCAGGCTCATGCCTTCGCGCCCCAGCGCGCGCAGGATGGCGGCCGCCCGCGCAATCACCTGGATGCCACCCGTATCTTTTTGCATGGAATACCTTGTATCGTATGGTGATACACTATTGTATCGTTTAATTTGACTGCCCTAAACACACCATGACCAAGCCCATCGCCACCACGCCGTCCTACCACCCGATCTCGAAATTCCAGCACTGGCTGATGGCGCTGATCTGGATCGCCGCCTGGCTGATCGGCTTTGTGGCCGTGCATTTGCGCGACGAACTGAACCCCCATCACCAGCTGACCTTCTTGCACAAGGCCATTGCCAGCACGGTGCTGTTCCTGACGGCACTACGCCTGCTGTGGCGTTTTACCCATCCGGCCCCGCCGCTGCCGGCCTCGATGTCGCCGGCCATGCAGCGCATGGCGCACCTGGGCCATTATGGCCTGTATGCGGTGGCGCTGATCGCCTTGCCGCTGTCGGGCTGGATGTGGAGTTCGGTGGCCGACAAGCCCATCATGCTGCTGGGCCTGGTGCAATTGCCGCCGCTGGTGGCGCCGGCCCAGGAATATTATGGCCTTGCCAAGCTGGTCCATCAATGGCTGGCCTGGAGCTTCGGCCTGGTGGTGCTGGGCCATGCGGCTGCCGCCATCAAGCACCATGTGATCGACAAGGATGGCGTGCTGATGAGCATGCTGCCTGACTTCCTGCGCAAGAAGTAATTCCTGGCTGTAAGCCTTGTCCCACGCCCGGGCGCGAAGCGTACTGATGTGCGGATGCACCGTCCGTCTTGATAATGCATGCATACCGGCCGCCGCCCGACTCCCGCAGTCCGGCCAGGCCTCAACTCTTTCAAGGCACGGTCATGCACAGCTTGCTTTCCACTGCAGCACAACCTGTTCAACGCGACCAGGCAGCACGCCTGCCCAATGCGCGCGCCATCTACGATACCCTTGGCGCACCGGGCCATGCTGCCATGGCGCGCGCCACCGCCCGCCACTATCTGCAGCAGCAACTGCTGGCTGCGGACGATCTGCCCGATGGCTTGCCCGAGCAGCCGGAAGACTTGCTGAACTGGTCGCGCGGCAGCGCCGAACAGGTCGGCGTGGAATATCAGGCCTACCTGGCCGAACGCAAGAATGGCGCGCCACGCCGCTTTTTCACCAGCAAGTCGCACGCGCTGTACTTTTTGCGCGCCGCCGCGCCCACCAAGCTGGTCGACGGCTCCTGGCTGTACAGCGCCTTGCAGCAATGGCAGCACCAGCGTTTCCGCGCCCTGATCCAGATCTACCTGGAGGAGCTGGGCGATGGCGTGGAGGAAAAAAACCATGTGGTGCTGTACCAGAAGCTGCTGGCCAGCCATGGCTGCGACGACTGGCAGGACCTGGACGACCGGTACTTCGTGCAGGGCGCCATCCAGCTGGCCCTGGCCCACGACAATGGCAACTTTCTGCCCGAAATCATTGGCTTCAACCTGGGCTACGAACAGTTGCCCCTGCACCTGCTGATCACCGCCTATGAACTCAATGAGCTGGGCATCGATCCCTATTATTTCACCCTGCATGTGACGGTCGACAACGGTTCGACCGGCCATGCGCGCAAGGCCACCGATGCGGTGCTGCAATTGATGCCGCGCTTCGGCGACAGCAAGGCGTTCTACCGCCGCGTGCGCAACGGTTTTCGCCTGAATGACCTGGGCGCCGGCACCACCGACATTATCGCCGGCTTCGACCTGCGGCAGGAACTGGTGCGCATCCTGTGCGAGAAAAGCGTGGCCGGCAAAAACATGCATTCCGACTATTGCCGCATCGGCGGCAAGAGCATCAACGACTGGCTCGGCGACAAGAGCCAGGTGCCGGAGCTATTGGATAAATTGACCGCCACCGGCTGGATACAGCGCGGCGCACCGGTGGAGGACAGCCGCTTCTGGCGCTTGATCCAGAGCGAGCGGGCGGAAATGTTCGGCGTCTTCAGCCCCTACGAGCAGCAGGTGCTGCGCGACTGGATCGAGTCGCCAGTCGATGACACCGGCATCGCCGCGCCGCGCATCATGTCGCACCGCGCCGCCATGCGTTCCATCGAAACCCTGGCCGATGCCCAGCCGCGTCCGTCGCAGCCCGGCGTTCGCGGCGTGTTCCGCCGCCACCTGGGCTTGCGGCAGCCTGGGGAGCAACCTTTCGACGCGGACCTGCGTGCGCTGGAACAGACCGTGGCGGAGCAGGGCAGCAAGGGGTCGGCCATGGACATGTTGATACCGCTGATGTCGCCGGCCAACCATCACAGCGCGGCGGGGTTGATGGCAACCAGGCTGTACCGGCAGTTGCTGGCTTGACTTGATAGGATAGTCCTTCGAAATGTCATTGCCGGAGTGACATTTGGTGAGAATTATAATGTAAGTAATAAATTATAATTGCATTAAGGAAATTAACTTGCAAAAAATCACTATGCAAGCGTTTCCTTGACCTCTCACTTCTTAAGGGCATCATGAATAAAAATACCTGCGGCGCGCTGCTGATGGCCGCGCTGATCGGTGGATCGCTGGCCGGTTGCGCCACCGAAACATCGCAAGCCCTCGCTGTTCCTGCGGTCGCCAGTGCCGCCCGCCCTTATGTCGGCCAGCGCACGCTGATCGCCGTCGGCAAGTTCGACAACCGCTCCAGCTTCATGCGGGGCATTTTCTCCGATGGCGTCGACCGCCTCGGCAGCCAGTCGAAAACCATCCTGATCTCGCACTTGCAAGGTACCAACCGTTTCAACGTGCTCGACCGCGACAACTTGGCGGAAATCAAGCAGGAATCGGAATACAAGAAGCAGGCACAGAACATCAAGGGCGCCGATTTTGTCATTACCGGCGACGTGACCGAATTCGGCCGCAAGGAAGTGGGTGACCAGCAATTGTTCGGCATCATGGGCCGTGGCAAGACACAAGTGGCCTACGCCAAGGTATCGCTGAACGTCGTCAATATCGCCACCTCGGAAGTGGTGTATTCGGCCCAGGGCGCAGGCGAGTACAGCTTGTCGAACCGCGAAGTGCTGGGCTTTGGCGGCACCGCCAGCTATGACGCCACCCTGAACGGCAAAGTCCTGGACCTGGCCATGCGCGAAGCGGTCGAGCGCCTGGTGGCCGGCGTGGAAGCGGGCGCACTGCGCAAACAGCAATGATGAAGAACCTTATGAAAAAAGCCGGCGGCATGCTGGCGCTGGCGGCGTGCGTCGCATTGACTGGCTGCGCCACCGCGCCGAAGACCTTGTACCAATGGGACGGCTACCAGCCGCAGGTCTACCAGTACCTGAAAGGCGAAAGCCCGGAGCGGCAGATCGCCGAAATGGAAAAAGCCCTGGCGCTGATCAGTGCCAAGGGCAACAGCGTACCGCCGGGCTTCCATGCCCATCTGGGCATGTTGTACTCGATCGCCGGCAAGTCCGACCAGGTGGCCACGCAGTTCGAAGACGAGAAAAAACTGTTTCCCGAATCGAGCGCGTATATGGACTTCCTGCTGGGCAAACTGAAAAAAGGTGAGAAATTATGATGTCGCGCTTGAAAAAAATGGCGTTGCTGCTGGCGCCGGCCGTACTGATGGTCGGTTGCGCCACCAAGGCGCCATCGTACGACTACACGGCATTCAAGGCCGCCAAGCCGCGCTCGATCGTGGTCTTGCCGCCGCTGAACAATTCGCCGGAAGTCAACGCCGGCAACAGCGTCTACGCGCAAGTGTCGTATCCGCTGGCCGAGGCCGGTTACTACGTGCTGCCGGTGGCCGTGGTCGGCGAGACCTTCAAGCAGAATGGCCTGACCAATGCGGCCGATATCCACGGTGTCGACGTCAAGAAACTCAACGAGATCTTCGGCGCCGACGCCGGCCTGTATATCACCATCGACAAGTACGGCTCGACCTATACCGTGATCGACAGCGTGGCGGTAGTGGCAGTGACGGCCAAGCTGGTCGACCTGAAAAGCGGCACCCTGCTGTGGGAAGGCAAGGCCAGCGCCTCCAACAACGAGGGCGGCAACAACGGTGGCGGCGGGCTGATCGGCGCCCTGGTGGCGGCGGCCGTCAAGCAGATCATCAACAGCACCACCGATGCGGCGCATCCGGTCGCTGGCGTGGCCAATGCGCGCCTGCTGTCGGCCGGCATGACCAATGGTTTGCTGTACGGGCCACGTTCGGTCAAGTACCAAGTACAGTAATGACTGTTACAGTGCTGTCGTAGCGAGAAGCCCCTGTTCGCCAGGGGCTTTTTTAATATCTTGAAAAAATTGCTGATCCACGTTGAAACCATATGAATGAGAACCTTGCCCGCTTGATTTCGGATTACCAGAATAGCGTTCGCGCTGCATTGGTATTGATGAAACGATCTGGAATTCCCATGCCAGATAGCAGTACCGCATGGGCTGGAATGGACATTCCTTTTCGTGGCCAACTTGAAGGCGGTATTTCTTACTTCAAGCATGGCATTGGCTGTGCGGTAGGCCTGGCGACAGGCACGGTAGATTTCGATTTCGGGGACGATGGCGAAATCGACGGTGTTGACCTGGACCGGCTGACAGGATTTGCCAGGTCATCCCTGGAAAAATACGACTTTGAGGCCGAGGATTCATTGGCGCATTGTTTTAAGGCAGCGGTGGCGTCAGGTGCGTTGATATATTCCGGATATATGCTGTATTACCTTGCGAACCGGCCGCGTGCGCTGGCAGTTGATGTGGATGAATGATTGCCATATGGTGCGAGGCCAAGTCCAGGTATTAAGGAACCTTGTGCATCTTCACCTTGCGCATATCCGATAGCCCCACCGTGTGATGGCCGCCCGGCTCCACCGTGACGGTCAGCAGGTCATACGTCCTGACCATGTTCAGCAGGCCGGAATGGCCGAAGTTGGTCGGCGAGAATCCCGAGTCTGTCCGCTTCAGGTATTGTCCCAGCGCGCCCAATCCTACTTTTCCCTCGGCCGCATCGCCGACCAGCAGCCTGACCGCGTCGACCACCAGCAGCGGCTGCAGCTTGACGCCTTCCCTGGGCTTGGCTGGCGCAGGTTCAGGCTGCACCGGCGTCAGGATAACGGGCGCGGCGTGCGCCGGGCTGGCGGCAGGCTCTGGCGTCCACTCGAAGAACTGGTCGCTGGCGTTACGCAGCGCCGACGGCGTCTTGGCTTCGCCGACGATGCAGACGGAAGCGCCGCGCTCGCGCAGCTTGCGGCACAGATAGGCGAAATCGGAATCGCTGGTGATCAGGCAGAACACGTCGGCACGCTGGTCGAACATCGCCTCCAGGGCGTCGAGCGCCAGTGCGATATCGGCCGTATTCTTGCCACTGGCATACTGGAATTGCAGGCAGGGCGTGAATGCCTGTTCCACCAGCGCCGCCTGCCATTTGGCGCTCAAGGTCGTATGGTTGCCATAGCCGCGCCGCAAGACCACGCGCCCGAATTGCGCCACCATCCTGAGGGCATACGCCAGGATGGCCGGGCTGGTGTTGTCGCAGTCGACCAGCACGGCGACGCGGGTTTCTGTCACGCTTGAAGGAACACTCATTTGCACCTTTCCATGGTTGGCCAGCTTGCGGCGGTATGCGCAATGCTGTTTGCTTTATTGTAATCGCACCGCGACGCGCGCGACACATCGCCATAGCGTAAATGGCCGAAGTGGCCGCCTCCCTGCGCGGTTCAGGCGCCGCCATCCGCCGGCTTGCGCCGGCTTACGCCAGGTGTCTGGCCGGTGATGCGTTTGTAGGCGCGGCTGAATGCGGCCTGGGAGGCGTAGCCGAGGCGCTGCGCCACGGTCTCGACCGGCAGCCGGCCCTGGCCCAGCCACTGGCTGGCCAGGTGCATGCGCAGCTCGGTGGCATAGCGCAGCGGCGGCGTGCCGATCGTCGCCTGGAAGCGTTCGGCGAACGCGGAGCGCGAACTGTGGCATTCGAAGGCCAGTTCTTCCACCGTCCAGTTGCGGCCCGGTTGCCGGTGCAGCGCCAGGATGGCGCGCGCCAGGCGCGGGTCGCGCAGCGCCGCCACCAGGCCGGAAGCATGGTCGCAACCACATTCCACCCAGCCGCGCACGATCATGGCGGCCGCCACTTCGGCCAGGCGCGCCAGGATGCCGGCAAAGCCGACGCGGCCCGAACACACTTCGCTTTTCATGGAGCCGAGAATGGCCGCCAGGCCAGGGTAGCGCTGCCCCATCACATCGGCCACCATCACCTCGGACATCAAGGGCCCCAGGCCTTGCATGCCGCCGAGATCGAATTCCATGCAGCCATAAAACAAGATGGTCCCCGGTGTCATGCCGAGGCTGGGGCAAGCATCGACGGCGTCGACCTTGTCGCCCAGCGGCGAAGCCTGATAGCTGTCGATGCCGATGGCCGGCATGTCGGCGCTCGACAAAAGTTGATGCGCGCCGCCGTGCGGCATCAATACGGCATTGCCTGCCGCCAGCGCATGCACGGTGCCGTCGCTGGTGCGCAGCACGGCCGAGCCGACCGCGAGGAAGTGAAAATAAGCATGACCCGGCCTGGCCTCGAAGTGCAGGCCGAACCGGGCACCGGCCTGCACCCGGCGGTATTGCACGCCGCGCAGGCGCATGTCCGTCAGCAGGGCGCTGATCAGGTCGGAAGACAAGGCGAATACGTCGGTGTGCGTCATTGCCGGGGTTTTGATCAAAAAATGCAGGGTTTCCATCATAGACCATCCGAATCAGCGCGTCTACAGTGAGCGTCTTGTTCAAACCTTGAGGAACCATGCAATGAGCGATTGTATCTGTGATGTATCACCCGGGACCGGGACCGGGACCGGGACCGGCAAGGCTGCTGCCGGCGCCGAACCTGCGGCGCCGGCCTGGATGGCGGTGTTTTCGCTGACGATGGGCGTATTCGGCTTGCTGACGGCGGAATACCTGCCGGCCAGCCTGCTGACGCCGATGGCCGCCGACATGCGGGTGTCGGAAGCGCTGGCCGGGCAGGCGGTGACGATCACGGCCGTGGTGGCGCTGTTTGCCGGCCTGCTGGTGCCGCGCCTGACGCGGCGCTTTGACCGGCGCCTGGTGCTGCTGGCCTTTTCCACGCTGATGATCGCGTCGAACCTGCTGGTGGCCCTGTCTTCCAGCCTGGGCGTGTTGCTGCTGATGCGCATGCTGCTCGGTGTCGCCCTCGGCGGTTTCTGGAGCATGGCGGCGGCGGTGGCGATGCGGCTGGTGCCGGCCAGGCTGCTGCCGCGCGCGCTATCTATCATTTTCAGTGGCATCGCCGTGGGAACCGTGGTGGCGGTGCCGCTGGGCAGCTATCTTGGCGGCCTGTACGGCTGGCGCAGCGCATTTTTTGCCGCCAGCGCTATCGGCGTGGTCACCCTGGCATTCCAGTGGCTGACCTTGCCGCAGCTGCCGGCCCGCCCCACGGCCGGGCACGGCACGGTAATGGGCCTGCTGCGCCGTCCCGGCATTGCGGTGGGCATGCTGGGCTGCGTGCTGGCGCATACCGGACACTTCGCTCTGTTTACCTATATCCGGCCCTTCCTGGAAACCACGGCACATGTCGCACCTGACACGCTGGCGCTGATGCTGCTGGGTTTTGGCCTGGCCAACTTTGCCGGCACCTTGCTGGCCGGGCAGTTGATGCAACGCAGCCTGCGCCTGACCCTGGTGCTGATGCCGGCGCTGGTGGGTGTCGCCGCGCTGGCGCTGGTACTGTTGCCGGCCTCGCTGGCCGGGCAGGCCTTGCTGATGGCGATCTGGGGCCTGGCGTTTGGCGGCGTGCCGGTGGCCTGGTCGAACTGGGTGGCGCGCGCCCTCCCGGATCAGGCGGAAAGCGCCGGCGGGATGGTGGTGGCGTCGGTACAGTCCGCCATTGCGGCGGGGGCAGCGGCCGGAGGCGCCATGTTCAGCATCAGCGGCATCGCCGGCGTCTTCATGGCCGCCGGCGCCTTGATGCTGCTGGCGGCGCTGCTGATCGCGCTGCGCGTCAGGGTGCCCGCTGCGCAGGCTGGTGCGAACGCGGGCGCGGCGCTGCATGGTTGATCTGCCTGCAGCGGCACGGCAGGGAAGGTTCAAGCCTAGCCCTGCACCGCAATTGAACTGAGCAATTTTCTGACGGCGCCATGCGCCATGACGATCTCCGGCGCGTCGTGCAGCAGCGCGTTGTATTTGGCTTGGAACTCCTTGTCGCCGTCTTCGGACGGGCCGATCAGCGCTTCCAGCGCGCGGCGGTAGGTCAGGGCGACCGCCGGGGTGACCGGTTCCGGCTCGTCCAGGCGCTCGTCCATCTGCGCCATCAGGCCCGACAATTTCTGCAGCCAGGCGAAATGCGGGTGGTTGGTGACCAGTTGCAGCAGTTCCAGCGGGCTGCCGACGGCGCCGAAGTACTGGGTTTCCACGTTGATCAGGTGTTTGTGCAGGTCGCGCAGGGCGCGCGCCAGGGCGATCAGGCGGGCGCGTTCGGCCAGGTCGTTGTCGAGAGAGGTCATGCGTGGCTCCATGGGTGGCGATGCCTCAGTGTAGCGGCAATTGCGGCTTTTTTGTCCCTGTCTTTGGGTCAGGCGGATCATGGGTACTGGTCTTCCGGCAGGCGGCAAGCGCGCGTCTTCGCGCTAGCATGGTTCATTTGCCCCCGACATCATGAACAAGAGCCGCCTGGAAGCGTTTACCGATGGCGTGGTCGCCATCGCGATCACCATCATGGTGCTGGCGCTGAAGGTGCCCAGCGGGCCGCACTGGACCGAAGTGCTGGAGCTGGCGCCGGTGCTGTGCGCCTACCTGCTCAGTTTTGTGTATGTCGGCATCTACTGGGTCAACCACCATCACGTGCTGCAGCTGGCGCGCCAGGTCAACGGGCGCATACTGTGGACCAATCTGCACCTGCTGTTCTGGCTGTCGCTGGTGCCGCTGGTCACCGCCTGGGCCGGCAATTACCCGCTGACCCCGGCGCCGATGGCCTTGTACGGCGTGGTGCTCCTGATGTGCGCGGTGGCTTTTCGCATGCTGGTACGCTCGCTGGTGGCCAGCGAAGGCCCCGATTCGCCGCTGGCGCAGGCGCTGGGCCATAGCCGCAAGAAGGAATTGTCGATCGCGCTGTACCTGGTGGCGATTGCGCTGTCGCTATGGTATGCGCCGGCCGGCGCCGCCATCTATGTGGCGGTGGCCGTCTTGTGGCTGATACCGCAGCGCAGGAAAGATACACCGTAATCATCCACAGGAGAGCAATATGAGCCAGGCTTGCCAGCATTTGCACGATATCCATACGCGCGGCGCCAATTCCGAAGGCTGCGAGGAATGCCTGAAACTGGGCGACGATTGGGTCCACCTGCGCGTGTGCATGGTGTGCGGCCATGTCGGCTGCTGCGATGATTCGAAGAACAAGCACGCCACCAGGCATTTTCATGCGACCGGGCACCCGATCATCCGCTCCAAGGAGCCGGGCGAGACCTGGGGCTGGTGCTATGTCGACGAGCTGTTCTACGATCCGATCTGACCCTGGCGGTGCAGGTCGGGGGCTCAGACCGCCGGGCGCTTGCCGCTCCATGCCCGCTGCAGCAGTGCCCGCAAGGGCGCCGCTTCGACCGGACGCGGGTTCCAGTACGGGTTGGCCAGCGCGGTGGCGCAAGCGTGGTCCAGGCCATCGGCAGGCATGCCGATCTCGCTCAGGGCCAGCGCAATGCCCAGCTCCTGCGACAAGTCAAACATGCCTTGCGCCGCATCGTCGCTGCCCAGCGCGCGCGCGATGCGCCGCATGGCCTCGGGCGCCGCGTTGGCGTTGTAGGCCAGCGCATGGGGCAGGATAATGGCGTGGGTCTCGGCATGCGGCAGGTTGAACGAGCCGCCCAGGGTGTGGCACAGCTTGTGGTGCAGCGCCATGCCCACCTGGCCCAGCACCGTGCCGCACAGCCAGGCGCCATACAGGCAGCTGCCGCGTGCGTCGAGGTCCTGCGGGTCCTGGCGCAGCTTGCGCAGGCCGCTGGCCAGCGAGCGTATGCCTTCCTCTGCCATCAGCGACATGACCGGGTTGCCGTCCTGCGCGTACAGCCCTTCGGCCGCATGGGCGATGGCGTTGATGCCGCTCACGAACGACATGGCGGCCGGCAGGCCCCGCGACAGGCGCGGATCGTAGATGACGGTGCGCGGCAGCACTTTGCTGTCGCGGCCCGTGCGCTTGATGCCGTTTTCCGTAATGCCGTAGATCGGCGTCATCTCGGAACCCGCATAGGTGGTCGGGATTGCGATGATGGGCAGCGGCGACTCGAGCGCGATGGCCTTGCCCAGGCCGACGGTCGAGCCGCCGCCGATGGCCACCGCGCAGTCGGCGCCCAGGCGCGCCGCCACCGCCACCGCCTCGCGGGCGCTGGCGATCGGCACGTGCATGACGGCGCCCGCATGGATGCCGGCGCAGCGCCTGCCCAGCAGGCCGGCCACCATCTCGGCCTGCTGCGTCTGTTCTCGTGTGCACAGCACCAGCGCCCGGCTGGCGCCCAGCAGTTCGACTTCGCGCTCCACATGCTTGACGCTGTCGAGGCCGAATACCACGCGCGAGGCCAGCGCCGTATAGGTAAAGTCATACATGATCATTCCTCTCTTCGGTTGACGGTGGCGGGGACGGCGTAGTCGACCTGGTGGCGGGCGATGCGGCTGTCGCCCAGCAACTGCTTGACGCGCAGGTGCTCGGGGTGGCTGGCGTAGGCGGCCAGGCTGGCCCGGGAGTCGAAGTCCATGCACAGCACCACGTCGCAGGCATAATCGACCCCGCTCATGTCCAGCCCCACCTCGACGCTGCGCATGCCGGGGATGCGGCCGGCCAGCGCTTCGAACGTGGCCTTGATCAAGTGCGCCGCCGCGTTTTTTTCCTGCGGCGTCTCGCCGCGCACATCCCACATGACGATGTGCCTTACCACAGGCGGGTGCGATCCCGCCGTCGTTGCCTGTTCCATTGCGTATCCAATCGAGCGTGTTGTAAAGGCCGGCGCCTGGCGGCCGGCGCGAAATCAAGCCTTGTTCTTGTTGTAGACATCGAAGAACACGGCCGCCAGCAGCACCAGCCCCTTGATGATCTGCTGGTAGTCCACGCCGATGCCCATGATCGACATGCCGTTGTTCATCACGCCCATGATGAAGGCGCCCACCACCGCGCCCATCACCTTGCCGACGCCGCCCGAGGCCGAGGCGCCGCCGATAAAGCAGGCCGCGATCACGTCCAGTTCGAAGCCGGTGCCCGCTTTCGGCGTGGCGCTGTTGAGCCGCGCCGCGAACACCATGCCGGCCAGCGCCGCCAGCACGCCCATGTTGACGAAGGTGTAGAACACCACGCGCTCGGTGCGCACGCCCGACAGCCGGGCCGCCTTGGCGTTGCCGCCGACGGCGTACACGCGCCGGCCCATGGTGGTGCGGTTCATGACAAAGGTGTAGACGGCGATCAGCAGGCCCATCACCACAAGCACGGTCGGCATGCCGCGATAGCTGGCCAGGATGGCGGACAGGCCGACGACCATGCCGGCCAGGATGGCGTTCTTCAGCACGAACAGATACACAGGGCCGGTGTGCAGGCCATGTTTTTTCGCATTGCCGCGCTGGCGCCAGTCGAGCACGAAAAAGCAGGCGCCGACCAGGCAGCCCAGCAGCATGGACGTCAGCCGCAGCGGCGTGGTGCCCAGCAGCTCGGGGATGAAGCCGGCGCTCAGCAGCGAGAAGCCGGCCGGGAAGGGGCCGATCGACTGGCCTTCGAGCACGACGATAGTCAGGCCGCGAAACACCAGCATGCCGGCCAGCGTGACGATAAACGAGGGCATGTGCCAGAACGCCACCCAGTAGCCTTGCGCCGCGCCGATCAGGGCGCCGGCCGCCACGCACAGCAGGGTGGCCGTGACGGGGTCGAGCCGGTAGTTCACCATCAGCACGGCGGCCAGCGCGCCGACAAAGCCGGCGATCGAGCCGACCGACAGGTCGATATGGCCGGCCACGATGACCATCAGCATGCCCAGCGCCATGATCACGATATAGCTGTTCTGCAGCACCAGGTTGGTGAGATTGAGCGACTGCATCAGCACGCCGCCGGTCGACCACTGGAAGAACGCCATGATGAGTATCAGCGAGATCATCAGGCCGTAGTCCTGGAAGCCGCGCTTGAGCGCGCCCGAAAAATCCCCGTTGGGGAGCAGCGCGCCCGTGGGCGCGGCCGGTGTCGATAAGGTTGTCATTTCAATTGCCTCCATTTTTTACGATTGCCCGCATGATTTTTTCCTGGCTGGCTTCCTGCGCGCTGAACTCGGCCACGAAGCGGCCCTCGTTCATTACATAGATGCGGTCGCACATGCCCAGCAGTTCTGCCATTTCCGACGAGATCATCACCACGCACTTGCCCTCGGCGACCACCTCGTTGATGATGGAATAGATCTCGTACTTGGCGCCCACGTCGATGCCGCGCGTCGGTTCGTCGAGCATCAGCACCTCGGGCTGCGCATACAGCCATTTGCTGATCACCACTTTCTGTTGATTGCCGCCCGACAGCTTGCCGACCGCCTGCGCGCCGTTCTGGCAGCGGATGCGCAGCTTGCGCAGGAACTCGTGGCCGACCGTCACCTCGCGCTGCTCGTCGATCACCGCATAACTGGCCACGCCGCCCAGGTTGGCCAAGGTGATATTGCGTTCGATCGAGTCGTCCAGCAGCAGGCCGTCGCCCTTGCGGTCTTCCGTCACATAGGCCAGGCCGGCGGCGATCGCTCTGGGCACGCTGGAGACGTCGACCTTTGCGCCGCGCAGAAACACTTCGCCACGGATATCGGCGCCATAGGCGCGGCCGAATATGCTCATCGCCAGTTCCGTGCGGCCCGCGCCCATCAGGCCGGCGATGCCGACCACTTCGCCGGCACGCGCCTCGAAGCTCACGTCATTGACCACCTTGCGTTCGCGGTGCACGGGGTGGCGCACGTGCCAGTTGCGCACTTCGAACACGGGTGCGCCCACATGTGGCGTGCGTTTCGGGTAGCGGTCCGCCATGTCGCGGCCCACCATGGCGCGGATGATGCGGTCTTCGCTGACGCTCTCCGTATGGCAGTCCATGGCGTCGACCGTGGCGCCGTCGCGGATCACGGTGATGGCGTCGGCCACGCGCGAAATCTCGTTGAGCTTGTGCGAGATGATGATCGACGTCACGCCGCGCGATTTGAGTTCCAGCAGCAGGCCGAGCAGGCGTTCGCTGTCGTTTTCGTTCAGGCTGGCGGTGGGCTCGTCGAGGATCAGCAGCCTGACTTCCTTCGACAGCGCCTTGGCGATTTCCACCAGCTGCTGCTTGCCCACGCCCAGGCGGCCGATCGGCGTGTCCGGGCTGTCGCTCAAGCCGACTTTGTCGAGCAGCTGGCGCGTCTTCGCATACGACATGGCCCAGTCGATCACGGTGCCGCGCGCCTGCTCGTTGCCGAGGAAGATATTCTCGGCAATCGACAGCATCGGCACCAGCGCCAGTTCCTGGTGGATGATGATGATGCCCAGCGTTTCGCTGTCGTGGATCGAGGCGAAGCGCCGTTCTTCGCCCGCGTAGCACACCGCGCCGTCGAAGGAGCCGTGCGGATAGACGCCACTGAGGATCTTCATCAGGGTCGACTTGCCGGCGCCGTTTTCGCCGCAGATGGCGTGGATCTCGCCCTGCCGCACCGTCAGGTTGACGTTGTTGAGCGCTTTCACGCTGCCGAAGCTTTTCTGTATGCCCCGCATTTCAAGGATGGCTTGCATGGTTTTCTCGCTGTTGTCCGCCAGGCGCGATCTGGCCGCGCCTGGCAAAGTGGGTGGCGCTTACTTCAGCTGCGCTTCGGTGTAGAAGCGGCTGCGCGTGACCAGCACATCCTTCCAGTTGCCGGCATTGACCAGCACCGGCGCCACCAGGTAGGTCGGCACGATCTTCACGCCGTTGTTGTAGTTCTTCGTGTCGTTCACCTGCACCTGCTTGCCGGCCAGCGAGTCGGCGACGATGTCGGCCGTGCGCGCTGCCAGTTCGCGCGTATCCTTGAACACGGTGGTGGTCTGGTCGCCGCGGATGACGGCCTTGATGTTGGGGATGTCGGCATCCTGGCCCGTAATGACCGGCATTTTTTGCTGGCCGCTGCCGTAGCCGACGCCCTTGAGCGAGGAAATGATGCCGATCGCCACGCCGTCATTGGGCGACCACACCGCGTCGACGCGGCCGTTGCTGTAGAAGGCGCTCAGCAGGTTGTCCATGCGCGACTGCGCCGTGGCGCCGTCCCAGCGGTAGACCGAGACTTTTTCGATCGCCACCTGCTTGCTGCGGATGACCATCTTGCCGCTGTCGATATAGGGTTTCAGCACGGCCATGCCGCCGCCATAGATCTTGTGCGCGTTGTTGTCGTCGATCGAGCCGGCGAAGACCTCGACATTCCACGGCGTCTTGCTGCCGCTCTTGTCGTAGGCGCTGGTGATGCTTTGCGCCTGCAGCACGCCGACCTGGGCGTTGTCGAAGGTGGCGTAGTAATCGACCTTGGCCGTCTGCGTGATCAGGCGGTCGTAGGAGATGATCTTGATGCCCCTGCTGCTGGCGTTCTGCAGCACTTCGGACAGCGTCTTGCCGTCGATGGGGGCGATCACCAGCGCCTTGACGCCCTTGGTGATCATGTTCTCGATCTGGCTGACCTGGGTCGGCACATCGTAGTCGGCGTACTGCAGGTTGGCCGCATAGCCCTTGGCTTTCAGCGCGGCGACCATGTTCTGGCCGTCGCTGATCCAGCGCGCTTCGGTCTTGGTCGGCAGCGAAATGCCGATGGTGCCCTTGTCCTGGGCCAGGGCGGGGGAGGAGGCCACCAGCGCGGCGGTGAACGACAGTGCCATGACGGCGTGGTTAATCAGTTTCATCTTGCGTCTCCGTATAGTTATGTGGGCGTGCCGGAATTTCAGGGCGAACGCTGCCAGCGAACCTCGCGGGAGGTTCGGCACAGGGTGCTGGCAGCGTGGTGAAAATCAGTCGATAAAGACTTCCGCGCCGGCCTGCTTGCTGGACGCAAACATGGCTTCGATGACGCGGCTGATGTTCCAGGCCTGGCTGGCCGGGACGACCGATGGCGCGCCCGTGCGCAGAGCGTGGAAGAAGGCGTTCGCCTCGCGGTCGAAATACACGGGATTGCCGATTTCGGCCAGTTCCGGCGAATACTCGGTTTTTTTGGTGGCCCAGATTTCAGGGAAACTGGTTTCCTGCCATTCGGTCCAGCCGGCCGGGCGCGAGCCCTTGCCCGAGTCGTAGACCTTGTAGCTGGCCGGCAGCGAACGCGAGGACATGATGCCTTCGGTGCCGTAGGCCGTGATATCCCAGCTTTCCGTCCATGGCAGCACGTCCCACGACATGAAGTCGAGCACCACCACCTTGTCGTCGTAATTGAGCACCGCGCCGGCCGCATCCTCGCGCGACTCGTCGCCACGGAAATTGGCGAACTTGGTGATGCGCGCATTGACCGATTTCGGCACGCCGAAGTGCAGCAGGATGCGGTCGACCAGGTGGCAGCCGATCACGAACACGGCGCCGCCGATGTCGCCCGGCTGCGTCATGTGGCTGGTGGCAGCCTCGTCATGCGAGCAGCCGCCATGGGCGCGCACCTGCACCACCTTGCCCAGCCGGCCAGACTTCAACGCGTCCTGCATGGCGTCGACCGACGGCGCGAAACGCCAGCAATAACCCACCTGCAGCAGGCCGCCCGTGCGCTCGACCAACTGCACGATGCGGCTGGCGTCCTGCGCGCCGCGTCCGGCCGGCTTTTCCACCAGCACCGCCTTGCCCGCTTCCAGCGCCTCGATCGCCAGGTCAGCCATCTTTTCGCTTTTTGAGTGGATCAGCACCGCGTGCACGGCGGGGTCGCCCAGGATGGCTTCCTTGCTGCGCACTTCCAGGCCCAGCGCCTCGACAAATGGCTGCAGCAGCGGGCTGTTGTCCCAGGCGCCCATCATTTTGGCGTCAGTACGGCGCTGGATGGCTTTCACGCGACCGGAGGTGTGCGGGTGGGTCACGCCCAGGCAGGCAATCCCGGCCACCTGGTTCTGCGCAAGTTGGTAAGTCATGTCGTCTCCTTCGATCGATTATTCACGCGACAGGCTGGCCACCGCCACCGTCAGGCCCGTGCGCGCCGATTCCACCGCGCACTCGGCCAGCAGCAGCGCCTGCAGGCCATCCTGGATGGTGACCGGCATGGCCGACTTGCCGGCCAGCGCGTCGACAAAGGCCGTCATTTCATTGCGGTAGGCGTCGACATAGCGCTCCAGGAAGAAGTTCAGCAGCGGTTCGCGCGCGTCGGTGGCGTCGGCCGTCCAGCGCCGCGCCGTCGATGGGCGCAGGTTGTCCTGCAACAGCATGCCTTTCGAGCCCGACACTTCGAAGCGCTGGTCGTAGCCATACACGGCTTCGCGGCAGCAGTTGATCTGGCACTGCTTGCCCGACGCCGTCTGCAGCAGCACCATTACGGTATCGTAGTCGTCCAGTTCGGCCAGCGAGCTGTCGACCAGGCGGCTGCCGATGGCCGTCACCTGAACCGGCTCCTCGCCCAGCAGCCAGCGCGCAAAATCGAGGTCGTGGATCACCATGTCGCGGAAGATGCCACCCGAATGCAGCACGTACTCGCGCGGCGGCATGCCGGGGTCGCGGCTGCTGATGATCACCTGGCGCACCTCGCCCACTTCACCCGCATCGATGGCCTTGCGGAAGGCCTGCGAGGTGGGGTCGAAGCGGCGGTTAAAGGCCAGCATCACGCGCCCGTCCAGGCGCAGCACTTCAGCGGCAGCGGCGCGCGATTTTTCCAGGTCCAGGTCGATCGGTTTTTCGCACAGCACGGCCTTGCCCTGGCGCACCGCGCGCAGCATGTAGGTGATATGGGTGTCGGTCGGCGTGCCGATGACGATGGCGTCGATGTCGTCGCGGTCGATCAGGGCCGCGCAATCGGTGGACGCTTCGCAGCCATGCTTGCTGGCCAGCGCCTGCGCCGCCGCTTCGATGGGGTCGGCCACGGCCACCAGGATGGCGTTGGGATTGGCGGCCACGTTGGCGGCGTGGATTTTGCCGATGCGGCCGGCGCCCAGTACTGCGATTCTGATCATGCTTGTCTCCAGTTGGTGTTGTTGTCGTTGCTTATTGAGCTGCTTGTTTTGCCTTGCGTGCTTCCAGCGCCGCGAATTGCGCCATCGTCGTGTCGAAGGCGCGCTGCGCCATCACCTCGAGCGGCAGGCGGCGGTAGGATTCGGAAATCATCTCGACGCCGTAGTATTTGCCCGTGTAGCCGGCCTGCTGCACCGCGCCGATAAAGCCGGGAATGTCATAAAAGCCTTCGCCGCACAGCTGGCGGTTGAAACGGGTGTCCTCGAACAGGGTACCCACCACTTTTTCGTCGGCGTCGTCCAGTTCCACCGACTTGATGAAGCGGGCCGGGATGGCGGCCACCTTGTCGAAGCCGTCGCCGCTGCGCACCACGTGCCAGCTGTCGACCGTCAGGCCGCCGTTGTGCTGGTCGGCCGCCTGCACGATGGCCAGGCCGTCCGCTATATTGCGGACGATGGAAAACGGCATGAATTCCAGCGACACGGTGGCGCCGATGCCGTCGATCTCTTCGCACAATCTGGCAAATTCGGCCGCCATGCGGGGAAAATCGGCCGGGCCCGGGTCGGCGAAGCTGGCGCAGACCTTCAGGTTGCACATGCCCAGCGCGCCACCCAGTTCCAGCACGTCGCGCTTGAACTGGTCGGAACTGGCGCGCAGTTCGCCGTCCTTGTACCAGTCGGCCAGGATCTCCAGTTCGAAATACTTCATGCCATTGTCGGCCAAAATATTGCGCACGCCATGGACGCCAACGCGGGCAATCGTCGCTTTCAGGTCGTCGAGTACCAGGCCCAGGCCTTTCCAGCCCACCCTGGCGGCCGTTTCGGCGCGCGCTTCGAGCGGGAAGGGGCTCACTTCGCTCGGTGAACAGGGGTAGACATCGCCCGCGATGGTCCAGTAGGCGGCCAGTAAATCAATCGGTGATGGTGTCGCTTGCGTCATGCTGTGCTCCGTGGTTCTGAGGTTGGGGTGGGATCAAGGTTGCTGGGGCGCCAGCGTGAAGTTCCAGTCGACGCGCCAGAACGGCGCCGTGGTGCCAAATTTTTCCGCTTGCGCCGCGTCGTCGACCTGCACGAAGTCGGCCACCAGCTCGCGCTTGACGCCGAACACCGTGTCCTGCGCCAGGTAGGGGCAGTCGGGCGTGAAGATATGCGTGATGACGGGCGCGTAGCCGGGCGCCGTGACGATGAAGTGCAGATGGGCGGCGCGGTTCGGATGGCGCCCCAGGCTGGCCAGCAGCTTGCCGACGGGGCCATCGTCCGGGATCGGATAGTGGCGCGGCTTGACCGATTTGAACCAGTAATTGCCGTCCGCGTCGCTGGTGAACACGCCGCGCAGATTGTGTTCGGGCTGGATGCCCTTTTGCTGCACGTCGTAAAAGCCGTCGTCATTGGTCTGCCACACTTCCAGCGTGGCGCCGGCCGCCGGCTCGCCATCGAGTCCCGCGACGCGGCCCAGCACCACCATGGGCTGGCCCTTGCCGTCCTGGCAGATATTTTCTCCCAGCGGGTAATGGGGGGCGTTGGCGATATAGAACGGTCCGAGGATGGTGTTCGGCGTGGCGGCGCTGGGGCGGCGGTGGTTGATGGCGTCGACCAGCATCGACACGCCCAGCACGTCCGACAGCAGGATGTATTCCTGGCGCCAGTCCGAGCACATCTGGCCCGTCTCCGTCAGGAACTGGATGGCCGCCAGCCATTCCTCGTGCGTGGGTTCGACTTCCTTGACGGCGGCGTGCAGGTGGCGCACCAGGGCGCCCATGACCTGGCGCAGCCGTGGGTTGACGTCGGCGCCCATGCGGGCGTTGACGACCTCGGCGGAACCGGCTTCGTCAAAATAGCCGGGCGCGTGCTGCTGCCCGGGTGGGGGTGGCGTTTGCATGACTTGTCTCCTGTCTGTTTTTTTGCTGCTTTTGTATGAAACGAGTATATATTGACTCCATTCGATAAAACAGAGCAGCAAAGGCAAAGTCTTTTGCTAAAAACGGGACAATCGCATGAATCAATTACGGGAAATCGAGTTGTTTGTCGGCGTGGCCGACCTGGGCAGCATCAGCAAGGCGGCCGAGCACCTGGAAATCTCCATTTCGGCCGCCAGCCGCCACCTGATCGCGCTGGAAGAGCGCCTCGGCGTGCAACTGGTCAAGCGCACCACGCGCCGGCTGTACCTGACCGAGGCGGGCGTCAAGTTCCACCAGCAGTGCAAGACCATCCTCGACAGCCTGCGCGAAGCGGAGAACATGGTGACGGCCACCGCCACCAAGCCCACCGGCACCTTGCGGGTAACCGCCTCGCTGTCGTTCTGCCTGCTGCATATTGCGCCGCTGCTGCCCGAATTTAACCGGCAATATCCGGACATCCAGGTGGAAGTGATTGCCGCCAACCGCTATTGCGACATCATCGAGAACGGCGTCGATATCGCCATCCGCACGCGCCAGGTGGAAGCGGACAGCAATATCACCATACGGCGGCTGGCCGAAACGCGCCGCATCCTGGCGGCGGCGCCAGGTTATATCGAGCAGCATGGCATGCCTATCCTGCCGCCCGACCTGCACCGCCACAAGGTGCTGAACTATGCGCTGGCGGCCAGTCCGCGCGAACTGCCGCTCAAACGGGGCAATGAAAAGATCGTCACGAAGATCCGCCCGCTACTCGAATCGAACGACGGCCAGATACTGCGCCACGCGGCGCTGGCCGGCATGGGCATCCTGGTGCAGCCGAAATACATCGTGTATGACGACCTGGTGGCGGGGCGCCTGGTGCCGGTGCTGGACGACTGGGACTTGCCGCGCCTGACCATCAATATCGCCTTCCAGACGCGGGCCCATATGCCGGCCAAGGACCGGGTCTTTATCGATGCGCTGGTGGAACGGTTCAGGAAGAATGATTACGAGCGGCTGTGGATCGCCTGAAGCGCTGTTGTCCGCGGAGGACTTAGCAGCGGTAATTGCGCCAGCATGCGTTTGAGTGCCACAGCGTCCCACGGCAGATGCTCGGCGATGCCCAAGCCCACCACGTCGGCCGCGTGCGCCACGTCGCTGATCAGGCGCAGTACCTGCGCCATGCTGGCCTTGCCTTGCGCCACGCCGTCAAAGGCGCCGGCCGGTGCATCGGGCTGGGCGAACAGCACCGAACGAAACAGGGCAGGATCGAGCACGTCGAGGTCGAGGTGGATGGCGACATGGCGCGCGCCGGTTTCCTTGAGCCAATCCAGCACAGGGGCGCTACCTTCGGCCATGGCAGCCGGACCGATGGCGTGCAGGCCCAGGCGCTCGATAAACTGCGTCTCCACGCCTGTCGTTTGCTGCAGGCCGGCATACATCACTTGCTGTGGCAGCAATGGCAGGCTGACGGCGGCCGTGAAATCGGCGTCGCCTTGGCCCAGCAGATTGCCCAGCACCATGGCGTGCGCATGTTCAAAGTCGTGCGGCGTCATGACATCGGGATGGGCATCGATCCATAGCACGGCGAGGTCACCCTGGTAGTGCTGGTTCAGATAGGCAAATGGCGCCAGGTCCACTAGGCAGTCTCCGCCGAGCACGGCGATGCGTTCCGGCTGATGGCGCTCGATGATGGCGCGCGCCGAATCGAGCTGCCTGAGTAGCGCCGCGCGTCCGACGATGCCATTTTCCATTAGCAGCGGCGCGTCGGTGGGGGCATCGACGTCGACCTGTTCCACCGGCCCATCGTTGGCAGGCGCCAGCCAGGCCAGCAATTGCGCGCCCAGGTGATAGGGAGGATTATTGCCGCCTTGCCATTGGGGGAACAGCAAACGCAGGGTGGTGTTGGAGTCTGACATGGGGCTGGCCTTGAATGTAAAGCGCCATTCTGCCCCGATGGATCGGCTGGCGCTGTGCTGCAGGCGCCTGTCACTATGCCGTGCGCGCCATCAGTTCCTGTGGCGACTGGCCATACTGCTGGCGAAAGGCGCGGCTGAAATGGGCCAGGTTGACAAAGCCATGACTGAGCGCCGTTTCGCTGACCGAGCGATAGCGTCCGGCCCGCAAAGCCACGTGGCAGGCCTGCAGGCGCTGTTGCCATAGCCAGCGCATGGCGGTGGTGCCTTCTTTTGCAAACAAGCGATTCAGGGTGCGCGGCGAGACATGGATGGCCAGCGCCACTTCGTCCAAGCCCAAGCCGTGCGTGGCCAACCTGGCCAGCATGAACTGTTGTGCGCGCCTCAGCAGCTCGGTTTGGTGGCTGGCTGGTACGGCGTCGCTGGTAGCGTCGAAGGCGGTGCCTACCACGTCCAATAGTGATCCCATCAGTTTTTCGCCCGTGGCCGGAGGCTGGGCGCCTGCTTGCCAGGTGGCCAGCATCAGCGAGGCCGCCAGTTTGCCCAGCGCCGAGGCGCCGGCGAGTGTCACGCTCAGCTGCTTTTCTGCTGTGGGCAGGTGGGCCAGCAGCAGGGCGCGCGGCACGGCACAGACGATCTGGTCGTCGCCCCGGGGCAAATCGCAGATATAGGGCCGGGCGCTATCGTACAGCACGATGTCGCCAGCTTGTTGCCTTGACTGGCGGCCTTCCTGCAGTACGCTGGCCTGTTCGCACAGCGAAAGTGATAGAAAGAAATGGTCGATATTGTCGCCGCCAGCCTCGCGCCGGTAGCGCATCGGCACCGAGCGGATGCGCGTGATCGAGGATTGCCCCAGCGCATGTGCCTGCAGCGCGCCATCGAAGGGCGCGTCCGTCAGGCGCAGATTGCGGGTGGGGCCGTAGTTGCTATCGAGCAGCACCTGCCAGGACTCGAAAGACATGGCGGGCGGCGCGCCGTTGGCGGTGGTGTGCATGGTTGTCGCTTGTTTGCGCAAACCCTGATGATACCGCCGTATCGGCTCGGCTGTTTTTTTATTGCGCCTTGCCCGACTGCGCCGCCAGGTGTTCGCCGATAAACCAGCTTTGCAGCTCGTTGCTGCGCACCACCTGGCTGACGATCAGGTCGTTGCTGCCGTCATCGCCCATGTCGGCGGCAGCGCGCGCCAGCGGACGCGCTTCGAGCAGGATGGTTTCATGCGCGTCGAGCAGGCGCGACAGCTGCGCCAGCGCCGATTCGCGGCCGCGTGGGGCCCGTGCGATCGACGATTCGTCGACCACGTCCTGCGCCAGCGCGAAAGTGACGCCGCCCAGTGTCTGCACGCGCTCGGCGATGGCGTCCATGATCAGCACTTGTTCGCCATAGTGCTTGTCGAACAGCAGGTGCAGCTGGTGGAAGGTGGCGCCGGAAGTCTGCCAGTGGGCCTTTTTATAGGCGTCGCGGATCGCCATGGTGTGGGCCAGCAGGCGGTTCAGCGCATGCACGCCTTGCGCGCGCACTTCGGCCGACAGGCCGATGCGTACATTGGCCAGGGAACCGAAGTCTTGCAGGATGTCAGGAGAGTTGCTCATGATGTGCTTTCAAAGTGAGTGAAAATGCGGGCCGCGATGGCCCGTGCCGAAAAGATCAAGGTGCTGGCGGCAAGCCGTCGTAGTTCACGGGCAGCCATTCGTAGCGCTTGCCGTCCTGGTGCAGATGGCCGAGGCCGGGAAAGGCGATATGCGCGGCGCCGACCAGTACATGGTCCTTGCCGAGCTTGCTTAACAGCGCCGCGCGCGTGTTGCGCGCCACATCCTGCTCGCTGTCGTACTGGACGGTGGCTTCCGGGTGCGGCAGCTGCAGCGCCGCCATATGGATGATGTCGCCCCACACCAGCAATTGCTGCTTGCCGCTTTGCACCATATACATGGCGTGGCCGGGCGTATGGCCGGGCGCGGGCATGGCGGTAATGCCGGGTGTCAGTTCGCCATAGCCGGAATAAGGACGGAATCGTCTGGCCGCGATATACGGCGCCGTGCTGGCAACGGCGGCGTCATAAAAGGTGGCGAGAAATGCCGGCCCCTTCGCCTTGCTGGCAGGGTCCAGCCAGTAATCGGCTTCCTGCTGCGACAGGCGCACGGTGGCGTTCGGAAACGCCATCTTGCCGTTGGCGACAATCCCGCCGGCATGGTCCTTGTGCAAATGCGTCAGCAGCACTTCGTCGATTTGCTCCGGCTGGTAGCCGGCGGCGCGCAGATTGTCCAGCAAACGGCCGCAGCAATTACCGTACAGCACGCCGGCGCCCGCGTCGATCAGCACCAGCTTCTTGCCCGTGTTGACCAAAAAGGCGTTGATCGAGCCCTGCACCGGCGCCGCCAGGTCGGCGTCAGCCAGGCCGTGTCGTATCTGGTCCGGCGTGATGCCGCGCATTACCGTGTCGATCGGGAACGCATGCGTGCCGTCGGACAGGGCCGTGATTTCAAACTCGCCCAGCATCATGCGGTACCAGCCCGGTGCCTGCGTGTGCTGCTGCGGCGCGGCCGCGTACACGCTGGTGGCGGGCAGGGCAAGTGGCAGCAGCATGGCGCCGGCCAGTAACAAGGAGGGGATGCTTGTCATGCGTTTCATGCGTGTCTTTCTGTGGTGTTGAGCCTGGATGCCATGTTAGCGGCGGGGCGTGCCGAATACGACTATCGGAAGACCAGTCAGGCCGGCGCGGATCAGGAGATGGCCATTGTGCGAAACGGCCGCGCGCTTGCCTAGTCATACGTGGGTATAGGACCAGGCTTGCCTTAAACCTTGGTATGGGGTGACATACCTAAGTCTGATTTTCCTCCGCCGGCAAGCTGCCTATAGTGGCCGGCATCGGCAAGCGAGCTGCGTGCCGCGACCACACTCGTGAGGAAAAAAATGATGCCGATTGATCTGTTGCAGCGCCTGCCGCGACCGCGCCGCCGCGGCGCCGAATGGCTGGTGCTGGCCGGGGTGCTGCTGATGAGCGCACTGATGGTGGGTTACTTCATCTGGAGCGAGCGGCGCCTGCTGATCGCCTCCGACATCGAACGCATGCGCATGCAGACCCTGATCATCGATGAAAACCTGCAGCACCAGTTCGAAGGCGTGCGCAATGCGCTCGACAGCGCGCGGCGCGCCTTCCACCCCGGCAGCGGCTGCACGGCGGAGTGCCGGCGCGTGCTGCTGCAGTCGCTCAAGCGCGCCATGCCCGGCGTGCGGGCGCTGGTGGTGGTCGACCGGCGCGGCCATATCGTGCTGTCCGACGATGACATGCGCGATGCGCGCCTCGACGACCGCCAGTACACGCGCCAGGTGGCCGGCATGCGCTCGCCCGATACCCTGTATTTGTCGCAGCCGTATGAAAACACGCCGGGCGTGTTCAATATCAAACTGTCGCTGGCGAGGATGGATGGCGATGGCAAGGCCGATGGCGCCGCCAGCGCCATCCTCAACCCCGAGTATTTCGACGCCGTGATGCGCTCGGCCCTGTATGCGCCGGACATGAACAGCGCGATCACCGAAGACGGCGGCCGGCGTATCCTGTATGTGCCGGCCGATCCTGCCGCCATGCGCGCGCGCGGCGCACCCGATCCGCTGTTCCTGCGCCACCAGCAAAGCGGGCGCATGCTGACCGTGCTGGAGGGCGAAGCGGCCGGCGGCGAACAGCGGCTGGTGGTCCAGCGCACCATGCGCCTGCACAGCCTGGGCCTGGACAAGACCCTGGTGATCAGCCTGTCGCGCTCGACGGCGCGGATCGAAGCGGGCTGGCACAGCCTGGCCTGGACCAGCGCGCTGGCCTGGCTGCTGACCGGCGTGATCGGCGCCGTCGGCCTGGTCCTGGCGCAGCGCCGCCGCCTGGCGCTGGAACAGCTGGCGCAGGCGCGCAACGCGGAAAGGGCGGCCGCCGCCGAGCGCGTCGAACTGGCGCTGAACGGCGCCAACCTGGGCCTGTGGGAGTGGGACATGCCCAGCGACCTGCGCACGTTTGACGCACGCGCCGCCGCCATGCTCGGTTATGCGCCGGACGAACTGGCGCTGGCCCACGGCGAATGGCGGGTGCTGATGCATCCCGACGACCTGGCCTTGCTGGACGAGGCGCTGGCGCTGCACCTGGCCGACCGCAGCCGGCCATACGAGGCGGAATACCGCATGCGCCACCGCAGCGGCCACTGGGTGTGGCTGCAAAGCCGCGGCAAGGTGGTTGACCGCGCCCAGGACGGCACGGCGCTGCGCATGGTCGGCACGCGCATGGACATCAGCGCGCGCAAGCTGGCCGAGGCGGAAATCGCCCACCTGGCGTTTTACGATGGGTTGACGGGGCTGCCGAACCGGCGCTTGCTGCTCGACCGCCTGGGTCATGCGATCGCCCGCTGCGAACGGGGCGGCTGCCACGGCGCGGTGTTGTTCGTCGATCTCGACAACTTCAAGCTGCTCAACGACACCATGGGCCACGACAAGGGCGACCGGCTGCTGGAAATGGTCGCCTTCCGCCTGCAGCAGGTGATGCGCGACAGCGATACGGTGGCGCGTTTGGGCGGCGACGAATTCGTGATCCTGCTCGACGACCTGGGCGGCAGCGCGGCGCAGGCGGCGGCGCACGCCGATATCGTGGTCCATAAAATCCTGCAGGCGCTGGGTTTGCCGTATCCGCTGGACGGGCAGGACCTGCGCAGCACGCCCAGCATCGGCATCGTGCTGTTCGGCGAAGGCCATCACACCATCAACGACCTGCTGCGCCAGGCCGACATGGCGATGTACGAAGCCAAGGCGGCCGGGCGCAATACCTACCGCTTTTTCGATCCGCGCATGCAGGCGGCGCTCGATGCCTCGGCCTCGCTGGAAGCGGACTTGCGCTCGGCGCTGGCGCGGCGCGAACTGCTGCTGTACTACCAGCCGGTGGTCGACGCCGATGGCCGCATGACGGGCGCCGAGGCGCTGCTGCGCTGGCGCCATCCACGGCGCGGCATGGTGGCGCCGGGCGACTTTATCGCGCAGGCGGAAAAAGCGGGCCTGATCGGCGAGATCGGAGACTGGGTGCTGGAAACGGCGTGCCAGCAGCTGGTTGCCTGGGCCGGCGCACCCGACACGCGCGAGCTGACCATCGCCGTCAACGTCAGCGCGCGCCAGTTCCGCCAGGGCGCGTTTGCCGAGCGGGTGCTGCAGATTATCGCGCGCAGCGGCGCCGATCCGCACCTGCTCAAGCTGGAACTGACGGAAAGCATGCTGCTGGCCGATGTCGAGGACGTGATCGCCAAGATGACGTTGCTGAAATCGCGCGGCGTGGGCTTTTCGCTGGACGACTTCGGCACCGGCTATTCCTCGCTCAGCTACCTGAAACGGCTGCCGATCGACCAGTTGAAGATCGACCGCTCCTTCGTGCACGACATGCTGCATACGCCGCATGCGTCGACCATCGTGCGCAGCATCGTCACCCTGGCCCACAGCATGGGCTTGCAGGTGGTGGCCGAAGGGGTGGAAAACACGCAGCAGTGGGACAGCCTGCGCCAGATCGGCTGCGCCGGCCTGCAAGGCTTTCTGTTCGGCCGCGCCGTGCCCGTGCAGGAGCTGTTCAAGCACCCGGCGCCGCCAATTGCGTTACCATGCATTCGACCACCCGAAGAGGTTCTGCCATGAGCAAACAAGACCAACCGATCGGCAAGATCGCCCCCTACACCCACGCCGCCGCCGGCTGGGACGCCCTGCGCTATGTGACCCAGGGCATGCTGCGCGAGCGCGTGCCACCGGCAGGCATCGGCGCCTTGCTGGCGCAAAACCAGCCCGACGGCTTCGACTGCCCCGGCTGCGCCTGGCCCGACCGCGCCCATGCGTCGACCTTTGAATTCTGCGAAAACGGCGCCAAGGCGGTGGCGGCCGAGGCGACTTCACGCCGCGTCACCAGCGACTTTTTTGCGCGCCATACGGTCACCGAGCTGCTGCGCCAGTCCGACCTGGAGCTGGAACAGCACGGCCGCCTGACGCAGCCGATGGCATACGACGCCGCCAGCGACCGCTATGTGCCGATCTCCTGGGATGACGCCTTCGAGGTGGTCGCCTGCGAGCTGAACGCCCTCGACGATCCTGACCAGGCGGCGTTCTACACCTCGGGACGCGCCAGCAATGAGGCGGCGTTCCTGTACCAGCTGTTTGCGCGCGCCTACGGCACCAACAATTTTCCCGATTGCTCGAACATGTGCCATGAAGCGACCAGCCGCGGCCTGCCGCCGGTGGTCGGCGCCGGCAAGGGCACGGTCACCCTGGACGACTTCGAGCACGCCGACGCCATCCTGATCTTCGGCCAGAACCCCGCCACCAACCACCCGCGCATGCTGGGCGAACTGCGCGCCTGCGCCAAACGGGGCGCCACCATCGTCTCGATCAATCCGCTGCGCGAGCGGGGATTGCAGCGCTTCACCGATCCGCAGGCGATGGGCGAAATGCTGACCGGCGGCAGCACGAAGATCGCCTCGCTGTTCATCCAGCCGCGCCTGGGCGGCGATTTTGCCCTGATCAAGGGCGTGGCCAAGCGCCTGCTGGAAATGAACGACGTGGCGGCATTGAAGGGCACGCACCGGCTGCTGGACCTGGATTTCATCGCGTCGCACACGGCGTTTTTCGAGGCTTTCGCAAACGACCTGCGCAGCGAGGCATGGGACCTGCTGGTGGCGGAATCGGGCGTGCCGCAGGCGCAGATCGCGCAGCTGGCCGACATCTATGCGCGCAGCGAACGGGTGATCGCCACCTGGGGCATGGGCATTACCCAGCACAAGCACGCGGTGGCCACCATCCAGATGCTGAGCAATCTGATGCTAATGCGCGGCAATATCGGCCGGCCCGGCGCCGGCCTGTGCCCCGTGCGCGGCCACTCGAACGTGCAGGGTGACCGCACCGTCGGCATCGAGGAGCGGCCGACCGCCGCTTTCCTGGACCGCCTGCAGCAGGTCTACGGTTTCGAGCCGCCGCGCCACCACGGCCACGACGTGGTGGCGACGATTGCCGCCATGGAAGCGGGGACGGTCAAGGTGTTTGTTGGGCTGGGCGGCAATTTCGCCGTCGCCACGCCCGACACGCCGCGCACCTTTGCCGCCTTGCGCTCATGCGCCCTGACGGTGCAGGTGATTACCAAGCTCAATCGCAGTGCGCTGGTGCATGGCCGCGCCGCGCTGATCCTGCCGACCCTGGGCCGCACCGAAATCGACCTGCAGCAGGGCGTGGCGCAGGGCGTCACGGTAGAGGACTCGATGAGCATGGTGCACATATCCTATGGGCGCAATGCGCCGGCGTCAAAACAGTTGCTGTCGGAAGTGGCGATCGTGTCGCGCATGGCCGAAGCGACCCTGGGCAGCGGCACGGGGCAGGGTAGCCCCGGCCGCCATGGCTTGCCGTGGCCCGCCTGGCGCAACGATTACGCCCTGATCCGCGACGAGATCGAAAAAGTGTTCGACGATTTCCATGACTACAACCAGCGCATCGCCGTGCCGGGCGGCTTTCACCTGACGGTGGCGCCGCGCCACCGCACCTGGCATACGGCCAGCGGCAAGGCGCAGTTTGCCGTGCATGCGGTGCCGCGCGACACGCCGATTTCACGCGCGCGCGAGCGTCATGGCGAACGCCTGCTGGTGATGATGACGACCCGCTCGCACGACCAGTACAACACCACCATCTACGCGCTCGACGATCGCTACCGGGGCGTGTTCGGCATGCGCCGCGTGATCTTCATCCACCCCGACGATATCGCCATGCTGGGCATGCAGGCGGGCGACTGGGTCGATGTACGCAGCAGCTGGGACGACGGCGTCGAGCGCCGCGCGGACGGCTTCATGCTGGTGGCCTACGATATTCCGCGCGGCTGCGTGGCGGCGTATTATCCCGAGACGAATGCGCTGGTGCCCCTGGACAGCGTGGCCGACGGCGCCGGCACGCCCACCTCGAAATCGATTCCGGTGCTGTTGTTTCCTGGTCGCATGCCGGAAGGGGGCGGACGCTAGGGATTTATTGCATGCCGGCCGCATAAAACTATACTTTCGTATAGCGCACTTATCTTTCTTGCCATATTACAATGCCGGTCAAGAAGCTACGAAAGGTCAGGCATGGCACGTATTCCCGGCAGTCCCTTACTCTCCCTCCTGCTGGTCGGCGTGACCCTGCTGATTTTTGCGGTCGATGCGTTTACCGAACTCGATGTCGCCATCGCCGTCATGTACGTGGTGGTGGTGCTGCTGTCGGCCAGCGTCTGGGCGCGCCGCGGCGTGATCCTGACCACCGTGCTGTGCATGGCGCTGACCCTGCTGGCCTATGGCTTGATCCATGTGTCGATCTTTTCCGGCCCCGCTTCGGGTCGGCTGATGGTCAGCCTGGCGGCGATCGGCATCACCGCCTTTCTGGCGCTGACGGGCCAGGCCGCCACCGAACGGCTGCTGGCGCGCGAGCAGGCGCTGCGCCGCAGCGAAGCCTTCCTGGCCGGTACCCAGCGCATCAGCAAGACGGGCAGCTTCAGCTTCACGGCGCCCGAGGCCCGCCTGTACTGGTCGGACGAGGCGGCGCGCATCTACGGCTACCCCACCTGCCAGGCACCCACCGTCGAGATGCTGCTGGAACGCACCATGCCCGAAGACCGCCCGCTGGTGCGCGCGGCCATAGCCCAGGTGATGCGCTGCGAGGGCGAACTCGATGTGCGCCACCGTTTGCAGCTGCCCGACGGCAAAATAAAGTATGTGCACGTGCTGGCCCAGCCCACTTACGACCAGGCCGGCCGCTGCGAATACCTGGGCGCGCTGATGGACGTGACGGCCTCGGTGCTGGCCGAGCAGGCGCTGCACGAATCGCAGGTGCAGCTGGCCCACGTGACGCGCGTGACCATGCTGGGCGAACTGGCGGCCTCGATCGCGCATGAGGTGAACCAGCCGCTGGCGGCGATCGCCACCAACGGCGAAGCGAGCCTGCGCTGGCTGAACCGCCCGCAGCCGAACCTGGACGAAGCGTGCGCGGCGATCGGCAGCCTGCTCGAAGCGAGCCGGCGCGCCACCGAAGTGATACAGCGCATCCGTGCGCTGGCGCGGCGCAGCGACCCCTATCATCTGCCGCTCGACTTCAATGCGGTGGCCGAGGAAGCGGCCGCGCTGGTGCGTCGCGAGCTGGCCAGCCACGCCGTCAGCCTGAAGCTCGACCTGGCGCCGGGCCTGCCGCCAGTGCGCGGCGACAAGGTGCAATTGCTGCAAGTGCTGATCAACCTGATGATGAACGCCATGCAGGCGATGCAGGACTGCGCGCCAGGCCAGGCCTCGCTGCTGCTGCGCACGTCCCTCGATGCGAACGCGGATGGCGCGGTGCAGTGCCATGTCACCGACAGTGGGCCCGGCATCTCCACCGAACACCTGCCGCACCTGTTCGAGGCATTTTTCAGCACCAAGGCCGACGGCATGGGCATGGGCCTGCCGATCTGCCGCTCCATCGTCGAAACCCACGGCGGACGCATCTGGGCCCGCAGCACGCCGGGCCTGGGTGCGACCCTGTCGCTGTCGCTGCCATCGGCCGCCAGCTTTGCCACGGAGGGCGCATGAGCGGCGCCAGCATGACCGAGGCGCCGCCAGGCCTTGTGCATATCGTCGACGACGACGGGCTGCTCCGCGCCGCGATTTCCAGCCTGTTGCGTTCCAGCGGCCTGGCGGTGGCCGATTACGCCTCGGTGGCGCAGTTCCTGGCCCAGCCGCGCGCCGAAGTGGCCAGCTGCCTGCTGCTCGATGTGCGCTTGCAGGGGGTGTCTGGCCTCGACTTCCAGGCCGACCTCAATCGCGACGGCGCGCACCTGCCCATCATCTTCATGACCGGCCACGGCGACATACCGATGTCGGTGCGCGCGATGAAGGCGGGCGCCCTCGATTTCCTGGCCAAGCCCTTCCGCGACCAGGACCTGCTGGACGCCGTCAACCTGGCCCTGGCCGCCGACCGCGAACGGCGCGCACGCGAACAGGCCGCGCAGGGCTTGCACGACTGCTATGCCAGCCTGACCCCGCGCGAGCGCGAAATCATGGCGCTGGCCGCCAGCGGCCTGATGAACAAGCAGATCGCCGGCGAACTGGGTACCAGCGAAATCACCGTCAAGATCCACCGCGGCAACGCCATGCGCAAGATGCAGGCGCGCACCTTTGCCGACCTGGTAAGGATGGCGGAGGCGCTGGGGATCGATACGGCCAGACAAAAGTAGGTGGCAGGTCGGATCAGGCCTGAAAGGCCGTAATCCGACAATATTGCTGACGCCAACAATGTTGTCGGATTACGCGGCGCTGCGCGCCACTAATCCGACCTGCGGTCCGCGCGGCGGCAGCCCTATACCCTTGTATGATTTCGCGCGCGCGCCACGCCCTGTACAGTTCTCCCATACGTTATCAGGGAGTAAGCAGTGACCGAATCCGATCCATCGAGTTTTCATATCGCCATCGTCGATGACCATGAATCCGTGCGCGGCGCGCTGGCCAGCCTGCTGCGCTCGTATGGCTACCTGACCACCTGTTTCGATTCCGCCGAAAGCCTGCTGGCCGGCGCGCCGCTGGACAGCTACCAGTGCATCGTCAGCGACCTGCAAATGCCGGGCATGAGCGGCATCGACCTGCTGGAGCAATTGCGCCGCCAGGGCAGCGAAACGCCCCTGATCATGATCACGGCGTTTCCCGAGCCGGCCGTGCGCCTGCGCGTGCTGCAGTCGGGCGCCTCGTGCTTTCTGAGCAAGCCGTTTCAATCGAACGACCTGGTGCGCTGCATCCGCCAGGCCTGCAACGCGCTATAACGTCCGCGTCACCACGCCAGGAACCCGCCATGCGTACTGTCTTCCACCATACCGCCGCCTCGCTGCCGCTGTCCGGTTTTCATCCGTTTGTGCGCCGCCTGGCCGCGCTGCTGCGCCTGGGCGTGCAGCGCGTCAGGCAACTGCGCCTGCCGTTTGCGCGCTGGTCGGTGTATGCCCTGCTGATGCTGGTGATCGCCGCCAGTATCGGCTTGTCGGTGGTGATGGAGCGCGCCAGCAGCGGCATACGCAACAGCATCGGCCCCTTGCTGGAACAAACGCAGGCCAGCGAAGGAGGGCGGCAGGCGATCCATGCGGACGGCGCGGCGGCCGAGAAAAATGCCATGGGCATTACGCGGCTGGTGCACCTGTTCGACCTGCTGGCGCTGCTGAGCAGCGGCTTCTTGCTGTACCACGTGCGCGCCCGCTACCGGGTCGAGCAGCAGCTGGCGCACCAGGCCGGCCATGATCCGCTCACCGGGCTGGCGCACCGGCGCTCGTTCGAAACGCGCTTGCGCGGCCTGCCGGCCAGGCCGCACGCGGTGGTGCTCGGTACCATCGACCGCTTTACGCGCATCGTCGGCGGCCTGGGGCACAGCTTTGGCGACCACATGATCGTGGGGCTGTTGGGGCGCATGCGCCAGGCCGCCGAGTGCAGCGGCGGCGAAGTGTACCGGCTCGACGGCGCCAATTTCGCCATCCTGTACCAGTGGCCGCGCGAAAGCGCCGAATTCGAGGCGGCCGTGTCGGCCCTGCGCGACGAGGTGGGCGTGCCCTACAGCTGGCAGGGCCATGAAATCTTCACCAGCCTGAGCCTGGGCGCCGTCAGCTACCCGCTGCATGGCCGCGAACCGGAAGGGCTGCTGCGCAATGCCGACGCGGCGCTGCAGCTGGCGCGCCGCGCCGGCGGCGACACCCTGGTGCATTACTCCGAAGAGATCAACGCCCAGGCCGCCCAGCGCATCGCCACCGAGGCGGCCCTGCGTCATGCCGTCGAACGGGGCGAGCTGGAACTGCATTACCAGCCGCAGCAGGCGCTCGGCGACGACGCGCTGGTGGGGTTCGAAGCGCTGCTGCGCTGGCGCCGCGACGGTGCACTGGTCGCCCCCGACCAGTTCATTCCCCTGGCCGAAGAGTCAGGGCTGATCGTGCCGATCGGCGACTGGGTGCTGGAAGCCGCGTGCCGCCAGCTGCAGGCCTGGCAGGAGCAGGGCCTGGCCGTGCCGGTGGCCGTCAATATCTCGCCGCGCCAGTTCGCCGCACCGGGCTTTTTGTCGCACCTGGAAACGCTGCTGGCCACCAGCGGTGTCAAACCAGCGCTGCTGGAGCTTGAAATCACCGAAGGCGTGGTGATGGAAGACGCGGAGGCCGCGATTGCCTTGCTCAAGCGGCTGCGCGCCCTGGGCCTGCGCCTGGCCATCGACGACTTCGGCACCGGCTATTCCAGCCTGGCCTACCTCTCCCGCTTCCCCATCGACAAGCTCAAGATCGACCAGTCCTTCGTGCGCAATATGGCCAGCGTCGGCGAACAGCGCGCCATCGTGCAGGCCACCATCGGCCTGGGCCACAGCCTGGGCCTGTCGGTGATCGCCGAAGGGGTGGAAACGGACGAGCAGCGCAGCCTGCTGTGCGGCTGGCAGTGCGACCAGATACAGGGCTATTACTACAGCAGGCCATTGCCGGCAGCGGCGGCGACGGCATTTTTACAAGGCTGCCTTCAACGGCATGCCGCTTGAACCATGAAAGGGACAGACACCATGAACATGCAATCGACATCGTTCGACCTGGACGACAACCACGATGAAAAGATCGAAGTGGCCCGCATCCGCATCGGCCGGCAGAACCATCAAAGCGCCGTGCTGGGCGCCTTTCGCGAAGCCGACCGCCTGCTGGGATCGTGGGTGCATGGCGCCGGCGACCAGGTCGACATCGATTTCGAAGTGACCTTCAACGACGGCTATGTCTTCAAGGGCCGCTACGAATTCTGGCGCAAGTCGCGCCGCCGCCCGTCGCTCACGCGCCACGTCTATGAATCGTTCCTGGCCCTGTGGCAGGGCGGCGGCAGCGACATGTCGCGCTATGCGGTCAGCACGGCCTGAGTGCGCCGGTAGTGCGAGGGCGTGCTGCCGCCATGCCCGGAAAAGAAACGCGAAAACGCCGACGGCGAGGAAAACCCCAGCAGATCGCTGATCTCGGAGACGCTCAGGCCAGGCTGGCGCAGCAGGCGCCGCGCTTCGGCCAGGCGCACGCCGGCCAGGATGGCCTGGAAATTGGTGGATTCCTTGTGCAGGCGCCGGTGCAGCCCGGAACGCGTGATGGCCATGTCCGCGCAGACCAGCGCCAGTGGCTGCGACTGCGCCACGCCGTCGTGCTGCCTGAGCAGCTGCGTCAGCCGGTCTTCCAGCTGCATCGAGAATGAATGTGCCGCGTTCAGGCCGCGCAACTCCAGCCTGGCCTGGCCGCGCAGGATCCGGTAGCTGACCGGATTGTGCAGGGGGTAGGGCGCGTCCGCCAGCGCGGTGGAAAAGCGCAGGCGGTTGGCTCCCTGGCCGAAGCTGACGGTAAACGGCCCCAGTTCGGTCAGCTGCGCGATGCTGGAAAACGCCTTGCCCGTCAGTTCGATCGCCATATGCTGCTGGGTGTCCATCGTGTACTGGCGCACCAGTTTGCTGATCAGCAGCAGATTGCCAAACGCGCTGACGGCGCGCCGGCCTTCGCCTTCGAGTGTGTATTCCCACACGAAATCGTCGCCCGCGCGCCGCATGCCCAGCTGGTCGACATTGCCGATCAGCGTGCGCAATTGCAGGTAGTCGTCAAAGGCGGCCGACAAGCTGGGGGCATTGGTCACCACGCCCAGCACGGTGCTCAGCGGCGCGAACAGCGGGGCCCCCAGCTCGCCGTGAAAGACGTGGCCGGGCATCCAGCCCTGCTCCGTCAGGTTCAGCATGGCGATATGCTTGGCGCCGGCGATGCGGCCATTGAGCTGCGTCGTTTCAAGCTGGGCGATGCCGGTCAGCTTGCGGAACTCGTCCGGCCCGATGCCGCGGCTGGCCGCGCCGCGCAAGCTGAGCTGCGCCAGCACGTTCGATACGGTTTTTGGCTGGAAGATGACCATGCCTGTCTCCTTGCCGGTGACATGCAGCGCGCAAGCCCCGGAGTATTATTGTGGTGGTGTCCGGCGCAGGCCGGACAACGCCATCATAATCCACCGGGGCCGGCGCGGGCCGCTAGCGGGGGCGCGCTAGCGCGACAGCGGCAGCAGCCGGCCGCGCAGCTCCACGCTGCTGCCGGCCGCCTGTTTGTCGCGCGAAGAGCCGCCGATGGCCAGTGTGAATTTCCCGTCCGGCAGCCGCCACTGCTTTGCCGCCACATCCCAGATGGCCAGCCGCTCGGCTTTGGCGGTCACGCTGACGATCTTGCTTTCGCCCGGCGCCAGCGTCACCTTCTGCCAGCCGACCAGGCGCTGCGGCGGCTCGCCGGCCGCCGCCGGCAAGGTCGCATACACCTGCGCCACTTCCGCGCCGGCCACCTTGCCGGTATTGGCCAGCGTGAAGCTGACCGTCAGGTTGCCGGCCGCATCGACGCTGCTGCTGGCGCCCGTATACGCAAAGCGCGTATATGACAGGCCGTGGCCAAACGGGAACAGCGGTTCGATATTGTGCGCGTCGTACCAGCGGTAGCCGACCAGCAGGCCTTCGCTGTAGCGCACATCGTTATCGGTGGCCGAGATGGTTTTCTGCGGCACGTCCGCGTCGCTTTTCGGGAACGTGACAGGCAGCTTGGCCGACGGGTTGACGTCGCCAAACAGCACATTGGCGATCGCCTGGCCACCCTTGACGCCCGGGTACCATGCCGCCAGCACGGCATGGGTGCTGGCGATCCACGGCATGGTGACGGCCGTGCCGTTTTCCAGCACCACGATGCTGCGTTTGGCGCGCGCGGCGACGGCGGCGATCAGGGCGTTCTGGTCATAGGCCTGGTTGGCGCGGTCGGTGACGGCGTCGGGCAGGCTCAGCGAGGGCAGGTCGCCGGCCTCGGTCTGCCATTGCGTGGCAAACACGATGGCCACGTCGGCATTGGCCGCGGCCTGCGCGGCGGCCGCACGGTCGGAACCGTCCAAGTAGGTCACCACGGCGCGCGGCGCTTTGGCGCGGATCGCGTCCAGCGGTGACGATTTGTACCAGACGGCGCAGGCCGTCACCTGGCCGCCTATCATGCCGTTCGGGTCCAGGCAGGCGACGGCATTGCCATCGCGCGGCGGCGTGCCGGCCGCGCCGCCGCCGGACAGCACGGCGACATCGGCATGGCCGCCGATCACCACGATGCTGTTGATGGCGGCGGCGTCCAGCGGCAAGGCCGGTGCGGACGCCGCCGCTGGCGTATCGTTCTTCAGCAGCACCATCGACTGTTCGGCCACCTTGCGCGCCACGCTGTCGCCCAGCGCCTGGTCGATCTTGCCGGCTGGCGTGGCGGGCGAATCGTGGATGCCCAGGCTGATCACGGTGCGCAGCCGGCGTTTTACCATATCGTCCAGGCGCGCCATGCTGACCGTGCCGGCCTGCACCGCGGCCTTGAGTTTCTGGTTCAGATGGCTTTTCACGCCAAAGAACCCGACGTCGTCATCGACCGAGCCGGCCTGCTCCTCATCGAGTCCCGCATTGACCGACTTGACGGTATCGGTAATCGCCTGGAACCAGTCCGACTGGACCTTGCCCCTGAAGCCCCATTCGTTCTTCAGCACATCGGTCAGCAGGTATTTGCTCTCGCAGGATTTGTCGCCATTGACCAGGTTATAGGCGCACATGACGTTGCCTGGCTGGCCTTCCTTGACGCCGATTTCAAACGGCAGCATATGCAGTTCACGCAAGCTGCGTTCATCGACGATCGAATTGGAGGTAAAACGGTTGGTTTCCTGGTCGTTGGCGACATAGTGCTTGATGGTGGCCACCACCTTTTCCGACTGCGTGCCCAGCGTGCGGGCGACGATCATATTGCCTGCCAACACAGGGTCCTCTCCCGAATATTCGAAGGTGCGGCCATTGCGCAATTCGCGCGCCAGGTTGACGCCGCCGCCCAGCCCTTCGGTATAGCCCAGTGTGCGCAATTCTTTGGCGATATGGGCGCCGTATTCGCGCGCCAGCGCCGTATCCCAGCTGGCGGCCAGCGCAATGCCCGACGGCAGTGGCGTGGCGCCATTGTCGACCGCCGTCAAGGCATTGCCGTTCAGTTTGAGTTGGCTGACCCCGGTCGATGAATCGGCTGCGTAATAGTCGGCGATGCCCAGGCGCGCGATGCCCGGAATATAGCCGGCGCCGCCCAGCGGACCCACGCCGATGCCGGTGCCGTGCACCAGCTGGATTTTTTCGTCCAGCGTCATGGCGGCCACCAGTTGGCTGGCGCGGGTGTCGGCCGATGCGGTGGTGTCGCCGGCGGGCGTGGTCTCGCTGCTGCCGCAGCCGGTAATCAGCGTGGCGCAGGCGGCCGCCACCATGCATGAAAGCATAGTCTGTTTCATTTTGTCTCCTTGATGATTGTTATCACGTGCTGTCTTGCGCAGCCGTGTTTTTTTGGAGATAAAACGATAGCATTGCCACAATCAGCAGGCTTTACCTGGCGTTGCCTGGCTTGACCTGCGGTGGCGTGATGGCGCCTTTGTGCCGCCGGCTACCCAAAGTCATCGCATATTCATGAGTAAACAAGGCGCCAAAGAAGAAGATCTGCGCCGAATAATAGATCCAGGTGATCAGCGCGACGATGGAGCCGGCCGCGCCGTAGGCGTTGCCGAAGTCGCCGTGGCCCAGGTACAGGCCGATCAGCACCTTGCCGCCCATAAACAGGATGGCCGTCAGGATGGCGCCGACGATCACGTCGCCCCAGGCGATCGGCGTGGCCGGCAGGTATTTGTAGATAAACGCGAAGATGACGGTGACGATCACCATCGACAGGCCGGACAGCGCATATTGCAGCAGCTTGCCCGGATCGGTCGGATCGACCCAGCTGCCTTGCAGCGCGGCCAGGCCCGCGTTGACGGCCAGGGTCATCATCAGCATCAGGGCCAGCACCAGCAAGAGGCCGAACGACAGGATGCGCTCTTTCAGGAACAGCCACACGCCCGATCCTTCCGACGGCGGGATCTGCCACAGTTCGTCGAGGCTTTCCTTCAGTTCCGCAAACGCGCTGGTGGCGGTCACCAGCACGATCACGCCGGAGATGATGCTGGCGGCCAGGCCCTCGTCCGCGCGCTTGGCGCCGGCGATGATGGCCTTCAGGGCGTCGCCGCCCTGGGCGCCGGTCAGGCCGCCCAGTTCCGTCAGCAGGGCCGTGCGCACGGCTTCTTCGTCAAAGAAGATGCTGGCCAGCGCCACCACCAGGATCAGCATGGGCGCCAGCGAAAACAGCACATACAAGGTCAGGGCGGCGCCCTTGCTGGAAGCACGCCGGCCCAGCCAGGCTTCGGCGGCGGCGCGCGCCATCTGCGCCAGCGCATAGGCGTAGGAGGTAGCGCCGCCGCGCCGCACGCGCTCGGCGATATGGCGGCGGCGCTGGGCCAGGGCGTCTTGCTGTTCGAGAGGCAGGCTGTTCAAGATGGGGTTTCCAGGTTGGTGGCGAAGGCTACAGCTTGCACCTGGCAGGCGCCGCCTTCCGTGCGCGTGCGCACGCTCTGCTACAGTACGGTTTTGCACCGTTCGGGATAGCCCATGCCCTTGTTCACGCCCTTGTCCACGCCTTTGCCAACGATCCGCCAGCCCGCCCTGGCCGCGTTTGACGCCGCCACCCTGGCCGAGGCGCGGCGTTTCAACCGCTGCCTGGCCTGGGCGCCACGGCTGCGCATCCGCAACCGTGTCACGCCGATGCTGGTGCAGTCGCTGCTGCGCCTGGGGCAGGTCGCCGACGGCGCCAGGCTGGCGCGGGCCGGCGTGCGCGCCAGCCGCGAATTTGCCGAGTGCGACGGCCTGCGCGTGCCGGTGCGTATCCTGACAGGTACGCGGCCCGCGCGTGCCGTGGTGCTGGACTTTCATGGCGGCGGCTGGGTGATCGGCAACGCGCAGATGAACGACGGGCTTAATATCGCGCTGGTAAACGCCTGCGAGGTGACGGTGGTGTCGGTCGACTACCGGCTGATGCCGTCCCACACCTTGCAGGACATGCTGGACGACTGCCTGGCGGCCGCGCGCTGGCTTTTGGAGACACAGTTTGCGGGTCTCCCCATTTTTGTGGTGGGCGAATCGGCCGGCGGCCACCTGGCGGCAGCGACCCTGCTGCGGCTCAAGCAGTGGCCGCCGCTGCTGGCGCGCATCGAGGGCGTGGTGCTGTATTACGGCGTGTACGACCTGGCCGGCACGCCCAGCGTGCGCGCGGCCGGGCCGGATACCTTGCTGCTGCACGGTCCCAGCATGGCCGCTTCGATGCGCATGCTGACGCCGGGTCTGGATGAAGCGGAGCAGCGCTTGCCGCCGCTGTCGCCACTTTACGGCGCGCTGGACGGCATGCCGCCGGCCTTGATGATCGCCGGCGAACGCGATCCGCTGCGCGACGACACGGTGCTGATGGCGCGGCGCTGGGGCGAAGTGGCCGATGTGGAGCTGCACCTGCCGCCGGAAGCGGCGCATGGCTTTATCCGCTTTCCCATCGCGCTGGCGCGCCAGGTACAGGCGCGCACGCATGCATGGCTCAATGAGCGTATCAATGCGCGGATCGCCGCCGTCAGGCCGCCGCCTTGATCAGCCTCACCGCAATCGATTTCCCCGCCGGCACCATGCTCTCCACCGCGTGGTGAGCCAGCGGCAGCAGCGGATTGCACTCGGGATAGTAGCCGGCGATGCAGCCGGGCGGCACGTCGTAGCCCACCAGCCGCAGGCCATTGACGCGGCGTTTGATGCCGTCCGGCGCCACGCCATGCACGTCGACCAGCGCGCCTTCGGCAAACCCGAGGCGGATGATGTCGATGGCATTGACCAGCAACACGCGCCGGCCGCCATAGATGCCGCGGAAACGGTCGTCTTCATTGTAGATGGTGGTATTGAACTGGCTGTCGCTGCGGATGGTAAACATGCGCAGCACATTGCCGCCCGGCTGCGCCTGGTCCGGGTCTTCCCGCAGGGTTGCCGGCGTGATGAAATTGGCCAGGCCGTTCGGTGTTTTCCATACGCGCTGGGCGGCGGGCACGGGACGGCGAAAACCACCGGGCTGCCACATGCGCGCGTTGAAGTCATGGAAGATGTCGGGATAGGTGACGGCGATCGCGTCGCGCACGGTGGCATAGTCGGCCACCCAGGCATCCCACGGCGCCAGCGCAAAGCGTTCGGGCGGCAGCATGGCGCGCGCCAGTGCGGCGACAATCGCTGGCTCCGAGCGCAAGGTGGCGGCAGCCGGTTCGGCACGGCCGCGCGAGCCGTGCATGCAGCCGGTGCTGTCTTCGACCGAGACAGCCTGCTCGCCGCTGGCCTGGCGGTCGATCTCGATGCGGCCCAGGCAGGGCAGCAGATAGGTCACCGCGCCCGGCACCAGGTGGCTGCGATTGAGCTTGGTGGCGATCTGCACCGACAGGCGCAGCTTGCCCCAGGCCGGTTCCAGCACGTCCGTGTCGGGTGCGGCGCGCAGGAAATTGCCGCCCAGGCTGATAAAGGCCTTTACAGACCCGTCCAGCAGTCCTTCGCAGGCGGTGACGGTGTTGAGGCCTTTGTGGCGTGGCGGCTCGAAGCCATATTGTTTTTTCAGTTGGGCTAGCGGCGCCAGTTCCGGCTTTTCCGTGATGCCCACCGTGCGCTGGCCCTGCACGTTCGAGTGGCCGCGCACGGGGCAGATGCCGGCGCCCGGCTTGCCGATATTGCCGCGCAAAAGCAGGAAATTCGACAGCATCTGCACGTTCTGCACGCCGTGGCGGTGCTGGGTCAGGCCCATGCCGAAGATGCCGATCACGCGTTCGGCCCTGGCATAGGTCTGTGCCGCCGTTTCCAGATCGGCGCGGCCCAGGCTTGACTCGCGTTCGATATCGAGCCAGGAGGTGGCGCGCGCCGCGCCGGCGAAATCGTCGAAACCCGAGGTGTGCCCGGCCAAAAAAGGCGCATCGAGCACGCGCGCATTGCCAGCGGCCTGCGCCGCGTCGTCCGCTTCGATCAGCGCCTTGCACAGCCCCATCAGTGCCGCACTGTCGCCGCCCGCTTTCACCTGCAGATACTGGGTGGTGATCTGTGTTTCGGCGGGAGTGAGCATGTCGGCCGGCGACTGCGGATTGGCAAAGTGCAGCAGGCCCGTCTCGCGCAGCGGATTGAAGGTGATCACCGGAATGCCACGCTTGCGCGCTTCCTGCAGCTGGTGCAGCATGCGCGGGCTGTTGGTGCCCACGTTCTGCCCGAAAAAAAAGATGCAGTCGGCCTGTTCGAAGTCGTCCAGCACCACGGTGCCGATCGGCACACCGATGGTCTTCGGCAGCGCCACCGAGGTGCTTTCGTGGCACATATTGGAGCTGTCGGGCAGGTTGTTATTGCCGTACATGCGCGCGGCCAGCTGGTACATATACGACGTTTCCAGCGAGGCGCGCCCGGAACTGTAGAACACCACGCTGCCCGGCGCCATCGGGCGCAGTTCCGCGCCGATTGCCGCAAACGCCGCATCCCAGCTGGTTTCCACATAACGGTCGCTGGCCGGGTCCCAGCGCAGCGGCACCGTCAGCCTGCCCACGCTTTCCAGTTCATGGTCGCTCCAGGTGCGCAGTTCGGCCAGGGTATGCTGGCTGAAAAAATCGGCGCCGATTTTCTTGCTGGTGATTTCCCAGGCCGTGGCCTTGGCGCCGCTTTCGCAAAATTCGAACGGATGCGGATTGGCCGGCTTGGCCCAGGCGCAGCCGACGCAGGCATAGCCTTCGGTCTTGTTCTGGTGCAGCATCAGGCCGCCGCCCTTGAACAGCACGCCTTCGGTCAGCAGCGCGGCGCCCACCTCCTTGACGGAACCCCAGCCGCCGGCAGGGTGGGGGTAGGGATCGGTATGGCTGGCATTCGTCATGGCGGGCTCCGCAGTGTTGGTTATCCAGTGCACGGTACGTGCGATTGCGGCCCGCCTCTGTGCTGCGCCTAACAGTCAGGGTAAGATGGCGTACTGTCAAAGAGGAGTATCCGGGTGCGATTGCTGCTGGTGGAAGATGATCCGATGATCGGCGAGAGCCTGGTCGATGGCCTGCGTGGCGAAAGCTATGCGGTGGACTGGGTGCGCGACGGCCGCGAGGCGCAGCTGGCGCTCGACGGTTTCGAGTATGACCTGATGCTGCTCGACCTGGGCCTGCCCGGCCTGCAGGGCATGGACGTGCTGCGCGCGGCGCGCAAGCGCGGGGCCGACCTGCCGGTGCTGATCATCACGGCGCGCGACGGCACGCCGGCCCGCGTCGAAGGCCTCGATGCGGGCGCCGACGATTACCTGGTCAAGCCGTTCGACCTCGACGAACTGCTGGCCCGCCTGCGCGCCTTGCTGCGCCGGCGCAGCGGCCATACGCGCTCGGTGATCGAGCATGGCGGCGTGACGCTGGACCTGGCCAGCCATGAAGCGAGCTTTCATGGCGTGCCCGTCAAGCTGGCGCGGCGCGAGTTTTCCGTGCTGCGCGCCTTGCTCGACAATCCAGGCAAGGTGATCACCAAGAGCCAGTTCGAGGAAAAACTGTACGGCTGGGACAGCGAAGTGGAAAGCAACACCGTCGACGTGTATATCTACCAGCTGCGCAAGAAGTTCGGCGCCGACCTGATCCAGACCGTGCGCGGCGTCGGCTACAAGATCCGGGTGGCGCCATGACCAGCATTCGCCACCGCCTGTTGCTGGGCCTCCTGGGCGCGACCCTGCTGTGCGTGCTGGGGGCCGGCGCCTCGCTGTACTTTTCGCTGCTGGAAGAAACCAATGAGGTGGGCGACCTTCAACTGCGCCAGCTGGCGGTGGCCGTGCCCGGTGAATTCGCGCCCGATACGGGCCGCCCGTCGCCGCAGGACCCGGAAGAAGCGTTCGTGCTGCAGTCGTGGGACGAGCGCGGCGCGCTGCTGTATGCGGCCGCCGGCAAGCCACAATTGCCGCGCTATGTGCTGGACGGCTTTACCCGGGTGAAGGTGAACGGCCTGCGCTGGCGCCTGTATGGCGAAACGCGGCGCGGCCGCTATGTGCAGGTGGCGCAGACCATGAATGTGCGGCGCCACCTGGCGCTCAGCATGGCCTGGCGCGCCGGCTCGCCGCTGCTGGCATTCGCCCTGATGCTGGCGCTGGTGATCGTGGTGGTGGTGCGGCGCGCGCTGCAGCCGCTGGACCGCCTGGCCGACAGCGTGGCCGGGCGCTCGCCCGATGCGCTGACACCGTTGGCGATGCAGCAGATGCCGCCCGAACTGCGGCCGGTGGTGCTGGCACTGAATGGCCTGATGCGCAAATTCGACGAGGCGATCACGGCCCAGCGCACCTTTGTCGCCGACGCGGCGCACGAACTGCGCTCGCCGCTGACGGCATTGAAATTGCAGCTGCAGGTGGCCGAACGGGCCACCAGCGACGCGGCGCGCAGCGTGGCGTTGAAAAAACTGCACGACCGGCTCGACCGCAGCACCCACCTGGTGCGCCAGTTGCTGAGCCTGGCCCGCCACGAAGCGGCGCTGGCGCCGGGCCAGCTGCGCACGGTCGACCTGGGCCAGCTGCTGGCCGGCGCCGTGGCCGACCATGGCGCGCTGGCCGACAGCCGCGAGATCGACCTGGGTGTGGTGGCGCCGGCGCAAGTGCTGGTCGAGGCCGATCCCGACGGCTTGCAGGTGCTGCTCAATAACCTGGTCGACAATGCCCTGCGCTACACGCAGCCGGGCGGCACGGTGGACCTGGAAGCGGCGCGCGTCGACGGGCGCGCCATGCTGCGCGTGCGCGACAACGGCCCCGGCGTGCCGGAAGAGCATCGCGCGCGCCTGTTCGACCGTTTTTATCGCCCCGACGGCCACGATGCCTGGGGCTGCGGCCTGGGTCTGTCCATCGTGCGCAATATCGCCGACCATCACCAGGCCGGCATCGAACTGGCCGAGAGCGGCGAGGGCAGGGGGCTGTGCGTGACGGTGTGGTTTGCGCCGCCGGCTCAATAATCCTTGCAAACGGCCTCGTCGAAGGCCGGATAGCCGGCGCTCGGCAGCTTGTTCATCCACAGGCGCAGGAAGTCGCGCGCATCGGGCCGCACCGCATACTGGCCATCGTCGATCAGGATGGTTTCCAGGCGGCTCAGTTCCCGGCACGTCAGGCGCGGCTCCTGCATCGCCAGCAGCATCGCCAGGATTTCCGGCATCACCTGCGCCGGCTGGTCGCCGTGCCTCAGCTCATTGTAGCGGCGGTTATATTCGGCCCTGGCATAGGCGCTGAAATCGGGCCGGAAGCCGAAGGCGACGGGGTCGTCGTACAGCGCATACACCAGCGGAAAATAGCGTGGCCCCGTCATGCCGGGAAAGACGTCGCGCCGCATCACCATGCCGCGCGCGCGGCCATCGCGCCGGATCACCAGGGGCCCGCTGCCGTCCTGCAGGTCGAGGGTGGCCATTTCCAGCGCCGCGCCCACCTGGCGAAACACTTTATACGTCGTATGCCGGCCACCCAGGGTGCCGCATAGCGCCACCAGCTGCGGCGTGAGCTGGCTGACCGCCGCGATCTCGCCGCAGCCGGCCTGCAAGGGTGTCTCTTCGGAGTAGACTTCATGTCCGTCGGCGCGCAGCACGCTGATGCGGCCCAGCGGCTGGCCGTGCAGATCGCCCGGCCCGTTTTCGACGCGCGGCTCGAAGCGGAACACGCGGGCGGTGTCGCCGTTGCCGGTCTGCAGCTGGGCGGCCAGGCAGCTGGTGCTGGCCAGTGCGGTCAAGAAAAGGAAGGGCAGGCGAAGATGGCACAGCATACGCAGATTGTGAGTTGGTTAGAAGAAACAAAATGGTAGCATAATCAATATGCATTGTTGCAATGATTTATTGCTAACTTCGACGGCCGGCGACGGCATGCCCGGCGTCTTTTGCGGCAATCAGGGATGCGCTGCGCCCAGTGCCGCGTGGATGGCGCCGAACAGCGGCTCTTGCGCGCGGCTGGCCAGGTGGGCGAACAGCTGGCTGACGGCCGGATGGGCCACGCACAGCAGGTCGACTTCGCCCAGGCGCTGCGCGTCGAGCGCCGTGTCGCCATGCAGCAGGCCGATGCCCAGGCGCTGCGCCAGCATCGGGCGCATCACGCTTTCGCGGTCGATGCTGATGATGCGGCGCGGGCGGAACCGGTGGGCCTGGAACAGCTGCTCGGCGGCACCGCCGCAGCACAGGCTGGCCGGCGCGAAGATCCACGGCAGTTCGCCCAGGGCGGCCCAGTCCAGCGGTGCGCGCGGGTCGACCATGCCGGCCGGCGCGGCCAGGTAGATGGGAAAGCGCGCCATTTCGCGCGTGGCCAGGTCGTCGCCCGGCGTGCCTGCTTCGTTGTAGAAGCCGGCGTCCAGCACGCCGCTGCGGATGGCGGCCAGGGTGGCGCCGGAGCTGCCGTATTCCAGCGACACTTCCACCTCCGGATGCTGTTCGGCGAAGCGCCGCAGCAGCCTGCCGATCAGCGCCGTGTCCGATTGCCCGCCGACGCCGATGCGCAACCGGCCGGCCAGCCGGCCTTTCAGCATGGCCGCTTCATCGATCAGCGCGCGGTGGCTGGCGATGGTGTGCTCGGCCATGGCCAGGATGCGCTGGCCGTGAGCCGTCAGGCGCATGCCGCGCGCGGTGCGGTCGAACAGGGCCAGGCCCAGGTATTCCTCCATGCCCTTGATGTGGGCGCTGACGGCGGGCTGGCTCAGGAACAGGCGTTCGGCGGCGCGCGTGATGCTGCCTTCGCGCGCCACGCAGGCAAAGGTTTTCAGGTGCAGGATATCCATGCGTCCATGGTAGCGTCATTTGCCGCGCCGTGCGATCGCCAGCGCGACGATCAGCACGACGGCCGCCACCGCAAACGCGGCGTGCATGCCGCGCGCGACGGCATCGCCCGGCGCCGTCGTCACGTCGCCGCCCGTCGCCAGGGTGAACACGCCTGCCATCAGGGAGGCGCCCGCCACCAGTCCCAGGTTGCGCGACAGGCTCATCCAGCCGGCCACGCCGCCGCGCCGGCCCGGCGCCACGCCCGTCATCATGGCCGTGTTGTTGGCCGCCTGGAACAGCGCGTAGCCCGCCGTCAGCAGCACCAGCGGCAAGGCATACGCGGCCACGCCCAGGCTGGCCGGCAGCAGCGCCAGCGCCAGGCAGGCCAGCGCCGCGCACAGCAAGCCGGCCTTGAGCATGCGCTGCGCGCCATGGCGGTCGACCAGGCGCCCGGCCGGCACGCCGCACAGGGCGGCGGCCAGCGGCCCCAGCGCTAGCACCAGCCCGCTCACGGCGCTGTCCAGCTGCAGGCCGCGCGCCAGGTAGAACGGCCCCACCACCAGCGTCGTCATCATGACGGCCGAGACCAGCGCGCTGGCGAGCAGGCCCGCAGCCAGCGCGGGTGCGGTGCGCAGGGCCAGGCGCGGCGGCGGCAAGCCCGGCGCTTGCCGGCCTTCGGGCAGGTAGCGCCACGCCAGCAGCAGCGCCAGGCCGGCCAGCGGAAGATTGACCAGGAACAGCGATGGCCAGCCGTAACGGGCCAGCAGCAGGCCGCCCAGCGCCGGCCCCAAGGTGGTGCCCAGGGCCGACATGCTGCCCAGCAGTCCCATCGCGCTGCCCGCACGCCGCTGGCTGACGGCGCCGGCCGCCATCGCCATGGCCAGCGCCAGCATGACGGCCGCGCCGGCGCCCTGCGCGATGCGCGCGGCCACCAGCAGCGGCAAGTTGGGCGCCAGCGCGCACAGCAGCGAGGCCATGGCGAACACGGCGATGCCCGCCAGCAGCAAACGGCGCCGGCCCAGCCGGTCGCCCAGGCGGCCGGCGTTGACGGACAGGGCGGTCACGGCCAGCAGGTAGGCCAGCACCACCCACTGCACCTGGCTGAAAGGCGCCTGCAGGCTGGCGGCGATCGCCGGCACGCCGATATTGGCGATGCTGGCGCCCAGCGCCGGCAGCAGCGTGGCCAGCGACAAGGCGGCCAGCGCGCCGCGCGCGGCCGGTAGCACGGTAGAAGTTTGCATGAGGTATCCATCGGAAAGATGGCCCACCTTACGCGACTGCCCGATGGCGGGCAATTCGTCAATCCGGAGCCGCCCCCTCAGGAAAGCCGAGGGCTTGCAAAGCGATGGATTGCACCAGCGCCTGCGCCGCCATCGGCCGGGCGATATGGTAGCCCTGCAGATAGTGGCAGCCCATCGCCTGCAGGATGGCGGCCTGCCCGGCGGTTTCCACGCCTTCGGCCACCACTTCCATGCCCAGGCTGGCGCCCATGGCGACGATGGTGGCGGCCAGGCTGCGGCCGCGTTCGTTGTGCTCGATCTGCAGCACGAAGGAGCGGTCGATCTTCAGCGTGTCGAGCCGGAAGCGGGCCAGGTAGGCCAGCGAGGAATAGCCGGTGCCGAAGTCGTCCAGCGACAGGCTCACGCCCAGTGCGCTCAGGCGCGACAGCGCCACTTGCACCCGGTCGGTATCGTCGAGCAGCACGCGCTCGGTCAGTTCCAGCTCCAGACGCCGCGCCGGCAGGCCGTGCGCATCGAGCGCGCGCCGGACCTGGTCGGTGAAGCCCGGGTCGAGCAGTTGCTTCGCCGAGACATTGATGCTGACGATCAGGTCGCCCAGCTCGCCCTGCCACTGCGCCAGCTGGCGGCACGCCGCCTGCAGCACCCAGTGGCCCAGTTCCACGATCAGCTCGCTGTCTTCCGCCACCGGAATGAAGCGGTCGGGCGGCACCATGCCCAGCTGCGCGCTGTGCCAGCGCAGCAGCGCCTCGACCTTGCGCAGCTGCCGGCCATCGGCCGTGACGATGGGCTGGTAGACCAGCTGCAGTTCGTTTGCGACGATGGCCGAACGCAGCGCGCCGTCAATCGTCAGGGCCTCCCTGGCGTGCGCCGTCATGCCGTCGTCAAACAAGCGCAGGTGGCCGCGGCCCGCCTTTTTTGCCTCGTACATGGCGATATCGGCATTGCGTATCAGCGCGTCGGCGCTGGCGCCATGCTGCGGATGGCAGGCCACGCCGATGCTGGCCGAGACCGACAGCGCCTGCAGCGGCAAGCTGAACGGCGCCGCCAGGGCGTCGAGGATGCGCTGGCCGACCACGCGCGCCATGGCGACGGCGGCGCCGGGCAGCACGATAATGAATTCATCGCCGCCGAAGCGCGCCACGAAGGCCTGCTTTGGTAACACGCCCTGCAGGCGCTGCGCGAACTGGCACAGCAGCCGGTCGCCGGTTTCATGGCCGAAAGTATCGTTGATGCGCTTGAATCGGTCCAGGTCGATGAAGAACAGCGCGCACTCGCCGCCCGCCTGCCGGGCCTGTTGCACACAGCGCTCCAGCTCCTGCAGCAGGCCGTGGCGGTTGAACAGGTCCGTCACCGGATCATGGTGGGCCGCGCGGTGCAGCAGGGCATCTTTTTTTTGCCGCTCGCTGATGTCGAACAGCTGCACCATGCAATACAGCTGGCCGCTCTCGATATACGGCGAGGCGATCATTTCCAGCGGCAAGGCATGGCCGCCGGCCAGGGCGATGGTGGCCGTTTCGATAAACGGATAAGCGCCTTGCGCCGCTTCGAAACGGCGGAAGTACGCGGCCGCCTCATGGCGCGAGGCGAACAGCCGGTGGTCGGCCACGTGCGTGCCGATCAGGGCGGCGGCGTGCACCCGGCCCAGCAGCGTGGCGCAGGGTTCATTGGCCACCTGGATATGGCCGCCGCGATCGTGGATCAGGAAGCCGCTGCTGAGGCTGTCGATGGTGTGCACATAGCGGTGGCGGATTTTTTCCTGTACCGCATGAACCAGGCACAGCATCGAGATGGTCTTGATGGCGATCGAATATATGAACCAGGATTGGTAGTCGGCGGGTATCCAGTCCAGCGAGTTGGCCAGGTTGTAGAGGCCGCGCACGATCAGCACCATGCCCAGGAAACGATAGCGGTTGCGATGCAAGCCCAACCTCAGGCCCGACCACACCATCGCCGAGCCCAGCCCGGCGGCCGTCATCCATTGCGCGCGCAGCGGGTGGCCGTCCCAAAAGCCATACAGGCCCATGACGCCCAGGCCGCATGCCAGCATGAGCGGACGCAGATGGCGCCGGCGCAGATGGCCGAGAAAATATTCGGTGCCAGCGACGAAGCCGGCCACGGCGCCGCACAAGCTCAGTGCCGCGAACAGATAGTGCATCGATGAGCGCTCGCCGAGTATCCAGCTGGCCGAACCGAGGCTGAGCGACAGCTGGCCGCAGGCCCACAGCAGCGCATGCCATTCGCTGCGCTGCCTGGCCCACAGGAACAACAGGATGGCGATCAGGATGGCGTCTGCCGCCAGGGAAAATAGGATATAGGTCTGTGGTGCCATGGGAGATCGGATGAGCGCCAGGGGCGGAAGAGTAAGTTACTGTTGGTCCATGACAGCCTCATCTTACCTCAGGCCATGGGCTTGCGATAGGGCAGCCCCGCGCGGCAGGAACAGGGTCGCCACCAGGCCGTGGCCGCCGGTGCCCGCATTGCGCGACGATTCGACGCGGTAGAACGGTTCCATGGCGTGCGCCACCAGGGCTTCGGGAATGGCCGGGGCCCTGGTCGCGTACTTCGATGATCAGGCGAACGGGTGCGCCGTCGCCGGCCGTACTGGGCCTGACGGGCGCATACCATAATCTGTTGCGCATATGGGGGGTAAATCGGCCAGGCATGAAAAAAGCGGATGCCGCCCCAGGACAGCATCCGCTTTTCAGCAGGGCAGGATGATGCTTACGCCACTTCGGTGACGAACTCGTCTTGCGGACGGCGTACTTTTTCCAGGTTCTGCAGCCAGTCGCCTTCGCCGGCGCGGTAACCGAGCGGCAGGATCACCACCGAACGCAGGCCGCGCGCGCTCAAGCCCAGGATCTCGTCGACCTTGGCCGGATCAAAACCTTCCATCGGCACCGAATCGACTTTTTCCTGCGCTGCGGCGATCAGGGCCGTGCCCACGCCGATATAGGCCTGGCGGGCAGCGTGCTGGTAATTGGTTTCCGCGTCGCGCTGCGGGTAGGTGGCCAGGATCTGCTGGCGGTAGGCTTCCCAGCCTTCGTTCTTGAAGCCGCGTACGGTATTGACCAGGTCAAACATGTGGTTGATGCGTTCCACGGTGTAATTGTCCCAGGCGGCAAATACCAGCAGGTGCGAGCAATCGGTCACTTGCGCTTGGTTCCATGCATGCGGCTTGATCTGCGCGCGCAGGTCCGGGTTGGTGACGACGAACACTTCATACGGCTGCAGGCCGCTGGAGCTGGCCGTCAGGCGCACGGCTTCCACGATGCGGTCAACTTTCTCCTGTGGCACCGCTTTCGACGGGTCCATCTTTTTGGTGGCGTAACGCCATTGCAGGTCTTGCAGCAAATCGCTCATGGGAATCCTTTTCCAATAAATTGTTCAGACTGGAAATGATAGCGGATTCGGCCATTTCAAGTGCAAGGCCGCAAACAGTTGTCTATGCCACTGGTTTGGCCGGCCAGCGAACGGTGAAGCGGCTGCCACCCGCGGCGCTGCGCGTGCACGACGCGCTGCCGCCATGCGCGCGGGCGATGGCGTCGACCACCGCCAGCCCAAGCCCGCTGCCGTTCGACGCTTGCACGCGCGCGCCGATGCCGCGCCGGAAGGCATCGAAGACATGGCGCGCCAGTTCCTCGGGCATGCCGGGGCCGGCGTCTTCCAGCGTCAGCACGTAATCGCCGCCGTCGAGGCGGGTGCGCAGCGCGAGCGGGCCGGGATCGGCGTAGCGGCGCGCATTGTCGAGCAGGGCCAGCACCACTTGCGCGATGCGGGCCGCGTCGCAATCGACGGCTTGCCCGCACAGGTCCAGCCGCAGCCGCAGGCCGGCAGCGGCCAGTGCGGGCGCCAGCACGCGCGCCACGTCGCCGATTTCCTGCTCCAGGTCGGTGGCGGCCAGGCGCAGCCGCATCTGGCCGCTGTCGGCCAGGCTCAGGGTGCGCAGGTCTTCGATCAGGCGGCCCAGGCCTTCCACCTGCGCCAGCAGGCTGCCGAACTCCACCTCTTCGGGCCTGAACACGCCGTCGACCACGCCCTGCAAGGTGCCGCGCAAGATGGTCACGGGTGTACGCAGCTCGTGCGCGATGGCCGCGTTCCAGGTCAGGATGTCCTGCTCACCCTTTTGCAGCCGTTCGGCCATGCGGTTGAAATCGTCGACCAGCATCGCCGTCTCGCCCAGGCTGCGGTCGCCGGCCATGGCGCGCGCGGCCAGGTCGCCATGCGCGACCCTGCGCACGCTGTCCATCACGGAATTGATGGGCGTGAGGATGCGCGCGGCCAGCTTGACGGCAAAAAACGCGGCCAGCAGCAGGCCGAAGATGGTAATGGCCAGTATCCACAGCCATTCGACGGAGGTTGGCGACCAGTCGTCGGGCTCGGACAGCATGGCGGGATCGATCCTGAAGGCGACCGCATAGAAGATCCACGAGCCGATCCAGATCAGCAGGATGCCGCACACCATCAGCACCGACATCGACAGCACGATCTGCCGGTTCAATCCCGTCAGGCGCATCAGGCTTCGCCTTCCAGCCGGTAGCCCACGCCGCGCAGGCAGGCCGGCATATTGGCCACGCCCGCTTCCTCGAGCTTCTTGCGCAGCTTGCTGACATGGCTGTCCACCGTGCGTTCCAGGGTATTGCCCTCGGGCAGGCAGGCTTCCAGCAGTTCGAGCCGGCTGCACACGCGCCGCGGCGTGCGCGCCAGGTGGGCCAGCAGGCGAAATTCGGTCAGGGTCAGGTTCAGGGCGCTGGCCACGCCATCGTGCAGCACGCTGGCGGCATAGCTTTCCTGGTCGATTTCGATCGGGCCGCAGCGCAGCCGCGCCGGCGGCACGGCGGCCGGGCGCGCGCGCGAACGGCGCAGCACGGCCGCCACCCGCGCCACCACTTCGGCCGGATTGAAGGGCTTGACGATATAGTCGTCGGCGCCCACGCGCAGGGCCGCCAGCTTGTCGGCGTCCTGGTCGCGCGCGGTCAGCATGATGACGGGCGTGTCGCCGCGCCGGCGCACCTGCGCCAGCACTTCCCAGCCGTCACACAGCGGCATCTGCACGTCGAGCAGCAGCAGGTCGGGCGAGAGCGCCAGGTGCTGCGCCAGCGCCTGGCGGCCATCAAGGGCGAACGCCGTGCGGTAGCCGTCGCGCCCGAGGTAGCCAGCCAGGATGCGGGCGATCTGCGGCTCGTCTTCGGCGATCAATACAAGGGGAGAGAGGGGTTCTGGCAGGTGGTTCATGCGCGCAGTCTAGCACCGTTCACGGTCTCCATCGAATCTCCACATTTCCTCGACGAAACTTCCACGCGGCGCTTTTATGCTGGCGTATCAGTCGACCGGACCGCCGGTCGGGATACGCCACAGAGAAAGTCCATGCACGCCAACCGACCCTACACAACCACGCTCGCCATCGCGGCCGCCTTGCTCGGCCTTGCCGCCTGTTCCAAACCCCAGGAAGCGCCACCGGCCGCGCCGCCGCCGTCGGTGACGGTGCTCAAGCTGCAAGCCGCGCCGGTGGTGCTCAGCGACGAATTGCCCGGCCGCGTGGCCGCCTTCCGCACGGCCGATATCCGCCCGCAAGTGGGCGGCATCGTGCTGCGCCGGCTGTTCGAGCAGGGCGCCGACGTGAAGCCCGGCCAGAAGCTGTTCCAGCTGAATGCGGCGCCGTTCCAGGCGGAGGCCGATGCCGCCGCCGCCGCCCTGCAAAGCGCGCTCGCCACCGCCAACCGCGCCGGCGTGCAGGCCGAGCGCTTGAAACCGCTGATGGAGGCCGACGCCATCAGCCGGCAGGCTTATGACGACGCCGTGACCCAGCGCGAGCAGGCCGTCGCCAGCGTGGCGCAGGCGCGCGCGGCCCTGGCGCGGCGCCGGCTGGACCTGGCCTTCGCCAGCATCGACGCGCCGATCGCCGGACGCATCGGTTCCGAACTGGTCACCGAAGGCGCGCTGGTGGGCACCGCCGACACGGCGCCGATGGCGCGCATCGAGCAGATCGACAAGGTGTACGTGGACGTGCGCCAGCCGGCGGCCGCCTTGATGGCCCGCGCCGACGCGGAGGGCAAGCTGCCCGTCACCATCCTCGGCGCCGACGGCAAAGCTTACGCGCAGACGGGCCGCATCCTGTATTCCGGCACCAGCATCGACGCCGGCACGGGTGACGCCACCATCCGCGTGCTGGTCGACAATCCGCAGCGCGCGCTGTTGCCCGGTATGTTCGTGCGCGCCCGCATCGCCCGTGCCAGCGTGCCTGATGGCTTGCTGGTGCCGCAGCAGGCCGTGCTGCGCGCCGGCGACGGCCAGGCCCAGGCCTGGGTGCTGGACCGGGCCAACAAGGCCAGCCTGCGTCCGGTCGAGGTGGGCGACGTGATCGACCATCAGTATGTGGTTTCCAAAGGACTGAAGGCGGGCGAGACGCTGGTGGTCGAAGGCCAGGAACGGCTGCAGCCGGGCGTGGCCGCCACGCCGCAAGCCTGGCAACGCGCCGCCGCGCCGGCCCCATGATGATTGCTCACTGAAAGCTCAAGACATGCCTCAATTTTTTATCGACCGCCCGGTGTTTGCCTGGGTGGTGGCGATCTTTATCGTCCTGCTCGGACTGATCGCCATACCGCAATTGCCGATTGCGCGCTTTCCCTCGGTGGCGCCGCCCAGCGTCAGCATCAGCGCCAGTTATCCCGGCGCCACGCCGCAGACCATGAACGACTCCGTGATCGGCCTGATCGAGCGCGAACTGTCGGGCGTGAAAAACCTGCTGTATTTCGAATCGTCGTCCGATACCTCGGGTTCGGCGTCGATCACCGTCACCTTCAAGCCGGGCACCAATCCGGAGCTGGCGCAGGTGGACGTGCAGAACCGCTTGAAGGCGATCGAGCCGCGCCTGCCGCAAGCGGTGCGCCAGAACGGCCTGGGCGTGGAATCGGCGTCCTCGGGTTTCCTGATGATCGTCAGCCTGAACGCCCCCAACGGTGCTTACGACGAAGTGGCGCTGGGCGACTACCTGGCGCGCAACGTGACGGAAGAACTGCGCCGCATCCCCGGCGTGGGCAAGGTGCAGCTGTTCGGCTCCGAGCGCGCGATGCGCATCTGGGTCGATCCGGCCAAGCTGGTCGCCTATGACATCGCCATGGGCGACATCACGGCCGCCGTGGCGCAGCAGAACGCGCAGATCGCGCCGGGCCGCCTGGGCGACTCGCCGGCCGTCAAGGGCCAGCGCGTGACCATTCCGCTCACCGTGCAGGGTCAGTTGCAAACGCCGCAGGAATTCGCCGCCATCGTGCTGCGCGCCAACCGCGACGGCTCGAAGGTGACCATCGGCGACGTGGCGCGGGTGGAGCTGGGGGCGCAAAGCAGCAACTTCAGCATCCGCGAAAACGGCCATGGCGCGTCGGGCGCCGCCGTCAGCCTGTCGCCGGGCGCCAACGCCGTGCAGACCGCCAGCGCCATCCGCGCGCGCATGGCCGAACTGGCGCCGGCCATGCCGGCCGGGATGCAGTACTCGGTGCCGTTCGACACCGCGCCGTTCGTGAAAATCTCGATCGAAAAAGTGGTCATGACGCTGATCGAGGCGATGGTGCTGGTGTTCCTGGTGATGTATCTGTTCCTGCAAAAGATACGCTACACCCTGATCCCCGCCATCGTCGCGCCGATCGCCTTGCTCGGCACCTTTACCGTGATGCTGCTGGCCGGTTATTCGGTCAATGTGCTGACCATGTTCGGCATGGTGCTGGCGATCGGCATTATCGTCGATGACGCCATCGTGGTGGTCGAGGCGGTGGAGCGGCTGATGGCCACCGAAGGCCTGTCGCCGAAAGAGGCCACGTCGAAGGCGATGCGCGAGATCACCGGCGCGGTGGTCGGCATCACGCTGGTGCTGACGGCCGTCTTTATTCCGATGGCGCTGGCCAGCGGCTCGGTGGGCGCCATCTACCGCCAGTTCACGCTGGCGATGGCGGTATCGATTTTGTTCTCGGCCTTCCTGGCGCTGAGCCTGACGCCGGCCCTGTGCGCCACCATGTTGAAACCGATAGGCCCGCACGACCATGAAAAGAAAGGCTTTTTCCGCTGGTTCGACCGCCAGTTCGAGCGCATGACGGCGCGCTATGAACAGGGCGTGGTGGTGATGGTGAAACGTGCCGGACGCTCCATGCTGATCTACGGCGGTGTGCTGGCCGCGCTGGCGTTTGCCTTCCTGCGCCTGCCGTCGGCCTTCCTGCCGGAAGAAGACCAGGGCTACTTCATCACCTCGATGCAGTTGCCGTCGGATGCCACCATGGAGCGCACTCTGGACGTGGTGAAGCAGTTCGAGCGGCATGTGGCGGCTCGCCCGGGGATTGAAAACAACCAGTCCGTGCTGGGCTTCAGCTTTTCCGGTGCGGGACCGAACGCGGCGCTGGCGTTCACCATGCTGAAGGACTGGAAGCAGCGCGACGGCGCCACCGCGCAGGAAGAAGTGCTGCATGCGCAAATGGCGATGGCCAGCGCGAAGGAGGGCATGATCATGAGCCTGATGCCGCCCGCCATCGATGAACTGGGCAATTCGTCCGGCTTTTCGTTGCGCCTGCAGGACCGCGCCAACCAGGGCATCGCCGCCCTGCAGGCCGCGCAGAACCAGTTGCTGGGCCTGGCCGCGCAAAGCGGCAAGGTGGCCGGCGTGTATCCGGACGGCCTGCCGCCGGGCGCCAGCGTGCGACTGGAGATCGACCGCGCCAAGGCCGAAGCGCTGGGCGTGTCGTTTGGCGCCGTCAGCGAGATGCTGACAGCGGCCATGGGTTCCACCTATGTCAACGATTTTCCGAACGCGGGCCGCATGCAGCAGGTGATCATCCAGGCCGATGCGCCGTCGCGCATGCAGCTGAACGATGTGCTGGCGCTGCGCATCCGCAACAGCGCCGGTGGCATGGTGGCGCTGGGCCAGCTGGTGCGGCCCGTGTGGAGCGAAACGCCGCTACAGCTGGTGCGCTTCCAGGGTTATCCGGCGGCGCGCATTTCGGGCAGCGCCGCGCCTGGCGTGTCGAGCGGCGACGCCATGCTGGAAATGGAAAGGCTGGTGAGCCAGCTGCCGCCCGGCTTTGCGCTGGCCTGGACCGGACAGTCGCTGCAGGAAAAAGAGTCGGCTTCGCAGGCGCCGATGCTGATGGCCTTGTCGATGCTGGTGGTGTTCCTGGTGCTGGCGGCCCTGTATGAAAGCTGGTCTATCCCGCTGTCGGTGATGCTGGTGGTGCCGCTGGGCCTGTTGGGCGCGGTGCTGGCGGTGACCCTGCGCGGCATGCCGAACGATGTGTTCTTCAAGGTCGGCATGATCACGATTATCGGCCTGTCGGCGAAGAACGCCATTTTGATCGTGGAATTCGCCCGCCAGTTGCAGGCGCAGGGCAAGGGCCTGGTGGAGGCCACCGTGGAAGCGGCGCGCCTGCGCCTGCGCCCCATCCTGATGACCTCGCTCGCCTTTGCGCTGGGCGTGGTGCCTTTGATGCTGGCCAGCGGCGCCAGCGCCGAGACCCAGCATGCGATCGGCACGGGGGTCTTTGGCGGCATGATCACAGCCACCGTGCTGGCCGTCTTCTTCGTGCCCGTGTTCTTTGTCGTTGTGCTGAGCGCGGTGGACAAGCTGGGGCAACGCTGGAGAAAAAGTAACCATGTAGTACAAGGAGAGTCGTGATGCGGTGCCGTTTTATATTACCTATGGCCGTGATGGCTGCCGCCTTGTCGGCCTGCAGCCTGACCCCAGTGCTGGTCAAGCCGGCGCTGCCGGTGCCAGACACATATGACGCCGGCGCCGTCGCCGGCCAGGGCAATGCGGCGGACCTGGGCTGGCGCCAGATGCTGCTCGACGCGCGTCTGCAGCGCCTGGTGGAGCTGGCTTTGCTGAATAACCGCGACCTGCGCGTGGCGGCGCTGAACGTGGACGCCGTGCGCGCCCAATACCAGATCCAGGACAGCGCGCGCTTTCCCGCCATCGGCGCCAGCGCCGGCGGCGTGCGCCAGCGCATGACGGCTGCAACGCAAAACCAGTTCACGGCGGGCGTGGCCATGAGCGCCTTCGAGATCGACCTGTTCGGCCGCCTGCGTTCCCTGTCCGACGCCGCCTTTGCGCGCTACCTGGCCACGGAACAGGGCCGGCGCACGGCGCAGATGGCCCTGATCGCCGCCGTGGCCGACGCCTATCTGGAGGAAAGGCTGGCCACGGAACAGCTGGAGCTGACGCAAGCGACCCTGCGCGACTGGCGCCAGGCACTGAGCATCACGCAGCGCCTGCACGCGGCGCGGCAGGGCAGCGGCCTCGATCTGGCGCAGGCCGAAGGGCAGGCGGCGACGGCCGAAGCGGACCTGCAGGCGCGCGAACGGGCGCGCCAGCTGGCGCGCAACAACCTGGAGCTGCTGCTGGGCGGCCCGCTGCCTGGCGACCTGCCGGCCGGGCGCGCGCTCGATGCCCAGCCCGTGCTGACGCAGCTGCCGGCCGGGGTGCCGTCGGACCTGCTGGCGCGCCGGCCCGACATCCAGCAGGCGGAACAGGCGCTGGTGGCGGCCAATGCGGACATCGGCGCCGCGCGCGCCGCCTTCTTTCCCCGCTTGTCGCTGACGGCGCAGCTGGGCTTTGCCAGCCCGGAAGTGGGCGAGCTGTTTCGCGGCAGCGCGCGCAGCTGGTCGTTCGCGCCGCAGGTCACGCAGCCGCTGTTCCAGGGCGGCCAGCTGCGCGCCGAGCTGCGCCTGTCGCAGATCCGCAGCGAGGTGGCGGTGGTGCAGTACGAGCAGGCGATACAGGGCGCGTTTCGCGAAGTGCGCGATGGCCTGGCCGGCAGCCAGACCTATGCGCAGCAGATCGCCGCGCAGCAGCGCGTGGCGGCCAGCGCCGAACAGCGGCGCATACTGTCGCAACTGCGCTACGGCGCCGGCCAGGACAGCCGCCTGGAGCTGCTCGACGCACAACGGCAGTCATATGCTTCGCAGCAAACTTTGCTAGACTTGCGGCGTGACCAGTTCAAGTCGGCCGTGGCCCTGTACAAGGCGCTGGGCGGAGGGCTGGAAGAGTAACCGCCTGCCGCTGACCGGGGGAGTGCCCATGCCTGCCAAGTCGCTTTTGCGTGCCATCCTGCTGATGTCGAGCCTGGGCTTGAGCTGCCTGCAGGCCTGGGCCCAGCCAGCGGACAACGCGCCGCTGCACGTGGTGGGCTTTCCCTATCCGCCGTTCATGGCGCTCGACGAACGCGGCAAGCCGTCCGGCCCCATGGTCGAGCTGGTGAGCGAGGCGTTCCGCCGCATGGGGCAGCCCGCCAGCATCGAATTGCTGCCCCTGGCGCGTGCGCTGCTGCAAATCGAAACGGGCGAGGCGGGCGCCATGTTCACCGTCAAGAAGACGCCCGAGCGCGAAGCGAAATACCTGTTTTCCAGCGAGCCGGTGCTGTTCCAGGACTATGTGATCTTTGTCTCCAGCGACTCCCCGCTGGCCTTTCGCGGCGACCTCAATGCGCTGGCCATGGCGTCCATCGGCGTGGTGGCAAACACCTCCTACGGCGCCATTTTTGACGCGGCCGCCCGCCAGGGCACGTTCAAGAAGCTGGAAATCAGTGGCAGCCACGAAGCCAGTTTCAGGAAGCTGCTGGCAGGCCGCATGGAGGCGGTGGTGTGCAGCCGCGCCGTGGGCGTGGAAATTCTCAAACAATTACAGGCGGTGCGGCGCGTGAAAATCAGCGGCCCGCCGATCGAAACCACGCAGAGCTACCTGATGTTCAACAAGGCCGTCGCCACGCCGCAGCTGGTGGCGGGGTTTGACCACGCCATCCGTGCCATGCGGCAGGAGGGGCTGTTCTCCACTAAAGCCGCAAATATTGCCAAATGAAGATGATCACCAAGTTTATGCTCAGGTTTTTCCTGAGAGTTTGAGTTCCAGCCGTAGCAGTCCGGCGAGGCAGGATAGACATGCATTTTCCGCATAAACAAGATGAAATAATTATAAATAAAATTCATACTTTAATATAGAAAATAATTAGTTTGAGCATAATCATTGCCACCATAAGATGCGTTGACCGAAGTTCAACCCATCTTGTGCGGAGTGATAATGAGTGTGACGCGTCGTCATTTTTTGATGCAACTGGCCGCCAGCAGCGGCTATACGGCTGCCCATGCGGCCATGACTACCCTGGGCCTGGGGGCCGTCGGCGTGGCGGTGGCCGCCGCCGCGCCCGTGCTGCCGCCGCCCGGTTCCGGCAAAGGCTTGCGCGTGCTGGTGCTGGGCGCCGGCATCGCGGGCCTGGTGTCGGCCTGGGAACTGCGCAAGGCCGGCTACCAGGTGCAGCTTGTCGAAGCGCGCGAGCGGGTGGGCGGGCGCAACTGGACCATCCGCGACGGCACGCGCATCGATTACACGGACGGCTCCAGCCAGACGGCCCGCTTTGACAAGGGCCAGTACTTCAACGCTGGGCCGGCGCGCCTGCCCAGCCACCACCAGACCATCCTTGGCTACTGCCGCGAGTTCGGCGTGGCGCTGGAAGCGGAAGTCAATACCAGCCGCAGCGCCTATTTTCTGCCGGATGCGGCGAAAAACAAGCCGGCGATCCAGCTGCGGCGCGCCGTCAACGATGCGCGCGGCCGCATCTCGGAACTGCTGGCGAAAGCCACCGACGCCGGCGCGCTGGACCGCGAACTGAGCGTGGCGGACCGCCAGCGCCTGCTGGAATTTTTGAAAGTCTATGGCGACCTGGCGCCGGATCACAGCTTCAAGGGCACCGAGCGCTCGGGCTATACCGTGTTTCCCGGCGCGGCCGAACAGGTGGGCGTGCGGCCCGATCCCTTGTCGCTCGACGAGCTGCTGGACCCGGATCTGTGGACGTCCCTGATTTTCGATGAGCTGCTGATCTTCCAGCCCACCATGCTGCAGCCGGTGGGCGGCATGGACAAGATTCCGGCCGCCTTCAGCCAGCGGCTGCAAAAAGAACTGCGCCTGAACACCGAAGTCACGCGCATCCACAACGAGGCCGATGGGGTGGCCGTCACCGTGCGCAACCGCGCCAGCGGCAAGCTCGAGACCTTGCGCGCCGACTACGCGATCACCACCTTTCCGCTGCCCGTGCTGGCCAAGGTGGCGTCCAATTTCTCAGCCAAGGTGCAGCAGGCGATCGGCTCGGTCGAGTACGACACGGCCAGCAAGATCGCCTGGCAAGCGCCCCGTTTCTGGGAAACCGACAGCCATATCTACGGCGGCATCTCGGTGGTCAAGCATGTGACGTCGCTGATCTGGTATCCGAGCGGCGGCTTCCACCAGCCCACCGGCACCCTGGTCGGCTGCTACAACATCGGCCAGGCGGCGCGCGACTTTAGCAATCAACCGCTGGCGGCGCAATTCGCGTCCTCGCGCCAGGTGATCGACCGCGTCCATCCGGGGCGCGGCGCCGCGCTGCAGCGCCCCGTCAGCGTGGCCTGGCACAAGGTGCCGTACAGCCTGGGCTCCTGGGTGCATTGGGCCACGCCGGCCGAACCGGCCTATGTGCTGCTGAACCAGCCCGATGGCCGCGTCCATTTCGCCGGCGAATACCTGAGCCAGATCGGCGCCTGGCAAGAGGGTGCCGCCTTGTCCGCCCACCACGCCGTGGCGGCCATCGCCGCCCGCGTCGCAAGTTAAATTTTCTTCCCACTGAGAGACCACCATGAAAAAAACCGCCATCAACCTGACCGCCGCCGCCTTGCTGGCCGCTGCAGCCACCACCAGCGCGCAGGATATCAAGCGCACGCCGATTCCGAATTCGAACTTCCCGATCTCGGTGGCTGTCACCGTGCCGGCCACGGCCAGCACCGTGTATTTCAGCGGCGTGCTGCCGGACGTGGCCAATGCCGCCGCGCCGAAAGGCTCGTTCGAGTCCTACGGGGACACGCAGACGCAAACCCTGTCGGTACTGCGCAAGCTGCAGGCGGCGCTGAAAGCGGAAGGCCTCATCTTTGCCGATGTGGTGCAGCTGCGCGTGTTCCTGGTCGGTGATCCCAAGCTGGACGGCAAGCTCGATTTCAATGGCCTCAATGCCGCCTATGGCCAGTTCTTCGGCACCGCCGAGCAGCCGGCCAAGCCGGCCCGAACGGCCTTGCAGGTGGTGGCCTTGCCGCTGCCCGGCGCCTTTGTCGAGATCGACCTGGTAGCGGCCAAGGCCGCCCGCAGCAACTGATATGAAGCCCCTGACCATGTACAATAATATTCACACTCTCAAGCCACGCGCCTTGCCCCTGGCCTTGTTCCTCGCTTTTTCTGCCGGCGCGTCGCTGGCCGCCGATGCCGTCGATGCCGCCGCCAGCCTGGCCGCGGCGGAAGGGGGCGTGGTGGTGGTGACCGGCACGCGCGACACGCGCCGCTCGGCCGATGAAAGCCTCAGTCCCATCGATGTGATCAGCGCCAAGGACTTGCAGCGCACGGGGCAGACCGACTTGCGCGATGCGCTGGTCAAGCTGCTGCCGTCCGTCAACCGGCTGGCGCAGGCGGGAGATGCGGCCAATCTCACCAGCGCGCTGACCTTGCGCGGCCTCAGTCCCAACCATGTGCTGCTGCTGATCAACGGCAAGCGGCGTCATACCTCCGCCAATATCTCGGCCGATCCGGGCGCGCAGCAGGGCGCCACGCCGGTCGACCTGGACCTGATACCCGTCAGCGCCGTCGACCATATCGAGGTGCTGCGCGACGGCGCGGCCGCCCAGTATGGCTCGGACGCCATCGCCGGCGTGATCAACGTGATACTGAAATCGTCGGCGCAGGGCGGCAATGTGATTGTCAACAGCGGCCAGTACTACAAGGGCGACGGCTTTACCCTGGGCAGTTCGGCCGATATCGGCCTGCCGCTGGGCGAAGACGGTTTCGTGCACCTGAGCGCGGAAACCAAGCGCCATGACCACAGCGTGCGCAGCGGCCCGGACGAGCGCACCGGCACCGTGGTCAACCGCACCTTGGGTGACCCGAAAAGCCGGCGCGAAGCCGTCGGCGTCAATGCCGGCTATGCGCTGGGCACCACCGAGCTGTATGCCTTCGGCAGCGTGGCGCACCGGGATGGCGAAAGCGTGCAGAACTACCGCCTGCCGAATCGCTTGCCGCAGCTGTATCCGAACGGTTTCAGCCCGGTCGAGACCAGCAACGAGCAGGACGGTTCGCTGACGGCCGGCGTGCGCGGCGAACAGCTGGCCGGCTGGCGCTGGGATCTGAGCGGGACCTACGGCGTGGACAACGTCAAGATTGGCATGCGCGACTCGGCCAATACCGACCTGTATGCGGCCACCGGCGCCACCCCGACCTCGTTTCACCTGGCCAGCTACAAGAATACCCAGTGGGGCGTGAACCTGGACGTGGCGCGTCCGTTCGACGTCGGCCTGCCGGCACCCTTGTCGGTGGCGCTGGGCGCCGAGTACCGGCGCGAGACCTATGACGTGGGCGCCGGCGACGCGGCATCGTCGTACGGCAGCGGTTCGCAGGCCCTGCCTGGCCTGTCGGCCATCAGCGCGGGCAAGCACGGCCGCACCATCTCCGCCGCCTATGCCGACCTGTCGACCAAATTGAGCCGGCAATGGGAAGCGGAGCTGGCGGCCCGCCATGAACGCTACAGCGACGCCGGCAACACCACCAATGCCAAGCTGTCCGCGCGCTTCCAGGCCAGCGAACGCTATGCCTTGCGCGGCACGCTGAGCACGGGTTTTCGCGCGCCGTCGCTGGCGCAGGAGTACTACACCAGCCTGGCGGTCTCGCCGACCACGGCCGGCGGCCAGCTGGCCGTCAATTCGGTGGCTGCGCGCAGCCTGGGCGCCAGCGCATTGAAACCGGAAAAGTCGCGCAGCATCAACCTGGGCCTGGTGGCGCAGCCGTGGGACAGGTTCAACCTGACGGTCGACGCCTACCGCATCGAGATCCGCGACCGCATCATCCAGGGCGGCACCTACACGGGCGCCACCGCCATCAACGCCCTGACGGCCGCCGGCATCAGCCTGCCGACAGGCCTGTCGTCGGTCAGCGCCAGCTATTTTGCCAATGGCGTCGACACGCGCACCCAGGGCGTGGACGTGGTGGCCACCTACACCACCAATCTGGGGGCGGGGCGCATAGACTGGGACCTGGGTGGCAACGTCAATACCAGCTCCATACTGCGCACGGCCGTCGACACCAATGGCAGGCCGCTGCTGAACGCCCAGCAGGCCGGCTATCTGACCACCTCGACGCCGAAAAACAAGGTGATACTTGGCGGCGTGTGGAGCCAGGGGCCTTGGGGCGTCAGTCTGCATGCCACGCGCTATGGCAAGACGTCGACCGAAGCGACCTTTTATTCGGGGCCGAACATTTATTCGACGTCGGTGTTCAACCATATCGAAAACGCGCCGCGCACCCTGACCGACCTGGAAGTGCGCTACGCCGTCAGCAAGAAGCTGCAGCTGGCCCTGGGCGCCAACAATCTGTTCGACGTCTATCCGAGCAAGGTGCCGCTGGCCAGCCGCTATCTTGGCGTGTACCAGTACGACACGGCCGCCTCGCAGACGGGCTTCAACGGAGGCTATTATTATGTACGCGCTTCCTATGCGTTCTAGGCGGCGCGCCCGCGGGCGCGTTAAGATGGCATTTTGGAGGTTACCGGAACAGCATGCCCATGAAGATAGATGACATCAGCGCCTTTGTCGCCGTCGTGCGCAACCAGTCCGTCAGCGCGGCGGCCGAGTCGCTGCGCCTGACGCAGTCGGCGATTACCCGGCGCGTGCAGAATTTCGAGCAGGACCTGGGCGTCGAATTGCTCGACCGCAGCGTCAAGCCGCCACGGCCGAACGCCACCGGCAAGCGGGTCTTCGAGCAGTGCAGCAAGGTGCTGCTGGAAGTGGACCGGCTGCGCGACCTGGTGCAGAACGACCAGGCGCCCACCGGCGTGTTTCGCATCGGCGTGATCCAGACCGTGGGCGACATGGTGCTGCTCGACACCCTGCAACGGCTGAACGCCGCCTTTCCCGGCCTGCACACGGAAGTGGCGTCGGGCTGGGGCGCCCAGCTGCTGGAACGGGTGGCCAACGCCGAGATCGACGCGGCCGTCGCGCTGTTCCCGGCCACCAAGGTGCTGCCCGAAGGCCTGGTCGGCCGCGCGCTGGGCCGGCTGGAACTGGTGGTGGTGGCGAAGAAGGGCAGCATGCCGCGCCGCAGCTACAAGCTGCGCGAGCTGTACGACGTGGGTTGGGTGCTGAACCCGGACGGCTGCGGTTTCCGCGCCGGCCTGGCGCGCACCCTGGCGCAGCAGGGCCTGTCGTTCAAGCTGAACCTGGAAACCTTCGGCACCGATCTGCAACTGGGCCTGGTGGCCAACGGCGCGGGCCTGGGCCTGATGCCGCTGCCGATACTGGAGCGCAGCCGCCACCTGGCGCAGCTCGACATCATCAACGTCAGCGACTTCAAGCCGCTGCTCGATATCTGGCTGATCCAGGCGCAGTTGCCGGGACCGGTGCAGCATGCGATCGATTTCGTGGCGCAGGCGGTGGCCGAGGCGTTTGCGGCGCCGGCGCCTGCTTTGGGGAAGGTGAGGGTAGTTTAGCCATATTGGCCCGCAGCGGAAAACTGGGGTCAGTCGCTTCGCGATTGGAAGACGTCCCACTGGGACGTCTTCCACCGTCGGGTGACCCCTGCCTTTTTTGCGCCGTCGATGAATAAACCGCTGCCCACATTATTCTTAAAAATCATATATCAATAGAATAAACAATTAGTTTCGTCATAATCATTTGCTCCCTATACTGAATTTCATCGGCTCTGGATCACGCCAGCCGCCACTTCAGAACAGGGAAGCCCGATGTCAGTTTCTACCTCCGCCAGCAGTGCCTCGCAGCAGGAACCCGTAGCGGCCAGCCGCAAGCGCCCCTTCTTTTCCGCCGTCCTTGAACGCGCCATCAGCCCGCTGATTCTCCTGGCCGCCTGGGAAATCGCCGCCCGTACCGGCGTGCTGCCCGAGCGCGTGCTGGCGGCGCCGTCGCAGATATTGACCACCATGGGCGAGCTGATACTGTCCGGCGAAATCGGCAGCAATGTGATCGTGTCGCTGCGCCGCGTGCTGATCGGCCTGGCCGTCTCGCTGTCGCTGGGCACGGCGCTGGCCTTGATCGCCGGCCTGTCGCGGCGCGGCGAAGTGGCGGTCGATTCGCCCATGCAGATGGCGCGCACCCTGCCGTTCCTGGGGCTGGTGCCGCTGTTCATTCTGTGGTTCGGCATCGGCGAATTTACCAAGATCGCGCTGATCGCGTTTGCCACCACCTTCCCGATGTATTTGACCCTGTACAGCGGCATCCGCGGCATCGATTCGAAACTGGTCGAGGCGGCCCGCCTGTTCGGCCTCTCCTACCCGCAGCTGATCGTGCACGTGATCCTGCCCGGCGCCTTGCCGTCTTTCCTGGTCGGCCTGCGCTACTCGCTGGGCGTCAGCTGGCTCTCGCTGGTGGCCGTCGAGCAGATCAACGCCACGGCGGGTCTCGGCTACCTGATCAACAACGCCCGCGACTTCATGCGCACCGACATCATCGTCGTCTGCCTGCTGGTCTACAGCTTCCTGGGCCTGGCCACCGACTTCCTGGTGCGCGCCATCGAACACCATGCGCTGGCCTGGCGCCCGACTTTTATCAAGGATTGAAGATGACTACTCTGGAATTGGACCGTCCCCGCGCCGCCGGCGCGACCGCCGCGCCGCGCACCGCCGAGGCGCCAGCCGCCAGCGCCGCCGTGCGGGCGCGCCAGGTCAGCAAGCGTTTCGGCGCCAACGTGATCCTCGATCAGCTGGACCTCGATATTCGCCCCGGCGAATTCGTCGCGCTGCTGGGCCGCAGCGGCTCGGGCAAGACCACCTTGCTGCGCGCGCTGGCAGGCCTGGACCAGATCAGCTCCGGCACCCTGGACGTGCCATCGGCGCGCGCCGCCGTGTTCCAGGAGCCGCGATTGATGCCTTGGAAGCGCGCCTGGCGCAATGTCACCCTGGGCCTCGATATCGCCCAGCCGCGTGAACGGGCCAGGCAGGCCTTGCAGGAAGTGGGGCTGGCGCACCGCGAAAACGCCTGGCCGGCCACGCTGTCGGGCGGCGAAGCGCAGCGCGTGGCATTGGCCAGGGCGCTGGTGCGCGAACCGCAACTGCTGCTGCTCGACGAACCGTTCGCCGCCCTTGATGCGCTGACCCGCATCCGCATGCACCAGCTGATCCTGGATCTGTGGCGCCAGCACAAGCCGTCGGTGCTGCTGGTCACGCACGACGTCGATGAGGCCGTGCTGCTGGCCGACCGCGTGCTGGTGCTGGACCAGGGCCGCATCGCCGCCGATATCGCGATTACCCAGCCGCGTCCGCGCAGCGCGCAGCAGCCCCAGTTCCAGCAGGTGCGCGCCCAGCTGCTTGCCCTGCTGGGCGTGGAACTCGAGTCGCTGCCGGCGCCAGCGGTCGAAACAGCCGTCGCGGCGCCTTTGGCCAGCCCATTCAACTTCAGTAATTTTTCGGTGTAACCATGTCCTCATCCATCCTGCACCTGCCCATTTCCTCGCACCAGCACCAGCTGGACAGCCCGCAATTTGCCTCGTTGCTGGCTGAATTGACGGCCCGATTTGCCGCCGGCGCGGCACAGCACGACCGCGAGGCCAGCTTTCCGCACGAGAACTTCGAGCATCTGCACGAACTGGGCCTGCTGGCGCTGACCGTGCCGCGTTCCCTCGGCGGCCTGGGCGCCAACCTGGAGCAGACGGCGAGAGTCGTTGCCGCCGTGGCGCGCGGCGAACCGTCCACCGCGCTGGTGCTGACCATGCAGTATCTGCACCATGCGTCGAACAAGCACGCCACGCGCTGGCCCCGCCATCTGCTGGAACGGGTGGCGCGCGAGGCGGTGGAAGAGGGCGCGCTGATCAATGCGCTGCGGGTGGAACCGGACCTGGGCACGCCGGCCCGTGGCGGCCTGCCCGCCACCACGGCGCGCCGTACGCCCGAGGGCTGGCGCATCAGCGGCCGAAAAGTGTATTCGACGGGCGTGCCGCGCCTGACCTGGCTGGCCGTGTGGGCCCGCAGCGACGACGCGCTGCCGCTGGTGGGCAGCTGGCTGGTGCACAAGGACACGCCCGGCATCACCATCGTCGAGACCTGGGATCACCTGGGCATGCGCGCCACCGGCAGCCACGACGTGGTTTTCGACGACGTGCTGGTGCCGCTGGACCATGCGGTCGACGTGGCGCCGTTTGGTACGGCGCAGGAACTGGACGCCGAACTGCTGACCTGGATGTCGGTGCTGCTTTCTTCGATCTACGACGCTGTCGCCCGCTCGGCGCGCGACTGGTTGGCGCAGTGGCTGCAGGAAAGGGTGCCGGCCAACCTGGGTGCGCCTTTATCGAGCCTGCCGCGCTTCCAGGAGGCGCTGGGCCTGATCGACACCTGGCTGTTTTCCAACGCCACCCTGATCGCATCGGCCGCGGCGGGACGCATCGCACCGAATGACAGCTTCCGCATCAAATACCTGGTCACCAACCAGGCGATACAGGTGGTGGAAAAAGCCATCGAATTGAGCGGCAATCCGGGCCTGTCGAACGCCAACCCATTGCAGCGCCATTACCGCGACGTGCTGTGCAGCCGCATCCACACGCCGCAGAACGACACCATTTTAATCAACAGCGGCCGCGCCGCGTTTGCCGCAATTACCTCGTCTGTCCAACCCGCCACCACCACGAAGGAAGCAAAATGAGCATCGAATTCATCGGCTTTAGCGCCACCCAGGAAGTGTCCGAAACCGTGCTGGGCACGGGTCCCGTCGTCAACAAGGCTTTCCTGGGCGCCGTCGCCCGCGCCCACGAATACGCCGGTTTCGACCGCGTGCTCGTCGCCCACGGCAGCGGCTCCGTGGACGGCTTCCAGGTCGCCTCGTATATCGCCTCGCAAACGGAAAAGCTGGGCATCCTGCTGGCGCACCGTCCGGGCTTTGTCTCGCCGACCCTGGCCGCGCGCCAGCTGGCCACGCTGGACCAGTTCAGCGATGGCCGCCTGGCCGTGCACATTATCAGCGGCGGCGACGACACCGAACAGCAGCGTGACGGCGACTTCTTGAACCACGACCAGCGCTATGCGCGCAGCGACGAATTCCTCGATGTCGTCAAGCAGACCTGGAGCAGCAGCGGCCCGTTCGACCATGACGGCGCCATCTACAAGGTCAAGGGCCAGAACGCCGGCGTGCGTCCGGTGGCGGGCAACCATCTGCCGATCTATTTCGGCGGCTCCTCGGAAGCGGCGATCGACGTGGCCGGCAAGCATGCGGACGTGTATGCGCTGTGGGGCGAATCGCTGGCGCAGGTGGAAGAGATTATCGCCAAGGTGCGCGCCGCCGCCGCCAAATACGGCCGCGCCGACCAGATCCGCTTCAGCCTGTCGCTGCGCCCCGTGCTGGCCGAGACGGAAGAGCAGGCCTGGGCCAAGGCCGACGCCATCCTGGCGAAAGCCACCGCCAAGGTCCAGCACAATCCGCATTTCAGCGGCCGCCCGCAGCAACCCGTCAATGTCGGCTCGCAGCGCCTGCTGGCCACGGCCGCCAACGGCAAGGTGGTCGACGAACGCCTGTGGACGGGCATCGCCGCGCTGACCAAGGCGGCCGGCAATTCCACGGGCCTGGTGGGCACGCCGGAACAGGTGCGCGACGCGCTGTTGAAATACTGGGAACTGGGCGTGACCACCTTCCTGATCCGCGGCTTCGACCCGATCCAGGACGCGCTGCAATACGGCCGGGAGTTGATCCCGCTGGTGCGCGCGGCGATTGCCGAACGCGAAGCGCACGCCGCGCAGTCCGATGCCACCCGCCTGGCCGCCTGAGAAGAGACCGATATGAACGCATTGACCATCGCCAGCCAGTTCGACCCCAGGGTCAATGCGCTGCTGGCCGCACAAGCCGGCTTGCCGGTGCTGGACCTGGCGCCCGGTCCATTGACCGCGCTGCCCGACGCCGACATCCTGTTCGTGCTGCCGGCGCCGAAAGGCCAGAGTCTGCTGGCGACACAAGCGCCACAACAATGGCCGTCGCGCGTGCGCTGGGTGCAGCTGGCCTCGGTCGGCATCGATTACTACCCGCCCTGGCTGTTCCAGGGGCCGGTGGTGACCTCGGCGCGCGGCACGGCGTCCGATGCGATCGCTGAATACGTGCTGGCGGCGATTTTTTCCGCCACCAAGCGCATCCCCGAGATCTGGCTGGGGGGCGCCGGCGACTGGCGCAGATTATCGCTGGGCCTGGTCAAGGGATCGACCCTGGGCCTGTACGGTTTCGGCTCCATCGGCCAGGCCGTGGCGCAGCGCGCGCTGGCGCTGGGCGTAAAGGTCATCGCCTTGCGCCGCTCCGGCGCGCCGTTCGAGATAGCTGGCGTGGAAGCGGTGGCCGATCTCGCCACCTTGCTGGCCCGTTCCGACCATTTGGTGCTGGCCGCGCCGTCCACGCCCGAGACCCATCACGTGATCGATGCGGCCGCGCTGGCCCATGCCAGGCCACATCTGCACCTGATCAATATCGCGCGGGGCAACCTGGTCGATCACGAGGCGCTGCATGCGGCGCTGGACGCGGGCCAGCTGGCGCTGGCGACGCTGGACGTGACGGAGCCGGAGCCGCTGCCGGCCGGCCACGCCTTTTATACGCATCCGAAAGTGCGGCTGTCGCCCCATATTTCGCCCAGCACCGACGCCATCGTGCCGGCCCTGATCGATAAATTCCTGCACAACCTGCGCCATTTCCGCGCCGGCACGCCTTTGAGCGACGTGGTCGACACTGCGCGCGGCTATTGACGCCACCGAATAAACCACAGAACAAGGAAACGCCATGAGCAGCACCGCCCCTTTGTATTCCGCCCCCTTGTCGCGCCCGCACTTGCGCGCCGTGGGCGCCCCCGCGCCACGGCCCGCCATCTACGGCGCGCCGCGCGACGCCAACGGCAATATCATCTTTGCCGAACCGCCGCCGCCACCGACCCTGGCCGCCCAGCGCCAGCACCGCAAGGAGCGCCTGGCCGTGTCGTTCCGCCTGTTTGCCCGCTATGGCTACGACATGGGCGGCGCCGGCCATATCACGGCGCGGGATCCGGAGTTTCCCGACCATTTCTGGGTCAATCCGGCCGGCGTGTATTTCGGCCATATCCGCGTATCCGACCTGATCCTGGTCAGTCACGACGGCAAGGTAGTCGAAGGCGACGGCCTGCTGAACCGCGCCGCCTTTGCCATCCACTCCGAACTGCACAAGGCGCGCCCCGACGTGATCGCCGCCGCCCATTCGCACGGCCTGTACGGCAAGGCGTTTGCGGCCCAGGGCCGGCTGCTCGATCCGCTGACCCAGGATTCCTGCATGTTCTACGAAGACCACGCGATTTTCCAGGACTTCAGCGGCGTGGTGCTGGATACCAGCGAAGGCGAGCGCATCGCCGAAACGCTGGGGCCGCGCAAGGCCGTGATCCTGCAAAACCACGGCTTGCTGACGGTGGGTGCGTCGGTGGAATCGGCCGTATGGCGCTATATCGCGTTTGAAAACGCGGCCCAGGCGCAGCTGCTGTCGGAAGCGGCCGGCCCCACCAAGCCGATCCCGCACGCGGTGGCGCGCCATACGGCCGGCCAGATCGGTTCCGACGCGGGTGGCTGGTTCAGCTTCCAGCCGCTGTGGGACGTGATCACCCGCGAAGAGCCTGATTTGTTCGACTGAGAGGGGATATCCATGAACAGCGCTACCTTGACCTTTGCACCACTGACACGTGAGCCCGTCGCGGCCCCGGCCACGCCGGTACTGGCTGTCGCCAGCCTGCCATCGCTGCAACCGGGCACGCCGGCATGGCGCCGCTACCGGGGCGTGCTGATCTCCGGCCTGCTGCATGGCGGCGTGGCGCTGCTGGCCTGGAACCTGGCCGGCTCGCACCCCGCGCCGAAAGCGGTGGCCACGGTGGTGGAACTGATACGCGTGGCGCCGCCGAAAGCCATCGTGCCGCCACCGCCGCCGCCGGAACCGCAGGCCAAGCCGGTGTCGCTGGCGCCGTCAAGGCCCGTGGCAGCCGCTGTCCCTCAACCTAGAACGGTGGAGGCGCCGGCCGCCAGCGCGGAAACGTATAGCGCGCCAACGACGCCGGCGCCCGCCACGACTATCGGTCCCGTGACACCGGTGGCTCCCGCGCCAGCGCCGGCCCCCGCACCAGCTGCCGCCAAACCGGCGCCGCCGGCGTCGAAAGTGGTCAGCACGGAAGGCATACCCACCGACTATGTGAACCAGGTGTATGCCCGCATCAACCGCAATGCCGACTATCCGCAGGCGGCCAGGCAGCGCCGCCAGCAGGGCAAGGTGGGCTATGTGCTGACCCTGGACCCGCAGGGCGCGCTGCTGAAAGTGGAGCTGCAACCGTCCGGCGTGGAAGCGCTGGACGAAGCGGCGAAACAGGCCATCGAACGGGCCGCGCCGTTCCCCAAATTGCCCGACCTGGGCGGCAGTACCTATCTGCTGGCCGGGAATATCGTTTTCAAACTGAATTAGTCAATTGAACCCCTGGAGAACCGCATGAACCCGACCACCATTTCCGCCCATCTTTCCCCGCTGGAGCTGTTCCAGCAGGCCGACCTGATCGTCAAGGCTATCATCGTGCTGCTGATCCTGGCCTCGCTGGTCAGCTGGGGCGTGATCATCGACAAGCTGCTGCGCTTCAAGCGGCTGCAGCGCAGCGCCGCCGCGTTTACCACCGCGCTGGCCGGCCAGCCGACCTTGCACCGCCTGGCGCAGCAGTTGCGCGAGCAGCCGCAAGACCCGTTCGCCCGCATCTACCAGGCCATCGCCGGCGAATGGCAGCATAGCCACCGCCTGCATCTGCATGCGGATGCCTCTGGGCGCGACAGCCTGAAGGAGCGCATCAACCGGGTCGGCCAGATCGCCAGCAACGTGGAAGCCGAACAGCTGCAAAAAGGCTTGTCCGTGCTGGCCACCGTGGGTTCGGTGGCGCCGTTCGTCGGCCTGTTCGGCACCGTGTGGGGCATCATGAACGCCTTCCAGGGCATCGCCGCCAGCAACAGCACCAGTCTGGCCGTGGTCGCCCCCGGCATCGCCGAAGCGCTGTTCGCCACGGCGCTCGGCCTGGTGGCGGCGATACCCGCCGTGGTCGCCTACAACCGCGTGGCCGGTGACCTGAACAGTTATACGGGCCGCCTGGCCACCCTGACGGGACTGGTGGAAGTGCAGCTGTCGCGCCAGCTCGAAGCGGGCGAAACACAGATCGACAGCGTCGAAGCGACGGCAGGCAAGGCGGAACGCGCCCATGTCGTCGCCGGCTTGACGCCGCAGGGAGCCTGAGATGGGCGCCAAATTATCGACAGGTTCGGCACACAAGATCGGCCCCGTCAGCGACATCAACGTCACCCCGCTGGTGGACGTGATGCTGGTGCTGCTGATCGTCTTTATGGTGGCCGCGCCGATGATGGCCACCGGCGTGAAAGTCGACCTGCCGACCGCCAATACCAAGCCGCTGGAGGAGCCGAAGCCGCCGATCGTGATCAGCATCGACACGGCCGGCACAGTCTACGTCAATGAAACTGCGGCCAAGGCTGGCCCGGCCGACCTGCTGGCCCTGGTGCAGCAGGAATCGAAAGGCGACCATGAGCGCCGCATCCACCTGCGCGCCGACCAGGCGCTTTCCTACGGCAAGGTGGTGGGCACCATGGGCGTGCTGAACGACGCCGGCTACGCCCGCATCGCCCTCGTTTCCGAAGAAGCAAAATAAGGATCAAGCATGGACAACACAACACCAACGCGCCGCCGCTTTTTGACAAGCTCGGGACTGGCGCTGCTGGCCGGCGGCCTGGGTGCCTGGGGCCCGGCCTGGGCTGCGCCCCAGCTGGGCAGTACAACGCTGCGTATCGGCACCTACAAGGGCGGCGACAGCTATTACTTTACCGAAGCGGGCGTGGAAAAAACCCCTTACAAGAGCGCGCTGGCCGAATTTGCCGCCGGTAACCTGATCGTCGAGGCGCTGGCCGCCGGTTCGCTCGACTGCGGCGGCATGAGCGAAATCCCGCCCATCTTCGCGGCCGCCTCCAACGCGCCGATGAAGGTGATCGCCGTGCTGCGTGGCGACGTCAACAACCAGGTGGTGCTGGTGCCGAAAAATTCGGCCATCACCGACGCATCGCAGTTCAAGGGCAAGCGCATCGGCTATGCGCGCTCGACTACCTCGCACTACTTCCTGCTGCAGCTGCTCAAGGAGAAGGGCCTGAGCTTCAAGGATATCGAACCGGTGGCGCTGGCGCCGCAGGATGGCTTCGCGGCCTTCCAGAGCGGCCAGCTGGACGCCTGGGTGATCTTCGGCCTGGTGGTGGAACTGGCCAAGAACCAGGGCGCCCGCGTGCTGCGCACGGCCGACGGTGTCCTGTCGGGCAATTACGTGATCAGCGCTTCTACCCGGGCGATTGCCGATCCGCTCAAGCACGCGGCCATCGGCGACTACCTGCAGCGCATCGCCAAGGTCTATCAATGGATCAATGACCACCCCGAGCAATGGGCCGCCAAAAGCGGGCGCATCGCCGGCGTGCCGCCGCAGCTGTTCCTGAACCAGGTCAGGCTGCGCAGCCAGCCCTACAAGCTGGTGGCGGTTGACGACGCCGCCATCGCCTCGCAGCAGCAGGTGGCCGACGCGTTTGCGCAGGCGGGCCTGCTGGCGAAACGCATCGACGTGGCACCGCTGTGGGATCGCAGTTTTGCGAAATATTTAACATAACCCAAATAAATGCTGGGGTCAGACCCGGCGGGTCTGACCCCGGATTTTGCCTGCATCAACACATAATAAACAAACAAGGGAAATGCCATGCTTCACACTTACCAGCCGCTCCGCTTCAAACCCCTGCACCTGGCGCTGTTGGCCTGCGGCGTGGTCACTTCCATGGCGCATGCCCAGAACAGCATCGGCCAGGTCCAGGACGTGGTGGTGACCACCGGCGTGCGCGGCGAACAGCGCACGGTGGCCGACAGCCCGGCGCCGATCGATGTGATCAATGGCGAACAATTGCTGCACACGGGCCGCGCCGAATTGAGCGAGGCGCTGGCGCGCCTGCTGCCCTCGTTTAACTTCGGCACCAACCAGGCCGGCGTCAATTCGGTGGTGCGCCCCGTCAGCAACCGCGGCATGGGTCCGGCCTACACGCTGGTGCTGGTCAATGGCAAGCGGCGCCACAATGCGGCGCTGCTGACCAATGGCGGCGGCGACACCAGCGGCGTCAATCCGATCGACCTGGACACCATTCCGCTGTCCGCCATCGACCATATCGAAGTGCTCAAGGACAGCGCCGCCGCGCAATACGGTTCCGATGCGGTGGCCGGCGTGGTCAATGTGATCCTCAAAACCGGCAATCACGGCGGCTCGCTGGGCGCCACGGCCGGCCGCCTGAAGGAAGGGCAGGGCGACCGCAACAATTTCAAGCTGGAGGCCGATGCCGGCTTCAAGCTCGGCGACGACGGCTTCGTGCATGTCGCCGCCAATGCGCGCCAGCGCGGCCAGTCGTGGAACAACTTCAAATCGACCAACCTGGTCAACTATTCGCCGGCCAGCAATCCGAAGAACGCCACCTGGGACCGCGAAGGCGCGCGCAATGGCGATCCCGGCATCGAAGCCTATAACGTGGCCTTCAATGCGGAGCTGCCGTATGGCGCGACCGGCACCACCTTCTATGCCTTCGGCACGGCCGGCACGCGCAACACCATCGCCGGCAATAACTTCCGCCGCGCGAACGGCCTGGCGACCCTGGGCCAGCTGTTCCCCGACGGGTACTTCGCGCAAAATAACATGAGTGCCTACGACTACCAGCTGAACGCCGGCGCGCGCGGCAAGACTGCCGGCTGGAACTGGGACCTGAGCACGGGCTACGGCAAGAACCGCGCGCGCCAGTACAGCAACCTGACCAGCAATCCCTCGCTGGGCCCCACTTCGCCGACCAGCTTCGACAAGCTGGCCGTGTATCAGTTCGAGCAGTGGACCACCAACGAAGATTTTACGCGCGCCTTCGATATTGGCTGGAGCAAACCGCTGCAATGGTCGCTGGGCGCCGAGCAGCGCCTGGAACGCTTCACCACTTATGCCGGCGACCGGCTGGGCTACATCAACGGCGGCTATATCTTCCAGCCGGGCGACCAGGAAGGCAATCCCAACGTGGGCAAGCCGGCCGCCGTCGGCGCCCAGGCCGGCGTGGCCTTGTCCCCGGCCGACGCCACGCGCGTCACGCGCACGGTGCTGGCGCTGTACAACGATATCGGCTTCTATCCGACGCCGGACTGGTTTGTCGACGTGGCCGTGCGCGGCGAGCACTATAACGACAGCGCAGGCAATACCCTCAGCGGCAAGCTCAATTCGCGCTACGACATCACGCCGCGCGTGGCCCTGCGCGGCACCATCGGCACGGGTTTTCGCGCGCCGGCGCTGACCCAGCTCGGTTATGCGCAGACCGACAACCGCACCAATATCAACCCGGTCACCGGCGAAGTGGCGCCCAGCCTGTCCAAGCTGCTGCGCAACGATTCGACCCTGGCGCGCCAGCTGGGCGCCAAAGACCTGGAGCCGGAAAAGTCGACCAACGTGGGCCTGGGCGTGGTGTTCAAGGCCAGCGACAACGCCAATATCACGCTGGACGCCTACCAGATCCGCATCACCGACCGCATCGTGCGCACCGGCTACATGTTCGGCCCGGCATTTGCGCCGCTGCTGCGCGCCTCCGGCCTGACGGGCAGCGAGTGGGTGCAGTATTTTGCCAACGGCGTCGACACGCGCACGCGCGGCGCCGACCTGGTGGCCGACATCGCCTCCGACTATGGCGCGGCCGGCGTGGTGCGCTGGGGCGCGGCGCTGAACTGGAACCGCACGGCGCTGCTGAAGGTCAAGGCGACGCCGGCCGAGATCACGGCGCTGGGCGCCAATCCGGGCGGCACCCAGGTCTGGTACGGCTATGCGGCGGGCGGCGGCATCGGCGATTTGACGGCGGCGCCGCGCACCAAGCTGATTTTGTCGGCGCGCTGGTTCGTCGGCGATTTCGATGTCAACCTGCAGACCACGCGCTACGACAAGTCGACCTGGCAGACCACCGCCAACCGCGCCCAGGATTATCATTTTGGCGCCAAATGGCTGACGGATCTCGACGTGACCTATGCGCTGGGCAAGAACACCAAGCTGGTGCTGGGCGCGGCCAATCTGTTCAATGTCTTCCCGGACAAGAACGGCCCTGGCGACGCCAACACGGGTTCGTCCGGCTTTGTCTACGGCCCGTCACCATTCGCGCCCACCGGCGCCTATTACTATGCGAAAGCTTCCTATGACTTTTGATCCCCGGCGCCGCCGCCTGCTGGGCGCACTGCCGGCCGCCGCCTTGCTGGCCGCCTGCGGCGAGAAGGTGCTGGCGCCGTCCTCGGCCGACCTGTCGAAGGTGACCCTGGTGCTGGGCGACCAGGTCAACCTGCTGCGCTCGAAGGCGGAAGCGGCCGGCGTGCTCGACGGCGCGCCGTACAAGATCGAGTGGGCCAGCTTCCAGGGCGCGGCGCCGCTGTTCGAAGCCGTGGTATCGGGCGATGTCGATACCGCCATGGCGGCCGACACGCCGGCGCTGGCCGCCGCCGCCGGTGGCGCGCGCGTCAAAGTGGTGGCGGCCAGCGTGTCGTCGCCCAAGGCGGTGGCCATCCTGGTGCCGCCCAATTCGCCGATATTGTCGGTGGCCGATCTGAAGGGGCGTTCGGTGATCGTCTCGTCGGCGCGCGGCAGCGTGGCGCACTATTTGCTGTTCGGCGCGCTGCGCGAGGCGGGCTTGTCGATTGACGACGTGAAAACCGGTTTCATGCTGCCCGGCGACGCGGCGGTGGCGTTTTCCAGCGGCCAGATCGAGGCCTGGGCCACTTTCGGCACCTACCAGGCCAGCGCGGAGCTGCGCGGCGCGCGCGTGCTGCGCGATGGCGTCGGCATCAATTCGGGCATCGGCGTGATCGCCGCGTCGGATGCCGCCCTTGCACATGCGGGCAAGCGCGCCGCGCTGGCCGACGTCTTGCTGCGCCTGGCCAGGTCCAACGTGTGGGCCAATGAGCACCCGGACGAGTATGCGCGCGTGTTCGAACGCATCACCAGACTGCCGCCCGACGTCGTGAAAATGGTGGTGGGCCGCGACCGCCCGCAGCTGCGCGCACCGGACCAGCAGATCGTCACGCAATTGCAGCAGGTGGCCGACGCCTTTTACGAAGCCAAACTGTTCCCCCGTCGCGTCGATGCGCAGCAGCTGGTCGACGCCAGCCTGTTCCGCCCTGTTTAACTTATTCAAGGAGTCGTTCATGAGCACAGCACAATTGAAACTCGGTTTTATCCTGCATGGCGTCGGCCCCGGCTGGGGCGACTGGCGCCATGCGGACGCGCATCCGGGCGCCAGCACCGATATCGACTTTTATATCCGCCAGGCGAAACTGGCGGAGAAGGGCAAGTTCGATTTCCTGTTTGTCGCCGACAGCGTGCATATCACGGAAAAATCGAGCCCCCACTACCTGAACCGCTTCGAGCCGCTGACGATCCTGTCGGCGCTGGCCACCGTCACCAGGAACATCGGCCTGGTCGGCACCCTGACTGTCAGCTACAGCGAGCCCTACACGGTGGCGCGGCAGTTTGCCTCGCTCGACCATTTAAGCCACGGTCGCGCGGGCTGGAACGTGGTCACCTCCTGGCTGTCGGGCAGCGCGGAAAACTACGGCAAACCGCAGCATCCGCCGCATGAAGTGCGCTACCGCATCGCCGCCGAGCATCTGCAGACGGTGCAGGGCCTGTGGGACTCGTGGGAAGACGATGCGCTGACCCACGACAAGGCCAGCGGCCAGTTTTTCGACTCATCGAAACTGCATGCGCTGAACCACCACGGCGAATTCTTCCAGGTGCGCGGCCCGTTGAACATCAGCCGTTCGCCGCAGGGCCAGCCGGTGATCTTCCAGGCCGGCGCGTCGGAAGAGGGGCGCAATTTCTCGGCCCGCCATGCGGAAGCGTTTTTCACGGAAGGCTCGACGTTCGACTCGTCGCTCGCGTATTACACGGACATCAAGGCACGCGCCACCGCCTTTGGCCGCCCTGCGGCGCAGCTGGCCGTGCTGCCGGCGCTGCGCGCCATCGTCGGCGAAACCGAAGCCGATGCGGAGCAGCTGTACCAGGAAGCGGTGGCCCTGGTGCGCATCGAAGACGCGCTGGTGGCCCTGGCCCGCTCCTTCAATGAGCACGACCTGACGCAGTATGCGCTGGACGAAGCCTTCCCCGATATCGGCCAGTACGGCGCGCAAAGCAACCGCAGCGCCTCCGAGCGCATCATCCGGACGGCAAAGGAGGAAAACCTGACCCTGCGCCAGACGGCGCTGCGCTTTGCCAGCCCGCGCCAGGAATTCGTCGGCACCGGCGTGCAGGTGGCGGATGCCATCGAGCGCTGGTTCAAGGGCGGCGCGGCCGACGGTTTTATCCTGTTCGAGTCCTTGCCCTATCAGCTCGACGCCTTTGTCGACCATGTGGTGCCGGTGCTGCAGGAGCGGGGACTGCTGCGCTGCGAATACACGCACAGCACCCTGCGCGGCAACCTGGGCTTGCCGGTGCCGGAAAACCGCAACACGGCCGCGCGCCGCCAGGCCGCGTAAGCCGCTACTATCGCATCAGGAGACGAACATGACGACATATGCCGATTTGCCGGCGCCCTTGAGAAAGCTGGTCACCGGTTTCGAAGCGCTGCTGGAACAGAACGCGGCCGAACCGGTGGTGGTGGCGCAGGGCGGCGCGCTGCTGCGCACCTTGCTGGCCACCGACGACTGGCTGCCGGACGCCGCCGCGCAGCCAGACCCGCAGTACTACCGCCAGTACCTGCTGTACCGCGATCCGCAGGCGCGCTTTTCGGTAGTCAGCTTTGTGTGGGGGCCTGGCCAGGCCACGCCCATCCACGACCATACGGTGTGGGGCCTGATCGGCCTGTTGCGCGGCGCCGAGATTTCGCAGGATTTTCGCCGTACCGCCGATGGCGCACTGGAAAAAGCCGGCCCGCCGCAGCGCCTGGAAACGGGCGCGGTGACGGCCGTCTCGCCCGCCATCGGCGATATCCACCAGGTGGCCAACGCCCATGACGACCGCGTCTCGATCGGCATCCATATCTATGGCGCCGATATCGGCGCCGTCGACCGCTCCGTGTTTACACTGGAGGGCGCCGTCAAGCCCTTCCGTTCCGGCTACGCCAATTAATCATTTTGAATGAGCAGACCATGACCAAGAATCCTGCAACAAACGGCCTGGCCGTCTTCCCCCGCCGCAGCTACCAGCAAGTGCGCGAACAATTGCTGGCCGGGCGCGAGATTGCGCTGCTCGACGTGCGCGAGGAAGACCCGCACGCCCAGGCCCACCCGCTGTTTGCCGCCAACCTGCCGCTGGGCCGCATCGAGCTCGATGCCTGGACCAAGCTGCCGCGCCGCGACGTGGCCATCGTCACCATCGATAACGGAGAGGGGTTGGCCCAGGTGGCGGCCGAGCGCCTGCGCACCCTGGGTTACACGGACGTAGCGCTGTTCGACGGCGGCATAGAAGGCTGGCGTGCGGCCGGCGGCGAGTTGTTCCGCGACGTGAATGTGCCGAGCAAGGCCTTCGGCGAGCTGGTGGAAGAAGAGGCGCATACGCCGTCCCTGAGCGCCGAGGAACTGCAGGCCCTGATCGACGCGAAAGCCAATATCGTCATCCTCGACGCGCGCCGCTACGATGAATACCACACCATGAGCATCCCCGGCAGCATCAGCGTGCCGGGCGCCGAGCTGGCGCTGCGCGCGCGCGCCATCGCGCCGGACCCGTCCACCACCATCGTCGTCAACTGCGCCGGGCGCACGCGCAGCATTATCGGCACGCAGTCGCTGCGCAATGCCGGCGTGCCGAACCCGGTGGCGGCGCTGCGCAACGGCACCATCGGCTGGACCCTGGCGGGCCAGCAGCTGCAGCATGGCCAGACGCGCGTGTATCCCGAAGACCTGGAGCATGGCCAGCAGGATGCTGCGCGGGCGCGGGCGCTGGCCGACCGCGCCGGCGTACAGCGCACCGACGCGGCCGGCCTCGCGGCCTTGCAGGCCGATGCCGGGCGCACCACGTACTGCCTCGACGTGCGCAGCCCGGCCGAATTTGCGCTGGGCAGCCTGGCCGGCTTTCGCAGCGCGCCCGGTGGCCAGCTGGTGCAGGAAACCGAACAGTTCGGCCCCGTGCGCGGTGCGCGTTTCGTGCTGGCCGACGACGACGGCGTGCGCGCCAACCTGACGGCGTCGTGGCTGCGCCAGATGAACATTGAGGTGCATGTGGTCGATGGCCTGTCATCGCTTGACTTCAAGTCGCAGCAAGGCTGGAGCGCGCCGCTGCCGCCGCTGCCGGTGGTCGATGAGGTGAGCCCGGCGCAGCTGGCCCAGTGGCTGGCCGAGGATCCCGTGCACACGGTGGTGCTGGACTTTACCAGCGGCGTCAACTACAACAAGCGCCATGTCGCCGGTGCCTGGTTCGCGCTGCGCTCCGACCTGCGCGCGGCGCTGGCAAAACTGCCGGGCGACACGCGCCGCTATGTGCTGACCTGCGGCAGCAGCCTGCTGGCGCGCTTTGCCAGTGCCGACCTGCGCGAGATCATCGGCGCGCCCGTGTTCGTGCTGGCCGGGGGCACGGCGGCGTGGGCCGAACAGGGCCTGCCGCTGGAAACCGGGCCGACCCGCCTGGCCTCGCCCCTGATCGACCGCTACCGCCGGCCGTATGAAGGCACCGACAACCAGCGCGAGCAGATGCAGGCCTATCTCGACTGGGAGTTTGGCCTGGTGGCGCAGCTGGGGCGCGACGGCACGCATGGTTTCAAGGTGCTGCGCGATTAATCGTTCTCTAATCGTTCTCTAAGCGTTCTTTTTCCTGAACTGCGCCGCCTTGTAGCGGTTGCCGCACAAGGCCATGCTGCACCAGCGGCGCTTGTGGGCCTTGGTGCGGTCGACAAACCACAGGATGCAATCGGGGTGTTCGCACTGCTTGACGAGGTCGAAATCGCCCTCCGCCAGCAGCTGCGCGACGGCTTCGGCGACCGGCCCGAGCAGGCAGGCGAGGGCGTTTGCGCGCGCGCGGCGGCCCAACATCAGCTGGCCATCGGCGCCGCGCTCCAGTAGCGGCGCGCTCAGATAGGCCTGCAGATACGTGTTCAGGCCGTCGATATCTCCTTCCTTGCCGTCCTTACCATTCTTGCACCTCGTGATCAGCTGCTGCGCCAGCGCGCGCAGCGCCTGCGCCTGTTCCAGCAAGGCCGCCAGGTCGACCGTGCCGGCGTCTAGCTCCGGCGTGATGCCGCAGCGCGCCAGCCAGCGCAGCACATCGTCTCCCGTCCTCCAGAACTCCTGCAATTCGCCATGGCTGCGCGCCTGCGTGTTGATCAAGTCCATCGCCAGGTGGTCGCCCAGCAAGGGCGCTTCCGGTGCCGTGGAAGCCTGTTGAATTCCTGAATAGTGCATTAAGTAACCTCTTAAAAATAACTTGACAGGTTACTTTTTGCTGCCCATACTGGACTAAAGTAACCTTTAAAGAGTAATTATAATAGTTATTCAAAACCTTGCCCAACTGATTGAAGGAGTCATCATGTCCATCCAGGTTCATTACCACACCATTGCCATAGACGGCGTCGAGCTGTTCTACCGCGAAGCCGGTGCGCCCGATGCGCCGACGCTGTTGCTGCTGCACGGCTTCGGCGCCTCGTCTCATATGTTCCGCGACCTGATGCCGCAACTGGCGCGCCACTACCATGTGATCGCGCCGGACCTGCCGGGCTTCGGGCAGACCAGCGTGCTGCCGGATGCGTCGTTCGAGTACACCTTCGACCGGCTGGCGGCGGTGATCGACGCGTTTACCGTCGCCAAAGGGCTGGACCGCTACGCGCTGTATGTGTTCGACTACGGCGCGCCGGTCGGCTGGCGCCTGGCGGTGAACCACCCCGAAAAAATCACCGCCATCGTCAGCCAGAACGGCAATGCCTATGAAGAGGGCCTGAGCGAAGGCTGGGCCGACATGCGCCGGGCCTGGGCCGAGCCGACCGCCGCCAACCGCGAGGCGCTGCGCCGTTTCAACACGCTGGAGATGACGAAGTGGCAGTACAAGCAAGGCGTGAAGGATGCGAGCCTGATCGCGCCGGAACCGTGGCAGCTGGCCCATGCGGCCATCGAGCGCATCGGCGTCGAAGCGCAGATGGACCTGCTGCTTGACTATGGCCAGAACATCAAACAGTACGCGCAGCTGCACGACTACTTCCGCCGCCATCTGCCGCCGACCCTGGCGATCTGGGGCCGCAACGATCCGTTTTTCATCCCGGCTGGCGCCGAGGCGTTCAAACGCGACAATCCCGATGCCGAGGTGCGCTTTCTCGATACCGGCCACTTCGCCATCGAAACCCATGGCGCCGAGATCGCGGCGGCGATGCTGGACTTCCTCGGCCGCCATATCGGGCGCGCCGCGCTGGCCTGATCAGTTAGCATGGCGGCAAGGGGGATGGAACGATGAAACTGAAATTCGTGGTGGGGATTGCGGCCTTGCTGGCGACGCACGGCGCCTTTGCGACCAGGCCTTGCCCGCCACAGTTTGCCGAGTGCGGGCCGAATCCGTTTTATTCGCTGGTGGCCGGCATGTCGCAGGTGTGCGCCGAGCGCGATCCGGCGCGCGCCGCGCTGTACCGGTCCATATTGGCCGGTGTCGTGTCGCAGTACCCGCAGGCCTATGCGCAGCTCGATGCCGATCCGGGCTTCCGAAAGGAGCTGGCGGAGGTGGTGGGAGAGCTGCGCGCCATGAACGCGGAAAAAATACAGAAGGAATGCGGCGGCTTCATTATCGATGGCCAGGCGCCTGCGGTTCAGTCACCGCCTGCGTCCGCTCCGGGATCGAGGTGAGCCAGGAAATTTATTTTGCTTGGCCTGCATCCAAAGCCGCATCCGGTGGGTAGTAGAGGGGTGCGCTCCCTGTTTTCGCAGGCGGGCGTCACCTCTACAACCATTACAGGAGCCACGACCATGCCCCAACTGCCGTTTGCCAAGCTGCTGCTTGTTTCCTCGATTGCCCTGTCCCTCGCCGCTTGCGGCGGCAGCGACAATGACGATGTCGTCACGCCACCACCGACCACGCTGCCGGTGCTGACGGCGGGCGATGCGTTCGTGCTCACCGCCAGCAACAAGCTGATCTCGTTCGACCGCGCCTCGCCTGGCGCGGTGCGCACCACGGTCGCCATCACGGGCCTGCAATCGGGCGAAAACCTGCTGGGCATCGATTTCCGTCCGGCCGACGGTCAGTTGTATGCCGTCAGCAGCACCGGCCGCATCTATGTGATCAATGGCGGCACGGGCGCGGCCACCCTGAAGGCGACCCTGGCGGCCGATGCCACCGACACTACGGCGCCGTTCACGGCGCTGGCCGGCACCGCCTTCGGCGTCGATTTCAATCCGGTCGCCGACCGCCTGCGCATCGTCAGCAACACGGGGCAGAGCCTGCGCATCAATGTCGACACGGGCGCCACCACCACCGATGGCAATATCAACGGCGGCGCGGCCAATACCGCCATCACGGCCGCCGCCTACACCAACAGCTTTGCCGGCACCGCCAGCACCACGCTGTTCGTGATCGACGCGGCCAACAGCACCCTGTACACGCAAAATCCACCGAACAACGGCACCCTGGCCAGCCCGGTGCCGCTGGGCGTCACCGCCACCGCCGTGACGGGTTTCGATATCGATGCGCGTACCAATACCGGCTACGCCATCATGACGGTGGGCGGCGTGCGCAATCTGTATGCGGTCAACCTGTCGGCCACCACGGCGCCGGCCACCTTCGTGGTGCCCGTGGCCGGTGGCGAAGAGCTGCGCGGCATCGCCCTCAAGACGCCTGCCGCGCCCGTCGCCTACGGCCTGACGGACGACAGCCGCATCGTTACCTTCAAGACCGCCACGCCGAACACGCTCGACGCCAATGTGGCCGTCAGCGGCCTGGCTGCGGGCGAACGCCTGCTGGGCTTTGACGTGCGGCCCAAGGATGGCCTGCTGTATGGGATCTCGTCGAACGCGCGCATCGTCACCATCGACCCGGCCACCGGCGTGGCAACCGTCAAGGCGACCCTGTCTGCCGATGCGGCCGACACCACCGCGCCGTACACGGCGATCGCCGGCACCGCCTTCGGCGTCGACTTCAACCCGGTGGCCGACCGCCTGCGCGTGATCGGCAATACGGGCCAGAGCCTGCGCATCAATGTCGACACGGGCGCCACCACCACCGATGGCGCCATCAACCGCGCCGGCGCGCTGCCGGTCGTCACGGCCGCCGCCTATACCAACAGCATTGTTGGCGCGACCACCACCGCCTTGTACGATATCGATACGGCCAGCGCCAGCCTGGCGCTGCAAAATCCGCCGAACGACGGCACCCTGGTCAATGTGGGCCTGCTGGGCGTGCTGCCGGCCGGCGACGTCGGCTTCGATATCGCCGGCGGCGCCAATGGCCTGGCGCTGGCGGCGCTGCGCACCACGCCGACCGGCGCGAGCTCGCTGTACCGCATCGACCTGGCGACAGGCGCGGCGGTCCTGGCTGGCGGCGCCGCCACGCCGGCCACCTCGCTGGTCGGCAACGGGCAGGTGGGCTTGACGGACCTGGCGATCGCCATCAAGTAAGGCAGCCGATGGTGTAGCGGCCCAGCCCGGCCCGCTTGCTCCTGCAAGCGGGCCGGGCTTTACATTGCTTCCATATTTCGATTATTATTGAATTGTCGAATCAATTATCGGATCTTATGCAAACCCAATCTGCCCTGGCCGCCCTGGCGGCCCTGGCCCAGGAATCGCGCCTGGCCATTTTTCGCCTGCTGGTGCAGGCCGGTCCCGACGGCCTGGCCGCCAGCAAGATCGCCGAACACCTGGCCATCGCGCCGTCGTCGCTGTCGTTCCACCTGAAAGAGCTGTCGCACGCGCAGCTGGTGACGGCGCGCCAGGACGGGCGCTTCATCATCTACGCCGCGCAGATGGACAGCATGAACGCGCTGATTGGTTTCCTGACCGAAAACTGCTGCGGCGGTGCGCCATGCTGACCGCCTTTGCCATCTTTGCCGCCACCCTGGCGCTGGTGATCTGGCAGCCGCGCGGCCTGGGCATCGGCTGGAGCGCGGTGCTGGGCGCGGCCGTGGCGCTGGCGGCCGGCGTGATCGCGCCGTCCGACATTCCCGCCGTCTGGCAGATCGTGTGGAATGCCACCGGCGCCTTTGTCGCCGTCATCATCATCAGCCTGCTGCTGGACCAGGCCGGCTTTTTCGAATGGGCCGCGCTGCACGTGGCGCGCTGGGGCGGCGGCAGCGGGCGCCGGCTGTTCGTGCTGCTGGTGCTGCTGGGCGCGGTGGTGGCGGCCATTTTCGCCAATGACGGCGCGGCCCTGATCCTCACGCCCATCGTGATCGCCATGCTGCGCGAACTGAAGTTTTCCGCCAGGGCCATGCTGGCCTACGTGATGGCGGCCGGCTTTATCGCCGATACGGCCAGCCTGCCGCTGGTGGTGTCGAACCTGGTCAATATCGTTTCGGCCGACTATTTCCATATCGGTTTTGCCCGCTACGCGTCGGTGATGGCGCCGGTTAACGTGGTGGCCGTGCTGGCCAGCCTGCTGGTGCTGCTGGCCTTTTTTCGCCACGATATCCCGCGCGACTACGACCTGGCGCAGCTGGGCCGGCCGTCCGCCGCCATTCGCGACGGCGCCACCTTCAAGGCGGGCTGGCTGGTGCTGGCGCTGCTGCTGGCCGGCTTTTTCTGGCTCGAGCCGGCCGGCGTGCCGATCAGCGCCGTCGCCGCGGCGGGCGCCGGCGTGCTGCTGCTGGTGGCCGGGCGCGGCCCGGTGATTTCCACCCGCGCCGTGCTGCGCGGCGCGCCGTGGCAGATCGTGATTTTTTCGCTCGGCATGTACATGGTGGTGTACGGCTTGCGCAATGCGGGCCTGACCGGCTACCTGACGGGCATGCTCGACCATTTCGCGCAATACGGCGTATGGGGCGCGGCCATGGGTACCGGCGTATTGACGGCGCTGCTGTCGTCGGTGATGAACAACCTGCCCACCGTGCTGGTGGGTGCGCTGGCGATCGAACCGACCACCGCCCACGGCGCCGTGCGCGAGGCGATGATCTACGCGAACGTGATCGGCAGCGACCTGGGGCCGAAGATCACGCCGATCGGCAGCCTGGCCACCTTGTTGTGGCTGCATGTGCTGGACCAGAAGAACATCCATATCTCCTGGGGCTATTACTTCCGCGTCGGCCTGGTGCTGACGGTGCCGGTACTGCTCCTTACTTTGGCGGCGCTGGCGCTGCGTCTGAACTGAACTGAACTGAAAGGCTGAATATGGACATCGTGATTTACCACAACCCCGCCTGCGGCACGTCGCGCAACACGCTGGCGCTGATACGCAATACGGGCGCCGAGCCGCAGGTCATCGAGTACCTGCAACACCCGCCCTCGCGCGAGGTGCTGGCCGGCCTGGTCGCGCGCGCCGGCCTGACGGTGCGCGAGGCGATCCGCCAGAAAGACACGCCTTACCTGGAACTGGGGTTGGATGATCCCGCGATAGGCGATGCGGCGCTGCTGGACGCCATGCTGGCCCATCCCATCCTGATCAACCGGCCGTTTGTCGTCACGCCGCTCGGCGTGCGCCTGTGCCGGCCGTCGGAAGTGGTGCTCGATATTTTGCCGCTGCCGCAACTGGCGCCATTCACCAAGGAAGACGGCCAGCGGGTGGTGCCCCATGACTGAGATCGCCGGCATGCCCAACCTGAGCGCGGCACATGTCGATGCGCCGACCGTTGAAAAACTCTCGCCGGCGGCGATGACGCACGCGCCGCGCATCCTGCTGCTGTATGGCTCCTTGCGCGAGCGCTCGTTCAGCCGTTTGCTGGTGCTGGAGGCCGAACGCCTGCTGCGCCATTTCGGCGCCGAAACGCGCGTGTTCGATCCGTACGGCCTGCCGATGGTCGACAGCGTCGGCGCCGACCACCCCAAGGTGCAGGAGCTGCGCGAACTGTCGCTGTGGTCGGAAGGGCAGGTGTGGTGCAGCCCCGAACGCCATGGCGCCGTGACGGGCGTGTTCAAGTCGCAGATCGACTGGCTGCCGCTGGAACTGGGCAGCGTGCGCCCGACCCAGGGCCGCACCCTGGCCGTGATGCAGGTGTCGGGCGGCTCGCAGTCGTTCAATGCCGTCAACGGCCTGCGCGTGCTGGGCCGCTGGATGCGCATGGTGACGATCCCGAACCAGTCGTCGGTGGCCAAGGCCTGGCAGGAATTCGGCGACGATGACCGCATGAAGCCCTCGGCCTATTACGACCGCCTGGTCGACGTGATGGAGGAACTGGTGAAATTTACCCTGATCGTGCGCGAGCGCAGCGACTATCTCACCAGCCGCTATAGCGAACGGAAGGCGGCGCAGCAGGATTTTCCGTTGTAGCCGGTCAGCGCCATGCTGTATCGTGTGGCGTACAAGCGAACAAGGAGAACCCGATGCAATTGCTACTGGTGGGCGCCACCGGCCTGGTGGGCCGGCATGTGCTGCGCCTGGCGCTGGCGGACGCGCGCGTGACAACGGTGGTGGCGCTGGCGCGCAAGCCCTTGCCGACACACCCGAAACTGCTGGCGCCGTCTGTCGATTTCGACGCCCTGGCGCCCGGTGCGAGCTGGTGGCGGGCCGATGCCGTCATCTGTGCGCTGGGCACGACCATGAAGGTGGCCGGTTCGCAAGCGGCGTTTCGCAAGGTCGACTTTGACTACCCGCTGGCCGTGGCGCGCCTGGCCCGGGCGGCCGGCACGCCGGCCTACGTGCTCAATTCGGCGGCCGGCGCCAATCCGGCCTCGCGCTTTTTCTACAACCGGGTCAAGGGCGAGCTGGAACGCGAACTGGCGACCCTGGGCTTTGCCTCGCTGACGCAGGTGCGCCCGGGATTGATCGGCGGCGAGCGCGAGTCGGTGCGCGCCGGCGAGGCGGCGCTGGCCCTGGTGCTGGGTGCGCTGGCGCCCGTGCTGCCCCGGCGCTGGCGCATCAATCCGGCAGAGCGCATCGCGCAGGCGCTGCTGGAGGCGGCGGTGGCCAGCGCGCCCGGCGTGCACGTCATCGCCTCCGACCATTTGACTTAAAAACAGGAACAGCATGCAAAGTTATCTCAAGGTAGTCCCGCTGGAAAAAGCCTATCGCCTGATCAACCACGGCCCTGCCGTGCTGGTCTCGGCCCGCCACGATGGCGTCGACGACGTGATGGCCGCGTCCTGGGCCTGCGCCCTCGATTTTGCGCCACCCAAGCTGACCGTGGTGCTGGACAAGGCGACGCGCACGCGCGCGCTGGTCGAAGCCAGCGGCATCTTCGTGATCCAGGTGCCGACCGCGGCGCAATTGCAGCTCACGCATATCGTCGGCACCAACAGCCTGGCCGAGATGCCGGACAAGCTGGCGCGCGCCGGCGTGGAACTGTTTGATGTCGACGGCCACGATCAGCCCTTCGTGGCCGGCTGCGCGGCCTGGCTGGCCTGCCGGCTGGTGACGGAGCCGCACAACCAGACTACCTACGACCTGTTTATCGGCGAGGTGGTCGGCGCCTGGGCCGATACGCGCGTGTTTCGCGACGGCCACTGGCATTTCCAGGATGCCGATCCGTCGCTGCGCAGCCTGCACTATATCGCCGGCGGCCAGTTTTATGCGATCGGCGAGTCGCTGACGGTGTAAGCGCGCCAAAAGTCAATCACCCATGCGGTATTCCGGGAAAGAAAGGATAATAGCGCCTAACTCTTTTCAAGCAAATATTGGATTACCCCATGGAAATTAAAGTCAACTTTCTCGACAAGCTGCGTCTCGAAGCCAAGTTCGATGATTTCACGGTCATCGCCGACCAGCCCATCCGCTACAAGGGCGATGGCTCGGCGCCTGGCCCCTTCGATTATTTTCTGGCGTCGTCGGCCTTGTGCGCAGCTTACTTCGTGAAGTTGTATTGCGATACACGCAATATTCCGACTGAAAATATTCGCTTGTCGCAAAACAATATCGTCGATCCGGAAAACCGCTACCAGCAGATCTTCAAGATCCAGGTCGAGCTGCCGGCCGATATCTCGGCCAAGGACCGCCAGGGCATCCTGCGCTCGATCGACCGCTGCACCGTCAAGAAAGTGGTGCAGACCGGCCCCGAGTTCGTGATCGAGGAAGTCGAGAACCTGGACGCCGATGCCCAGGGCCTGCTGATGCTGAGTGCGGACGCGCAGGCAAGCACCTATATCGCCGGCAAGGACCTGCCGCTGGAGCAGACCATCGCCAATATGTCGGCCATCCTGGCCGGCCTGGGCATGAAGATCGAGATCGCCTCGTGGCGCAATATCGTGCCCAATGTGTGGTCGCTGCATATCCGCGACGCCCATTCGCCGATGTGCTTTACCAACGGCAAGGGCGCCACCAAGGAAAGCGCGCTGGCGTCGGCGCTTGGCGAATTCATCGAACGCATGAATTTCAACCATTTCTACGGCGGCGCTTACTGGGGCGAGGACATCGCCAACGCGCCCTTCGTCCATTATCCGGACGAGCGCTGGTTCAAGCCCGGCCGTAACGACAAGCTGCCGAAAGAGATCCTCGACAAGTACAGCCTCGCCATCTACAACCCCGACGGCGAATTGCGCGCCTCGCACCTGGTCGACACCAATTCCGGCAATGCCGAGCGCGGCATCTGCTCGCTGCCGTACGTGCGCCAGTCCGATGGCAAGGTGGTGTATTTCCCGTCCAACCTGATCGAGAACCTGTACGTCAGCAATGGCATGAGCGCCGGCAATACGCTGGCCGAGGCGCAAGTGCAATGCCTGTCCGAGATTTTCGAGCGCGCCGTCAAGCGCGAAATCCTCGAAGGCGAAATGGCCTTGCCGGACGTGCCGCAAGACGTGCTGGCGAAATACCCGGGCATCGTGGCCGGCATCCGTGGCCTGGAAGAGCAGGGCTTTCCGGTGCTGGTCAAGGACGCTTCGCTCGGTGGCGTGTATCCGGTGATGTGCGTGACCCTGATGAACCCGCGTACCGGCGGCGTGTTTGCGTCTTTCGGCGCGCACCCGAGCCTGGAAGTGGCGCTCGAGCGCAGCCTGACGGAATTGCTGCAGGGCCGCAGCTTCGAAGGCCTGAACGACCTGCCGCGCCCGACCTTTGCCAGCAACGCCGTCACCGAACCGAACAATTTCGTCGAGCACTTCATCGATTCCAGTGGCATCGTCTCTTGGCGCTTTTTCAGCGCCAAGGCCGACTACGATTTTGTCGAATGGGATTTTTCCGGCCACGGCGAAAACTCGAACGCCGAAGAAGCGGCCACCCTGTTCGGCATCCTGGCCGACCTGGGCAAGGACGCCTATATGGCCGTCTATGACAACCTGGGCGCGGCCGCCTGCCGCATCCTGGTGCCCGGTTATTCGGAAGTGTATCCGGTCGAAGACCTGGTCTGGGACAACACCAACAAGGCGTTGCTGTTCCGCGAGGACGTATTGAACCTGCACCGCCTCGACAATGACAGCCTGGAAGCGCTGCTGGACCGTCTGGAAAACAGCGAGCTCGACGAATACGGCGATATCGCCACACTGATCGGTGTCGAATTCGATGAAAACACGGTGTGGGGCCAGCTGACGACGCTGGAACTGAAGCTGCTGATTCAATTGGCCTTGCAGAACTTTGACGAAGCGCAGGAACTGGTCGAAGCCTTCCTGCAATACAACGACAACACGGTCGAGCGCCGCCTGTTCTACCAGGCGCTGAACGTGGTGCTGGAAGTGGAACTCGATGACGAGCTGGAACTGGACGATTACGTCGTCAATTTCCGCCGCATGTTCGGCGACGCGCGCATGGACGCGGTGCTGGGTTCGGTGGACGGCAGCGTGCGCTTCCATGGCTTGACGCCGACCAGCATGAAACTGGAAGGCCTGGACCGCCACCAGCGCCTGATCGACAGCTTCAAGAAACTGCATGTGGCGCGGGGCAAGGCGGCGGCGACTTCCGGCGAAGCCTGACCTTTCCATCGATGATGCGGGGGAGTTGCGCTATAAGGCGTGAAGCACTCGCGCATCGCCACGATGTCGTGATCGTGGAGCAAGTGGTGATGCCGCTCGTACAAGCTGGCCAAAGCAGGCTTGTTCAGGCTGATGACATCCATCGAGCGGTGCTGCGCAGGCTGCTACCAGCAAGCAGTATCTGCCGCCGCCGGATCAAAGTCATCTTCCTGTACCTGCAGCACAAGCTCATGGCTTGATGATGGCGCGAACAAGGTGCGCAGGCAAATGCAGTCACCTGCCGATGCCGCAATAAGATGGGTGTCCATGCTGTCGGCCAGTTTTTGCAGGTCTTGTAGAGGTCCGGCTATCCAGTGATCCGTGATTTCCGGACTCGACCATGTTCCGATTTCAAGATAAAAATAGGGACCCAAGTGCTTGTGTTCCGACAGGGGCGCATGGCCCGGGTGCGCCGCATAGTCGCGTAAAGCAGTGGCGAATTTCCGCAGCCCGGCCCTGGAGCCTTGTAGCCGCCATTCCTTGATGTCGTCATCCCGATCATAGAAAAAGCCCAGTTCACGCCATTCCCGCTGGGTCATCTGATTGATTTCATTACTCAACATATCACCTCAAAGACCTCTGTGTTGACAGGCATGCCAGGATGTTTACGTGGCCTCAATAATAATCAAGGCTCGATGCCGGCAGGTTCCAGACCAATTTCGACGGTTTTGTTTTCTGCCTCGATATCTGAAATGATGGTGGCAATTGGCGGTACGCCAGCGGCCGCGCGTTCGGCATCGCTGATCATGCCCGGCAAGACCGGGTACAGTATTTTCTTGCCGGTGTCTTTCAGGATCTGCGATTGGGTGCCATACCATTGTGGCTGTTTTTTCCACATCATGTAACGGTCCCATGCGGCGGCGACCAGCCACTTGGGCGCGGGATGTTCCGGCGCCAGGCGTGCCACAACGGTGGCCAGCGAATAAGCCAGCTGTATATCGTCGGCGCTGGCGCCATGCTGGAATACCATGGCCGCGTTATAAAAATCTTCCGCAGTCAGCACTTTGCCGCTGCGCAGCAGCGTCATCACTTCAGTTGCGCGCGACGTGTCGCGCCGGTCCACTGCGGTCCAGTCGATATGGGCTGCGCTGCGGTCCGCCTGATCGGCGCGCACCAGCTCTTTCAATTTCTCATTCGACGCATTTTGCGCGGCGAGCGGCATGCTGACAATCAACAGCCATACGGCCAGCCACTTTCTTGACTTGCGCTGTTTCATCGCCGCTCCCTCAATCCAGTACCACCACCCGGTCATTTTCGCCCGCAACACAGCCCTCGGCCACCGGCTCCCAGCCCTTGTGCACCACCACCTGCTTGCCGTCATGGCAGACTTCCACGCGCTCGCTGGCGGGCAGGCGCTGGCGCACCAGGGTTTCCAGGGTCGAGGGCAGGCTGACCTGCAGTTGCATCGCGTTGACGGCTTCCTGCGGGTGGTCGGACAAATGCACCAGCGGCACGAAAATGGCACCGAACATCAGCCAGCGCGAGGGGATGGTGACGGGGTCGGGGGTGTAGGGGGCTGTGCGCAGCCAGGCCTGGGCGCGCTCGCGCAGGTCGGCGCCGTCAGGCAGCTCGCCCCAGGCGGCGGCCAGCAGTTCGACCACCCATTGATTGCAGTTCTGGTATTGCAGGCCGTAGGCATAGGCGTTGGCGCTGTAGCTGCCGGCCAGCAGATGCTGGACGCGGGCCGGGTCGAGCAGGGCGCGGCGCAGCGGCGGGACTGTCTCGGCAGGCAGGCGCACGATGGAGATATAGCCGAGCCGGGGGTTGTCGGTACCCATCGCAAAGCCGGCCGTGCCTTGATCAAAAATGCGCGGGCGGCCTTCGTCGCAGGCGTAATACAGCTGGCGCGCGGACCAGCCGGCGTCGCTGTCGTGGCGCCAGGCCAGTGCGGCGTGGGAGTAGCGGATGCCGAAGCGCGACAGGTCCAGTCCCGAGCGGCTGATCAGGGCCACGCTGCCTTCGGTGGCGGCCAGTTCTTCGCGCACCACGGCGGCAAAGCGCAGCAGTTTATCCTGTTCGGTAGCCGTCAGCTCCTGCGAGCGGTCGCAGAAGCGCGATGACGAGAAGGATCCGCCGGCATGGGCTGTACCGGCGGCAAGCAATAGCAGGGCTGGCGCCAGGAAGCGGCGCAGCTTCACATGCTGACCGGACGCGTACCCAGTTCGCCGTACCACTCGTCGGCCAGCACCAGGAAGAAGGCGGCGCGCGTGTCGTTGCGGGAAAATTCGATGCCGTAGGCGCGGTTTTGCGCATGCACCATGTCGCCTTGCGCCAGTTGCTGCTGGTCAAACGTCGCTTGCGGCAGGTCGAGCACCAGCGGTTGCTGGGCCGCATCGGCCTGCATGGTCAGGCGCGTCATGCCGGCGTGGCCGGGCGTGGCGGCGATATCGATGATGCGGTAAGGGCCGTTATCGACGCGCTTGTCGGTTTTCGAGCTGTTGCTCGAACCGCTGAGCGAGTCGGACACGCTGCCGCTCGACGCGGAGCCGGCGCTGGACGCCGAGGAGGCAAAGCTGTCGGCGTGGGCGTTGCAGGCCACGGTCAGTGCTGCGGCCAGGCCGAGCATGCGAAGTGAGATAGTCAAGGCAATATCCAGTGCTGATGATGCAATCGGGGGCTAGCCGGGTGTACCCCCGGCAACTTTCCCATCATAGCAGATCGGATCAGGCCAGCAAAACCGCGATCAGCTCTTTTGCCTCGTTTGACGGATTGTTGCGTAATTCCTGCAACATCGGGTCTTGTTCCAGGTAGTGCTGCAGGCGTTCGTTGACGGTCGCCGGCATCTGCGGCAGCGGCGAGGCGACCGGAGCGATCGCCTTGGCCAGCAGCAGGGTGTCGCGCAAGCCGCCGGCCGGCAGCAGCACGGTGGCGCCGGGCAGGGTGACGACCGCGTCGGCCACCTGGGTCGGGACGATCAGCTGGCGCATCAGCGCGCGGCCGACGATTTCCAGCACCGGCGCCATCTGCGTTTCCAGCTGCTGGTACAGGCCCGGCGTCTTGTCGGCTTCGGCCAGCAGGTACAGGCCGCCCACTTCGTGCACGATGCCGGCGAACAGGGCGGTGTCGGGGTCGACATGGGTGATGGTGCGGGCGATTTCATGCGCCAGCGCCGCCACGTGCACGCTGTGCGCCCACAGCTGCGAGGCCATGGCGCGCAGGGCCGGGTCCTTGATGCCGGTGTTCATCTGGCGGATCACGGCGGCGGTGGCCAGCGACAGCAGGTTGCGGTAGCCGAGGCGTTCGACGGCGGCGCGCACGCTGGTGACGGTGGGCGTGTGGCCATGGGCGAACATCACCGAATTGGCCAGCGACACGGCGCGCGCCGACAGGCCCGGCTCGGACAGCAGCAAACGGTGGATGTCGGCCGCATGGCAATCGGGATTGCCCAGTTCCTGCTGCAAACGCAGGGCCGTATTGACATTGGTGGGAAAGGCGAGCGTCTCGCTGTGGGCACGGGCCAGGAGTTGCGACAGGCTGCTGAGAGTGTTGACGTGCATGTGTGATGGCAGAGAGTGGAAATGCGTAACGATAACGCCATTATCTGTCAATTTGCCTCGGCGTGTCGCCTGCCACGCAAGCGTCGCCGGAAATGCCGCGCCACGGGTTCTGGGGGGCGCGGACCGATTGCCTCAGGCGGCCCTGGCTTTGCGGCGTGCGAGTCCGATCAGGCAGAGCCCGGCCAGCAGCATGGCATAGGTTTCCGGTTCAGGCACGGCAGTCGCCAGCACCAGGTTGTCCAGCGTATAGGTTTCGGCGTTACCGCCCTGATTGCCGGCGTTGAACAGCGTGGCGGCAAACGAGGTCGTGGAGACGACGCCGAAGAACTGGCCGGTGGAACTGTTGGCCACCTGGATTGGTATGGTGTAGCTGAGGGTGCTGCCGCCCACCAGGCTCAGTTCGATGCCGAGGCCGGCGCCCTGGGGTGACAGATCGAAGTTGCCGCCAAAACCACTCAGCAGCGATTTATAGGTGAACAGGGTGGAGGCATTCGACGTGACGCGATCATGCATCACGCCACCGTAAATGCCGAAGGCCGGATCGGTCGAGACGATCGTCAGGCCATTGATCAATATGTTGTTGTTGAAGTTTTCCGTCAGGACGGTGGAGGAGGAAACGGCGGCTAGCCAGGCGGTTTTATCGGTGAAGACGGTGACCGTGGCCAGGGCGGGAAGTGAAGCAACAGCAAGGGTTGAAGCCAACAGCATGGACTTGAAGTTCATTTTGTATCCCCAGTGAAGTGCTGCAGACGTTTTATTGAACGGATAAAACGGCCTGAGATTCAGGCTGGGAAAAGAATATCATTATTTCATGATAAATATCAATAAATCTACTCATAATTATATTAATCGTATGCGGAAAGATAATATGTTTTCTGCTGTACCGTCTGTCGCAGGGGTAGCTAAGTAACCCCCAATAAATTCTTGTGATTTCTGACTTCCATAACCGGCGCTCTGCTGTGTTGCCAACTGCTAGCAGTGCTCGCACTGCGTCGCAGTTGGCGCCTTGCACAGCACCCGGTTCTGTTCGTCATAACTTCACAATAATTTCCTGACGATTACTTAGCCGTGGGCCAGGAGATCGAGAAACGCCGCCACCAGCCGGCTTTTCTCGTCGGCCCGCGTGACGGCCACCACGGTGGTGCTGGCGGCAATATCCGTCACCGGCAGGAACACCACGTCGGTGCGGTTGTTCTCGGTGATCGAGCGCGCCACCAGGGTCGCGCCGAGGCCGGCGGCCACCAGCGACAGGGCGGTGTAGATTTCCACCGCCGAATACGCCACGGCCGGCTCGGCCCCGGCCGCCTTGAGCGCGCCGACGATCTGCTGGCCGAAGGGGCTGATCGGGTCCTTCGGATACAGGATGAAGGGAATCGCCGCCAGATCAGCCGCGCTGACCGACGCCTGGCCGGCCAGCGGATGGTGGATCGGCAGGGCGGCCACCAGCGGATCGTCGAGCGCCAGCGCATGGCACAGGTCGGGCGGCGCCTCGAACGGGCCGATAAAGCGCGACAGGCCGATATCGATGCGGCCCTGGCGCAGCTGCGCCGGCTGGTATTCCGACAAGGCTTCGACCAGGTCCAGCTGCACCTGCGGATAGGCGGCGCGAAATTGCCGTATCGCCCTGGGCAGCACGGAAAACGTCGCCGAACGGGTAAACGCGATACCCAGCCAGCCGTGGCTGCCGCTGGCGATGCCCTTGGCTTCATCGTCGAGGCGGGCCGCCTGCAACAGCAATTCCTTAGCGCGTGGATAGAAAAACCGGCCCAGCGCGGTCGGCTCCATCGGCCGGCGCGAGCGGTCGAACAGCTCGCCGCCAAGGTGGGCTTCCAGCTGGCTGAGCTGCATGCTGATGGCGGTCGGCGCCACGTGCAGGCGCTCGGCCGCATGCGCGGCGCTGCCCGCTTCCACCACTTCGCAAAAATAGCGTATCTGCCTGAGGTTGGTCATAAGTTCAATTTAATTGATTCAAGAGTCAATAATCGATGTTTGATATTGAATTCACTTTATATGAAACTGGGCTTCACGACAACAAGATCGATGGAGACGTTGCATGGAACAAGATCAATTCGCCCAGGCCCGTGGCCTGAGCAGCGCGGAAGTATCGGACGCGCTCGACTATTTCGGCCTGCCTGGCAGCGCCGTGGGCGTGCGGCCGGTGGCCGGTCCGCGCAAGCTGTTCGGCCCCGCCTTCACGGTGCGTTTCGGCCCGGTCGACACCAGCCAGCCGGGTACCGTTGGCGATTACCTCGATGAGATGCCGGCCGGCAGCGTTGCCGTGCTCGACAATGCCGGCCGCCCGGACTGCACCGTATGGGGCGGCATCATGAGCCAGCTGGCGGCGCACCGCGCCATCGCCGGCACAGTGGTCAATGGCGTGTGCCGCGATACGCAGGAAGCCGATGCGGCGGGCTACCCGCTGTTTGCGCTGGGGCGCTTCATGCGCACCGGCAAAGATCGCGTGCAGGTCGATGCCGTGGGCGGCGCCGTGTCCGTGGCCGGCGTGCGCGTCTCGCCCGGCGACATCGTCGTCGCCGACCAGGACGGCGTGGTGTTCGTGCCGGCGGGCAGGGCGGCCGAGGTGTTCGAGCGGGCACTGATCATGCAGGCGGTCGAAGCGCGCATCGTCGCCGCCGCGCTGGACGGCATGTCGCTCGCGCAGGCGCGCCGTGAATTCGGCTACCACACCCTGCAGCGCAAACCCGCGCAAAACGCCTGACTCCTTTTACTTTCAACCACAGGACTACCTATCATGGACCAAGCAGTTTCCATCGCGACCTTGCACGCCCTACGCCAGCTGGGCGCGGCCACCGTGCACGAGGCGCAGGGCGGCAAGGGTGCGCTCGACAGCGGCATCAAGCCGATCGCTTCCCACATGCGCCTGGCAGGCCCGGCCTTTACGGTCGACACGCGCCCGGCCGATAATCTGATGTTGCACTATGCCATGCTCAAGGCCCGGCCCGGCGACGTGCTGGTGGTCGACGCCAAGGGTTTCCTGGAAGCGGGCGTGTGGGGCGACGTGTTTACCGAGCAGGCCCAGCGCATCGGCCTGGCCGGCCTGGTGATCCACGGCGCCGTGCGCGACGCGGCCGCCATGACCGAAGCGGGCTTTCCCGTGTTCAGCCGGGGCCTGTCGATCAAGGGTACCGGCAAGCACCAGCCGGGGCGCATCAATGTGACGGTCACGATCGGCGACGTCAGCATCAACCCGGGCGACATCATCGTCGGCGACCAGGATGGGGTGGTGGTGGTGCGGCGCGACGAGGTGGACGAGGTGCTGGCGAAAAGCCGGCAGCGCGAAGAAAAAGAGGCGCATTTCCGCCAGCAGATCCGAAACGGCGCGACGACCGTGGAACTGCTGGGACTGGAAGAGACGCTGCGCCGGCTGGAACTCGATTAATTCCGCCAATAACAAAAAAAACCAGGAGACACCCTCATGCATACCACCACTACCGCCGCGCCCGCAGTATCGCCGGCTGCGGCGTCGGCCACCGTGCGCCCCACGCGCTACCGCTGGATCGTTGCCGCGCTGTTCTTTATCGTCTACACCATTGCCGCCGCCGACCGCGCCAACCTGGGCGTGGTACTGCCGTTCCTGCGCCAGGAATTTGAAATGAGCAATACCGATGCGGGCGGCCTGGTCAGCCTGTTCCTGATCGCTTATGCCTTGGCGCAACTGCCGTCCGCCTGGCTGCTGTCGAAGTTCGGCGTGCGCAAGGTGTTTACCATTTCCATGATTCTGACCTCGATCGCCACCGGGCTGACGGGCCTGGTGGGCTCCCTGCTGTCGCTGAAGCTGTGCCGCATCGGCCTGGGCCTGGCCGAAGGACCGCTGCCGATCGGCGTGACGACCACCATCAACCACTGGTTTCCCTCGCGCGAAAAAGGCACGGCCTCCGGCATTTTCCTGTCCTCGGTGAAATTCGGCCCCGTGATCACGCCGATCCTGGGCGCGGCGATTATTGCCGCCTGGGGCTGGCGTGAAGTGTTCATCTGGTTTTCCGTGCCCGGCATCGTGCTGGCCATCGTCTGGTATTTTCTGGTCGCCAACAAGCCGGCCGAGAGCCGTTATGTCAATCAGGCCGAACTGGCCACCATCGAGGAAAAGACGGCGGATGGCCGCAGTACCAGCGAAGCGGCCACGTCAAAGTCGATGCCCTGGCTCGACAAGCTGATCCGCGTGCGCAAGGTGCCGACCGTCACCACCAGCCGTGGCGTGTTCAAGTCCTGGAATATTATCGGCTGCTCGCTCGGCTACTGTTGCCAGCTCGGCATTTCCAGCGTGCTGCTGGCCTGGATACCGACTTATTTATTGACCGTCAAACAGTTTTCCATCATGAACATGGGCATGGTGGCGGCCGCGCCGTGGGTCGGCGCCGTGTTCGGCAATATCCTGGGCGGCTTGCTGGCCGACCGCGTGCTCGACAAGCGCCGCAAACCGGGCATGCTGATCTCGGCCCTGTCGACCGCCGTCATGATGTATCTGCTGATCCATGCGCCGGCCGATCCGCTGCAATACGGCGCGCTGCTGTTCCTGACGGGCGTGCTGCTGAGCATCGGTTTCTCGGCCTATATGGTCTATCCGATGCAGTTCGTGTCGAAAGAAAAATTCCCGGTCGCCAATGCGGTGGTGAATATGGGTGGCCAGCTGGGTGGCGCGGCCACGCCTTGGATCGTCGGCATGCTGCTCGACCATTATGGCTGGGACTATGTGTTTGCCTTTATGGCGGCGATATCCTGTTTGACGTTCATGGTGGTGCTGACGATCGCCGAGCCCTTGAATCTGCGGCAGAAAGCCGCATGATTCCTCATATTCATTAGCCATACTAATAAGATCATCCCGACATGAGTATCTAGTCGGCGGCCGCCATCCATCCTACAGTAGGGGCATCGGGGAAACCTCCCCACCCATACGGATGGCGGCCATGGCGAGCGGCAACAGCCCCGCACAGCAAGCTGGCGCCTCCGATTCCACCAGGAGTCCACCAGTGCTGATCGATGCAGTCCGCCTTGCCTTGCGGCGCCCCTATACCTTTGTCGTGATGGCGCTGGTGATCCTCATCATCGGCCCGCTGGCCGCCTTGCGCACGCCGACCGATATCTTTCCCGAGATCCGCATGCCCGTCATCGCGGTGGCCTGGCAATATACGGGCTTGCCGCCGGACCAGATGGCGGGGCGCATTTCCACCTTGTACCAGCGCATCCTGACCACCGCCGTCAACGATATCGAGCATATCGAAGCCAATACCTATCCCGGCATCAGCGTGGTCAAAATCTTTTTCCAGCCGGGCGTGAATATTGCGGTGGCCAATGCGCAGGTGACGGCCGTGTCGCAGGTGGCCTTGCGCCAGATGCCGGCCGGCATTACACCACCATTGATCCTCAATTACAACGCGGCCACCGTGCCGATTTTGCAACTGGCGCTGTCGGGCGCGGGCCTGTCGGAACAGAGTCTGTTTGACCTGGGCATGAACACCGTGCGCACGCCGCTGACCACGGTGCCGGGCGCGGCGATTCCTCTGCCTTATGGCGGCAAGCAGCGCCAGGTGCAGATCGACGTGAAACCCGACGCCTTGCAGGCGCGCGGCCTGTCGGCGCAGGATATCGCGGCCGCGCTGGCCGCGCAGAACGTGCTGGTGCCGGTCGGCACGCAAAAGATCGGTGCGCTCGAATACACGGTGCAGCTGAACAGCGCACCGTCGGCCATCGAGGAGCTGGGCCGGTTGCCCGTGAAAGTGGTCAATGGCGCCACGGTTTATTTGCGCGACGTGGCCGATGTGCATGACGGCAATGCGCCGCAGACGAATATCGTGCATGTGGACGGCAGCCGCTCGGTGCTGATGTCGGTATTGAAAAACGGTTCGGCGTCCACGCTGGCCATCGTCGATGGCGTGCGCGCCAAACTTGCCGAGCTGCAGCCGTCGTGGCCGGCCGCCCTGAAAGTCACGCCCATCAACGACCAGTCGCTGTTCGTGCGCGCCGCCATCAAGGGCGTGGCGCTGGAAGGGGCGATCGCGGCCGCGCTGACCAGCATCATGATCCTGCTGTTCCTGGGCAGCTGGCGTTCCACCGTCATTATCGCCGTCTCGATTCCGCTGTCCATCCTCGGCTCCATCATGGCGCTGGCCGCGTTCGGCGAAACCTTGAACCTGATGACCCTGGGCGGGCTGGCGCTGGCGGTCGGCATCCTGGTCGACGACGCCACCGTCACGATTGAAAACATCAACTGGCACCTGGAACAGGGCAAGGAAGTGGAAACCGCCATCCTCGACGGCGCGCGGCAGATCGTCACGCCGGCGCTGGTGTCGCTGCTGTGCATCTGCATCGTGTTCATTCCCATGTTTTTCCTCGAAGGCGTGTCGCGCTTTTTGTTCGTGCCGATGGCCGAGGCGGTGATGTTCGCCATGATCTGTTCGTTCATCCTGTCGCGCACCCTGGTGCCGACCATGGCCAATTATTTGCTGCACAAGCATGCCCATGCCGATGCGCCGCTGGCTGCCACGCGCAACCCGCTGCTGCGTTTTCAACGCGGCTTCGAGGCCCGTTTCGAGCGCCTGCGCGCCGGCTACGCCAGCATGCTGGCCGCGGCGGTCGCCGGGCGCAAACTGTTTATCGTGGCTTTCCTGGTGGTGGTGGCGCTGTCGTTCGCGCTGCTGCTTTTTATTGGCAGTAACTTTTTCCCTGCCGTCGACTCGGGCCAGCTCCTGATGCATGCGCGCGTGCCGATCGGTTCGCGGGTGGAAGAAACGGCCGCCAGGTTTGCCCGTATCGAGCAGGCCGTGCGGCGCGTGATCCCGGCGGCCGAGATCACCACCCTGGTCGACAATATCGGCCTGCCGCCCAGTAGCATCAATCTGACCTATAACAATACGGGCGTGATGCGCACGCATGACGGCGACTTCCAGATTGCCCTGCGCGAAGGCCACCGGCCGACGGCCGATTATGTGCGCCAGTTGCGCGAAGTGCTGCCGCGCGAGTTTCCGGACACCACGTTTTCCTTTCCGCCGGCCGATATCGTCAGCCAGATCCTGAACTTCGGCGCGCCGGCGCCGATCGACGTGCAGATACGGGGCCGCGATACCGAGGCCAATTTTGCCTACGCGCAGCTGTTGCTCAAGCGCCTGCGCGCGATTCCCGGAGTGGCCGACGCGCGCATCCAGCAATCGATCAAGGCGCCGGTGCTCAATGTCGCCGTCGATCGCACCCAGGCCCAGTTGCTGGGGCTGACCACGCGCGACGTGACCAACAGCCTGGTGGTCAACCTGGCCGGTAGCAGCCAGGTGGCGCCCACCTATTGGCTCAACCCTGCCAACGGCGTCAGCTATCCGATCGTGATGCAGACGCCGCAGCACCGGCTCGACAGCCTGGCGGCGCTGTCGAACCTGCCGGTGGGCAATGGCGCCAACGCCAGCGCCGCCACCCTGGGCGCGCTGGCCACCTTCGAGCGCAGCGCCGGCAGCGCGCTGATCAGCCAGTACGATGTGCAGGGCATGGTGCAGATCCATGCAGCCACGCAAGACCGCGACCTGGGCGCCGTCGCCAACGCTATCCGGCGCGTGCTGGCCGACACCGCCGCGCAGGCGCCGAAGGGCGCAAGCGTGCAACTGCTGGGCCAGGCCCACACCATGGACCGCGCGTTTTCGGGCCTGCTGTATGGCTTGCTGGGCGCGGTGCTGCTGATTTACCTGCTGCTGGTGGTCAACTTCCAGTCCTGGCTGGACCCGGCCGTCATCGTCTCCGGCTTGCCCGCCGCGCTGGCCGGCATTGTCTGGATGCTGTTTGCCACCCAGACCACCTTGTCGGTGCCGGCCCTGACAGGCGCCATCATGTGCATGGGCGTGGCGACGGCCAACAGCGTGCTGGTGATCAGCTTTGCCCGCGAGCGTTTTGCCGAGCTGGGCGACGCCACGCAGGCGGCGCTGGACGCGGGCCATGTGCGTTTCCGCCCGGTGCTGATGACGGCGCTGGCCATGATACTGGGCATGCTGCCGATGGCGCTGGGCCTGGGCGAGGGCGGCGAGCAGAACGCGCCGCTGGGCCGGGCCGTGATCGGCGGCCTGCTGTTCGCCACCGTCGCCACCCTGGTCTTCGTTCCCGTCGTTTTCAGCCTGGCGCATCACAAGAAATCGCGCGCCGCGGCGTCCACCCCTACCGGAGTTCCTCTTCATGCACACTGATTTTTTCCGCTCGCGCAACAAGTTGCTGGGCCTGGCCTTGACGGCGATTGCCGCCGCCATCGTGATTGCCGGCCTGGCCAGCCGGCGCTCGCAGGCCGAAATGATCGCCGACCGCGCGGCGGCCAACCGCGTGCCCAGCGTGGTGCTGGTGTCGGCGGCCAGGCTGGAACGCGCGCCGCTGGCGCTGCCGGCCCGCCTGGAAGCCTGGGCCAGCGCGCCCATCCATGCCCGCGTCGACGGCTATCTGCGCGACTGGTCGGCCGATATCGGCACCCAGGTCAAGGCCGGCCAGCAACTGGCGCGCATCGATACGCCCGAGCTGGACCAGCAACTGCTGCAGTCGCAGGCCGAACTGGCCAGCGCGCGCAGCACCCTGGCCTTGTCCGCCAGCACCGCCAAGCGCTGGCGCGAACTGCGTGCCATCGACGCCGTGTCGCAGCAGGAAACCGATGAAAAGCTCGGTGATCTTTCAGCGCGGCAATCGGCCGTGGCCGCCTTGCAGGCCAGCATGGAGCGGGTGCAGGCCCTGAAACGCTACGCGCGCCTGGTGGCGCCGTTCGACGGCGTGGTCACCGCGCGCAATACCGACACCGGCGCCCTGGTCAGTGCCGGCGGCGCCGCGGGCAATGCCTTGTTCGTGGTGGCCGACGTGCGCCGTTTGCGCGTGTATGTGAACGTGCCGCAGCGCCAGGTGGCGCAGGTGGCGCCCGGTGCCCAGGCGCAACTGGCCGTGCCCGAGCGGCCCGGGCAAACCTATGCCGCCACCGTGCTGTCGCTGTCGCAGGCCATCGACGCCGGCTCGGGCGCCATGCTGGTGCAGCTGGCGGTCGATAACAATCAAGGCGAACTGCTGGCGGGCCGCTTTGCCACCGTCAGCTTTGCGGGCGCGGCGGCAGGGAAGGGCATCAGCGTGCCGCCCGGTGCGCTGATATTCGGCAAGGATGGCGTGCGCGTGGCCACCGTCACGGCGAACAACACCGTGCGCCTGAAAAAGGTCAGCATCGCGCGCGACTTCGGCAATGTGGTGGAGCTGGCCGGTGGCATCGATGGCCTGGAAAAGATCATCGACAGCCCGCCTGATGGCCTGCTCGATGGCGATATGGTGAAGGTTGCCACGGCCAGGTAAGCCTTGAATTTGCGGCAGAAGACGGTTAATTGAAATAAAGCCTGTCCGTTAGTTTTGGAGAGAAATACCAGGCAGGGCTTTGATATGATCGCCCGCTCACGCCAAGGCCCCAGCCCCTGCATGGCCCGGCCATTGCCATTGATTGGAAAACTGCCGATGACTCCCTTGTTTCGCGCCTTCGGCATGCTGGCCCTGACTGCGCTCTGTGCTTGCGCCGAGGAACGGCACCCGCTCGACCTCCACCTGGAGCAGTTGCGTCCCGACACAGTCGCAACGCTGCCCGACATGGGATGGCCGCCGGGCACCTTGCTGTGCCCCATGACACCTTACCAGAGTGAGTTGCGCGGTGTCGAGCCGCCTGCCGATAGAGTCAACGCATTCCTGGCGAGAAAGAAATTCCGCGGTGAAGAAGGGCTCTGGTCGCTGATGGTGGTCAGACCGGCGACGGATGGTGACGCCGGTATCGAGCATTTGCTGTTCAAGCGCGCAAAGAATTTTGACGTCATCAACGACCCGGAACTGCTCGCCCGCGATGCCGGAACACCGCCTGCGGGGTTTACCATGAAAACTTGCGTGCCGGTGGAGCAGGCGCGCGTGCTGGCCGTGCGCGAGCAAAGAAGCCATCGCATCCTGGTGGTTTTTGGCACGCAGTAGGCGCCGCCTGACGATGACGCAACGCCAGCTTGCCGAGCTGGCGGCACTTCCCCGTTTGCCAGTTAATTGTTATATTGCAACATTGACGAACATGGCATACAGACGGGAACGCAATGGACACACCGGATTACAGCAAACACAGCGCCGAGCAACTGCGGCAGATATTGGGCCGTATCGATGCGGCTCGTTACCCGGAGCGGGTGGCCGAGATCGAGGCGCGGCTGGCCGCACTGGCCGCGGCGCCAGCGACGCTGGAGGCGAGCAAGGCGCAGCCCACGGCAAATGCCATCCTGGGGCGCAGGATACTGGCGTTCATTGTCGATACGATATTGCTGGGTGTGATCGGCGCGGTGGCCGGCGCCTTGTTGCATGCACAGTTTGCCGCGCTGGGCCCGTGGGGACGGCTGGTGGGATTTGTCGTTGCCTTGCTTTATTTTGGCCTGCTGCAGAGCAATCTGCGGGGCGGCCAGTCGGTCGGCATGCACCTGCTGGGGGTGCGCGTGGTGACACGCACGGGCGAACCGCTCGGCATGCTCGCCGCATTCATACGCGCGGGCATTTTTTGCCTGGCCTATTTCCTGAACGGCGCCGTCATCGACTCCGGCCAGGCCTGGATGGATACGGCCGTGTTCATGCTGGTCGCCTCGCTGACTTTCGCCATCTATTATTTGCTGCTGTTCAACCGGCGCACGGGCCAGTCCCTGCACGACCTGGCCGTTGGCGCCTACGTGGTGAGTGCCGGACCGGGCAAGATACTGCCGGCCAGCACGCAGATCTGGCGCGGCCATGGGGCGGTGATCGCCGCGGCGGTGCTGTGCGTCTGTGTCGGCACGACCATGTTTCTCAAGCACACACAGCTTGGCGGCACGCTGGCCGGCATGCTGTCGGTACAGCAGACGATCGGCAGGATGCCCGGCGTCGACCGTGTCGGCGTCAGCCTTCAAACCATCAAGTCGAAGGACAAGGAAACGCATCGCCTGATCGTCAGCGCGGTGGTCGATGCCGCCACGCCGGAGCCGCAAATGCTGGCGCCGCGCATCGCCCTGGCGGCCCTGGAGCATGATGCCGAGGCTGGCAAGCAGGATCAGCTGATCGTGGTGCTGTTGTCCGGCTATGACATCGGTATCGCGTCGTCGATGCAGGTGACGAATTATGCCTACACGCCGGAAGAATGGCGGGCGCAGCAGGAAAAGCGGTAAAGTAGGCGGCTTCACCTGAAACATGAAAGCCTACCCATGAGCCTGCCCACGCCGCCAACCCTGGCGCCACATATTGCCGAGCGCGTGCGCGCCAGTTTTGATTTGCAGAACGCCATGGTGCTGATACGCGCCAGCCTGGCCGTGCTGGGCCATGGCAGCGCGGAAATCCATGTGCCGCACTGGAGCGGTATCGAGCAGCAGCACGGTTTCGTGCATGGCGGGGTGGTTGGCATGATCGCCGATTCGGCCGCCGGTTACGCGGCCATGACGGTGGCGCCCGAGGGCGCTTCCGTGCTGACGGTGGAATACAAGATGAACCTGCTGGCGCCGGCCGATGGCGACCTGCTGATTGCGCGCGGCAAGGTGGTGCGGCCCGGGCGCACCCTGATCGTCACCCAGGCCGAAGTGTTTGCCGTGCGCGACGGGCGTGAAACGCTGTGCGCGCTGATGCAGCAGACCATCATGGCGATGCAGGGCAAGGCCGAAAAGCCGAAGGGTCAGCTCGGCTTGGCAGGATAGCGCAAGGCCTCGACCATCAGCGTAAACGCCGGCGTCGGATGGCGCCGGCTCGGGTAGTACAGCTTGTAGCCGGCATACGGCGGGCACCAGTCTTCCAGCACGCGCAACAAGGTGCCGGCCGCCACATGGGGCGCGGCCACATCCTCCGGCATGCAGGCCAGGCCCAGTCCGCCCAAGGCCGCCTGCAGGCGCACGGCCAGGTTGTTGTAGACCAATTGTCCTTCGACCCGCACATTGATTTCCTTGCCGTCTTTCGCGAACTCCCACACGAACAGGCCGCCATGCGTGGGCAGGCGCATGTTGATGCAGTTATGCAAGGTCAGCTCCTGCGGCGTGGCCGGCTTGGGGCGGCTGGCGAAATAGGAGGGCGCGGCAACGATGGCCATGCGAAAGTCGCCGCTGATGGGCACCGCGATCATGTCCTTGGCCACTTGCTCGCCCAGGCGCACGCCGGCGTCGAAACGGTTGGCGACGATATCGGTCATGCCGTTGTCCACCACCACTTCCACGTTAATGTCGGGATACTGCGGCAGCAGGCGCGCGATCGCCGGTTGCAGCACCGTCAGCGCCGAGTGCTCGCCGGCGCTGATGCGGATGGTGCCGGCAGGCTTGCTGCGCCGTTCGCTGAGCATGGCCAGTTCCGATTCGATCTCGTCGAAACGGGGCGCCACCGTGCGCAGCAGGTGTTCGCCATCTTCCGTCGGCGAAACGCTGCGCGTGGTGCGCACCAGCAAACGCAGGTCCAGCCGCGCTTCCAGGGCGCGGATGGTCTGGCTCAGCGCCGACTGCGACACGCCCAGCCTGGCTGCTGCCTTCGTGAAACTGCCTTCGCGCGCCACCGCCACGAAGGCCAGCAAGTCGTTGTAATTGGTCTGGGCCATTGATTAGCTCCCGTAATAAGTTCATGCGGACTTTAGCATCTAGTCGCTACAATCGCCAGCGTTTACAGTGGAGGCATGACAAATTCCACTGCTCCCGTTTCCAAGAACGCCATTCTCGCCATCATCCTGGTCAGCTATGTGATGATCGTGCTCGACACGTCCATCGTGCTGACGGGCCTGCCCAATATCCGCCATGACCTGGGCTTCGGCGACACCGGCCTGGCCTGGGTGCAAAGCGCGTATACCCTGAGCTTTGGCGGCTTCATGCTGCTGGCCGCGCGCGCCGGCGATACCTTCGGCCGGCGCCGCATGCTGATGCTGGGCCTGTCGCTGTTTACAGTAGCCTCGCTGGCGATCGGCCTGGCCCGCTCGCCGGCCGCCATGGTTGCCGCGCGCGCCGTCCAAGGGCTTGGGGCCGCCATCCTGGCGCCGTCGACCCTGGCCTTGCTGCAAACCACCTTTGCCGAAGGACGCGAACGCACGCGCGCCATCTCGCTGTACAGCGCGGTGGCCGGCATCGCCGCCAGCGTCGGGCTGGTACTGGGCGGCGTGCTGGCCGAATGGCTGTCGTGGCGCGTGGGCTTTTTTATCAACCTGCCGATCGGTATCGCCATGCTGTGGGCGGCGCGCCGTTTTATCCGGGAGAGCGAACCCGTCAAGGGCCGCTTCGACGTGGCCGGCGCGGCCAGCTCCACCCTGGGCATGACGGCGCTGGTCTACGGCCTGATCCGTTCGGCCAGCGCCGGCTGGGGCGATATCTGGACGCAAGCCTCGCTGGCGGCCGGCCTGCTGTTGCTGGCGGCGTTTATCCTGATCGAAAAGCATGCGGGCCAGCCCATCATGCCACTGCGCCTGTTTGCCAGCCGCCAGCGCTCGGCTGCCTATGCGGCGCGCGTGCTGTTCCTGGGCGCCATGATCGGCTTCTTCTTTTTTGGCACGCAATTCCTGCAGGTGGTGCTGCATCTTTCGCCGTCGCTGACGGGCCTGGCCTTTTTGCCGATGACGCTGGTGAACTTTGCCATGGCGCTGCGCGTGCCGGCGCTGACGCGGCGCTTCGGCAATGCCCCGCTGCTGGCCGCCGGCCTGGCCTGTACCCTGGCCGGCATGGCGTGGCTGAGCCTGGCCGGCGGCGATACGCCGTACTGGCTCGGCGTCGCGCTGCCCATGGTGTTGATCGGCGCAGGGCAGGGCATGGCCCTGAGCCCGCTGACGGCGGCCGGCATCGCGGGCGTGCCCAAGGCGGATGCGGGCGCCGCCTCCGGCATCGTCAATGTGGCGCATCAGCTGGGCAATTCGCTGGGCCTGGCGGTGCTGGTGGCCGTGGCCGCCATCGGCGCCGGCGCCAGGACGGGCGTGGCGCTGATGGCCCACCGCGTCACCTTTGCGCTATCGAGTGCGGCCGGCATGCTGGCGCTGGCCTTGTTGCTGGTGCTGGCCCTGCTGGTGCGCCCTGGGGGCAAGAGGGCTGGTCTATAATCGCGGCGACGCTGCCAACGGTGGCGCGGCATATGGACGATGGAAACGCGCATGCACAAATTGATTTCTGAACTGGCCAGGCTGTACCTGGCCGACGGCCAGCAGGACACGGATGGCCAGCCCCTGACGCAGGCCGTGCTGGCGCGCCAGGTGTCCGGCGGCCCGGCCGTCACCGCCCAACTGGTCAGCGAGACCGGCCAGGTGCGCGCATTGGTGCTGGAATTTGGCGGCAAGGGCGGCGGCGACAAGTACTGGAGCGACTTGTGCGCGATCGCCAATGCCCTGCAGCATGAGCTGGACCTGCCGGCGCCCGCCGTCAGCATTTCGGGCCGCACCTCGTTTTACCTGTGGCTGTCGCTGGAAACCCCGGTGCCGCTGGCGCAGGCGCGGCAGTTCCTGCAATTGCTGCGTACCGTATTCCTGCCCGCCAGCACGGATATTCTGAGTGCCGCGCCGGCCGCCTTCCTGGAATCGGTCGAACTGCCGCCATGCCTGCAGCCTTCGGGCAAATGGGCGGCCTTTATCCACCCCGGCATGGGCGCCTCGTTTGCCGACGAACCGGGCCTGGACATGCCGCCGCCGTTGCCGGCGCAACTGGGTTTCCTGGAAAGCTTGCGCAGCATGACGTTGGCGCAGTTCGCCAAGGCCCTGGCCGTGCTGCAACAGCATGCGGGCGTGGCGCCGGTGGCCGCGCCTGTAGTTGTCTCCGCGCCCGTCATCAAGGCGCCGCCGTCCAGCGGTGGCTTGCTGCTGCAGGACGCGACACTGGAAGATATCGTGCAATGGCTGCATGCGCGCAATATCGAGCCGACGTTTCGGCACCGCCTGCCTTGAAGCAGTGGGCCATGACACCTGAACTGGCCATCGCCATCGTCGAAGCGTGCCTGCTGGGACCGCATTCCATTCCCGTCAGGATCAGGACCCGGGATGAAGTCACGGAAGCGGAGATTGCCGAGCTGCTGGCGGCGGTGGATTTCCTGATCGTGCACTACCGGGATCAGGACACCGTGCCGAAGAGGCTGGCGGCCGCCTTTGTCGATATCTACAACGGCTTTGTGCAGGCCGGCGGACAGATGAGTGAGGAGCAGGCGCAACGCCTGGAGGATGTGGCGATTGCCTTGCAGGACAAGGCGTATAGGCTGTTTGGGGTCTGATCCTGCTATCGTTGCCGGTACCGCTGGAATGCCCGGCTTGTCTTGTTGGCAATCGTGCTCAAAACTGCGATGCCGGGTGGTCCGCGAGTGGGACGAAACTTCCTGTAGACTCATCGAGCGCATCCAGGGAACCATTCTCGATATCGTAGACCCAGCCATGGAGACTGAGCCGTTTTTGCGCGATGCGCACGGCTACCGAGGGATGCGTGCGGATATTATTGAGCTGTGCGACAACGTTGGCGCGTACCATGCCGTCGATCCGCGCCTGTTCCGTTGGATGGTCGAGTGACTCGTTGATCATCCGTGCCGCATCGGCATGGCGCAGCCAGTTCTTCACCGCAGGCATATGGTCCAGGCAAGCGCAGGTGGCGATCGCTTTCATTGCGCCACAATCGGAGTGCCCACAGATAACGATGTCGGTAACATTCAGGGCGGAAACAGCATATTCGACCGTCGCGCTCACACCCCCTGGCTCCGGGCCATAGGACGGCACGATGTTGCCAGCGTTGCGGATCACGAAAAGCTCGCCCGGCTCGCGCTGCGTCACCAGTTCGGGCACCATCCTGCTGTCCGAGCATGAAATGAACAAGGCCTTGGGCGTCTGTCCTGTTGCCAGTGTTTTGAACAACTCGCGGCGCGCAGGAAAAACTTCTTTTTGGAACCGTAAAAATCCAGCAATGATGTCGCGCATAAATAAGAAGAGGAATGGTCGGTTGAATTGATATTATCGCCGATGCGGCGTGGTTGAGACAGCTCGCATGTTGCAGGCAAACCATGGCCGGGATGTGGAACTCTTGTGTAAAAAAAACCGCGCCCCTTTCGAGGCGCGGTTTTTGCTGATGCGAACAAAGATCAATTCGACAGCAGGATTTGCGTAATCACGCCGGTGGCAATCGCGGCCAGCACATAGTCATTGCCGGCGCGCACCCATTGGTGGCCGCGTGGCGGCGCGTTCAGGTGGCGGGCTTTCCAGTCGTTGACGACGTAGCGCTTGTCACGGTATTCCTGGCTCAGGCGCTGGCCGCGGCGCAGGTCGTGCTTGGGACCGCCGCCGCGCGAGTCGTCGCGCTTGAACTTGCGCGCATCGTCATGACGGCCATCGCTATCGTGCTGCTCATGTTGCTGGCCGTGGTCGTTACGGTCATTATGGTCGTTGCGATCGTGATTGTCGTTGCCACGCTGGGCCAGGGCGCTGCCGCTGGCGGCGATACTGATTGCGATAAGGGCCGATACGATCATTTTCGATTTCATTTTTGTTCTCCTTGATAACACGGTTGCCATGTGGTGGATCCATTACACCGTGATTCCGTCCTAACAGATAAGACGTTCCCGTAAGAAATGTTACGAGACGTTTCACTCGTCTGTGACATTTGCGACCGTATGCTGGCGGCATTCGCATTCCTACAAAACCGGCGACATGCCACCATCGACCCGCAGGTTGGTGCCGGTAATGTAGCCGGCCAGCGGGCTCGCAAGAAAGGCCGCTACATTCGCGATGTCGTCGACCTGCCCGACGCGCCCGACCGGCACCTGCGCAAACAACGGCAGCACGGTGCGTTCAATGCTGGCCCATGGTGCGTCCATCTCCAGGCCATGCTGGACTGCGACTTCACGGAATTTACGGTCCAGCGTGGCGCTGTGAATGGTGCCCGGGGAAATTGCGTTCACGGTAATGCCCTCGGCGGCAACAGCCTTGGCAAGCGATGCGGTCATCGCATTGATCGCCGCCTTGCACGCCGCGTAGTCGGGGCCGCCAGCTGGCGGCATCGTGGCGGCCAGGCTGGAGATATTGATTATGCGGCCCCATCCGGCCTGGCGCATGGCCGGCAGCAGGCGGCTGGTGACGCGCAGCGCGGCGAGCACGTTGCGGTCATACGTCGCAGCCCAGGTTGCCGGCTGCGTCGCGGTCCAGTCTTCCTTGACGGCACTGGAGCCCCCGGCGTTGTTGATCAGGATATCGATCATGCCGGCCTGCCGGGACGCCTCATCGAGCAGGCCTTGCACGGCATCGTCGTTCGTCAGGTCGCCCAGCACCACGTGGGCGCGCCCGCCATGTTCGACGATGGCATGGGCAACCTCGTCGGCTTGAGTGCGGTCACGGCCATGCACGATGACGATGGCGCCTTCCAGCGCGAATTTACTGGCAATGCCAGCGCCGATCCCCTTGCTGCTACCGGTGACCAGTACCTTTTTTCCGTCCAGTTGCAAGTCCATGCTGCTGCCTTCCTTTCAGTGTGAGGAAGGTGCATGCTAGAGTGGGGCGATGAACAAGACAAGTACGCACCTTTTTGTACCCATCGAGCTATCTTCCGCGCAGCATCGTGCAAATTGCCTCGGTCCGGACGGCGCCGTTGCCCACGTCAGCCGGGTGATCCGCATGATCCAGGGCCGCTGGAAGCTGCCGATCCTGTTCCGTTTGTATGCGGACGAGGCGATGCGCACGCTGCAAATGAAGCGAGACCTGCCCGGCATTTCGCAAAAGGTGCTGACCCAGCAATTGCGCGAACTGGTGTCCGATCTCCTCATCGAACGCATCGACTTCAATGAAAAACCGCTGCGCGTCGAATATCGCCTGTCTTCGCTTGGCCGCGAACTGATGCCGGTGCTGATTGCTGCGCGCGCGTTTTCGGTCCAGCACGCAGCCGAAAGCGGCGCACTGGCTTGAAGGCCCGGGCAAGACGTTTTATCAGGTTTTTCGATCCGCTCCGCCCAGCCATTGCGCCACCGTCTGCGCCACCCAGTCCGGCTGGTCGAGCGGCAGGTCGTGGCCCGCATCGGGATGGTTTTCACAAGCCGTTTGCCACGCTCGCGCCAGCCGGCGTGAACAGCCGGGATCGACCAGCCGGTCGCGGCTGCCGGCCAGTACCAGCAGCGGTATGGCCGGCCGGATCGCCGGTGCGCGGAAGCGTGCCGCCGACAGCAGCTGGCGCAGCGCATTGCGCCGGCTGACCGGATATTGCCGCTGGTACGCTAGCCATTGATCCACCAGCGCCGCATTGTCGGCGCCATATCTGAAACTGGTCAGTCTTAAAATCAGCGCCTCCTGGCTGGCCTGGTCGCCCAGCAGCAGCTGCCGCAACAGGGCCGGATAATTTTGCCAGCGCAAGCGGCGGTAGAACGGGCTGTACGGGCGCATGCTGGTATTGATCAGTACGCACGAGGCGATTTCCTGCGGATACTTGCCAGCCCACTCGACAGCCACCATGCCGCCCAGCGACAGGGCCAGCAATCGATAAGGTGGTGTCAAGCCGCGCGCCAATAAATCCTGGCGGCAGAATTCGACTATATCGGTCACGCGCGTGGCGCTGTCCAGCAGATGACGTTCGCCATTGCCGGGCAGGTCGGGGGTAATAATCCGCGCATCGGGCAGCGCGGCGGCCAGCGTGGCGGGAAACGCCCCCCAGTGGCGCTGCTCGCGCATCAGCCCGCGCAGCAAGATCCACGTGTCACCGTTCACGATTCGTACCATTGCGCCAGCGCGCGCCGGCGATGGGCCTTGCGGGCCAGTCCTTCCGGCATCCAGCGGCCGTGGCTGTTGGTGGCGCGCATCAGGAAGTCGAACCACACCAGGTGGCCGCGCAGCACGCGCTGCAGGCGGTGGGCGGCGGTCGGGTTGAAGATGCCGGCGCGGTTGAACAGCTGGCGCGGGTTTTTCTTGACCCATAGCCAGGAACCCATTTCCAGGGTCAGCGGCAGGAACACGCGTTCACTGTCGCTAGTGCCTTGCAGGTACAGATAATCCCACAGGTCGCCATGGGTGCGGTATTGCCGGCTTTGCGGCTCGAACACATAGTTGTGATTGGGATAGGTGCGGCTGTACAGTTCTTCCAGCGCGCCGATATCGGCCAGGTGGGCGATCGGCGTGGCCGTGTGGGCATGCGGAAACCAGATGCGGTCGCGCAGGCCGAAACCCGAATGGCAATCGAGGGCGATGCTGAACTGGCGCGACAGCAGTTCGCGCTCGACCAGGTCGCACACGGCCTGGCTTTCCACTTGCATCGGTGCGCCTTGCCGGCCCCGGTACCAGGGCAGCTTGTTGCTGTAGCGCTGGCCGCCCAGCAGGAAGGGCACCGGTTCGCTGGCCGATAGCGGCGCATTGCGCATCAGGTCCACGCCCTGCGGATTGCAGCGCGTGCCTTGCCACATGCCGCCCGGATTGACCAGCGGCATGAACACCAGGCGCATCGATTCGAGCTGCTGGTGCAGGGTGCTGTCCCATTGCAGACGTGCCAATATGCTTTGCAAGAAGGCGAGAATGACTTGCGTGCCGATGCGTTCCAGCCCATGGATGCCGCCAAAGAATCCCAGCACGGGCACGTCGGGGCTGGGGTTGCCCAGCGCAATCGTATACACGGGAAAGTCGCGGCCATCGATGGGGATGCTGCACGGTGCGGCCACTTCCAGGTGGCGGCCGCCTTCATCGATCAGGCGCTTGAGCATGACCAGTTCGGGGAGATTCTTTTCGATCATGGGTGACGCTGAAAAAGAAGGTGCACCAGTGTAGCCGATATGGCCGGGTTCCAGCCTGTCCGCGTTCAATAATGTACGTTTGCGTACAGACCTTCTTTCCTCCGCGCCTTACACTGAATATTGGGCCGGCATGCGCCCACCCAGCCAGTAGCAATGCGCTACACAATCAGCCAGGAGGACGCAAGGATGGACAAGGTCAACAACAAGATGAGCGATATTAATTCGGGCCGGCGCGATGTCCTGATTGCGGGGGCCTTGTCGGCCACTGCGGCGGCCATGCCCGGCATGGCGGCGGCGCAGGCGGCCAACACGGCGGCTGGCGCCACCGGCGCACCATCGGCGCCACCGGTGATGGCCGGCGTGCAATTTGAAATCAACGGCAAGGCCCATGCGCTGGAGCTCGACACGCGCACCACCTTGCTCGACGCCTTGCGCGAACACCTGCACCTGACGGGCACCAAGAAGGGCTGCGACCATGGCCAGTGCGGCGCCTGCACCGTGATCGTCGACGGCCAGCGCATCAACTCCTGCCTCAGCCTGGCGGTGATGCACGAAGGATCGAGCATCACCACCATCGAAGGACTGGGCACGCCGGGCAAGCTGCACCCGATGCAGGCCGCCTTCATCAGCCACGATGGCTATCAGTGCGGCTACTGTACCCCGGGCCAGATCTGTTCGGCGGTGGCGGCGCTCGGCGAAATCCGGCGCGGCATCCCCAGCCATGTCAGCGCGGATTTGAACGCGAAACCGGAAGTCACGCCCGAGGAATTGCGCGAACGCATGAGCGGCAATATCTGCCGCTGTGGCGCATACTCGAATATCGTCGACGCGATCACCGACGTCGCAGGGAGGCCGGCATGAAGGTCTTCAGCTACCAGCGCGCCACCACGCCGGCCGAAGCGGCCGCCGCCTCGCTGCGCACCCCGGGCGCCAAATTCATTGCCGGCGGCACCAATCTGCTCGACCTGATGAAGCTCGAGATCGAAGCGCCGCCGCATCTGATCGACGTCAATGGCCTGGGCCTGGACCAGATCGGCGCCACGCAAGACGGCGGCCTGCGCATCGGCGCCCTCGTGCGCAACACGGCGCTGGCCGCCGATGACAAAGTACGGCGCCACTACGGCGTGCTGTCGCGCGCCTTGCTGGCCGGTGCTTCTGCCCAGCTGCGCAACAAGGCCACCACCGCCGGCAACCTGCTGCAGCGCACGCGCTGCCCGTATTTCTATGACACCAACCAGGCCTGCAACAAGCGCAACCCCGGCAGCGGCTGCCCGGCGATTGCCGGTTTCAGCCGCCAGCTGGCGATTGTCGGCGGCAGCGACGCCTGCATCGCCACCCATCCATCCGACATGGCGGTGGCGATGCGTTTGCTGGACGCCGGCATCGAAACCGTGCGCCCCGACGGCGCCACGCGCACCATCCCGATCGCCGACTTCTACCGCTTGCCGGGCAATACGCCGCAGATCGAAACGGCCTTGCAGCCGGGCGAGCTGATCACCGCCGTTACCCTGCCGAAACCGCTCGGTGGCACGCATGTCTACACCAAGGTGCGCGACCGCGCCTCGTATGCGTTTGCGCTGGTGTCGGTGGCCGCCGTCATCATGCCGGACGGCGCGGGCCGCGTAGCGCTGGGCGGTGTTGCGCCGCAGCCATGGCGCTTGCCACAGGCGGACCAGGCGATGGGGCAGGGCGCCGCCGCCGTCAGCAAACTGTTGCTGGCGAACGCGAAACCGACCGAAGAAAACGCCTTCAAGGCCACCCTGGTGCGGCGCACCCTGGCTGGCGTGCTCAATGGAGTGCCGACGCAAGCGCGCGATACTGCGCAGAAAGTGACATCATGAAATTCACCACGCCCGCCACCACCAATCCCATCGACAAGCTGCGCTATATCGGCCGCGCCACCGACCGCATCGATGGCCCCCTGAAAACCACCGGCACCGCGCCGTATGCCTATGAACAGCACGAAGCGGCGCCGAACGCCGCCTACGGCGTGGTGCTCGGTGCGGCGATCGCCAAGGGGCGTATCGCCTCGATGGATACCAGCGCCGCGCTGCGCGCACCAGGCGTGCTGGCGGTCGTCACGGCCGACAACGCCGGCAAGCTGGGCAAGGGAAAAATGAACACCGCCAAACTGCTGGGCGGCCCCGAGATTCAGCATTACCACCAGGCGATTGCGCTGGTGGTGGCGGAAACCTTCGAACAGGCCCGTGCCGCCGCGCAGCTGATCGCCGTGAAATATATCGGGAGCAAGGGCAAGTACGACCTGGCGGCGGCGAAAAGTTCGGCCACCAAGCCCAAGGAAGACAAGCCCGACAGCAAGGTGGGCGACTTTGCCGGCGCCTTTGCGGCCGCACCCGTACGTGTCGATGCGGTCTATACGACGCCGGACCAGTCGCACGCCATGATGGAACCGCATGCCTCCATTGCTTCCTGGAAGGGCGACCAGCTGACCATCTGGACCTCGAACCAGATGATAGACTGGGGCAAGGGCGACGTGGCCTTGAACCTGGGCATTGCCAAGGACAAGGTGCGCATCGTCTCGCCGTATATCGGCGGCGGCTTCGGCGGCAAGCTGTTCGTGCGTTCCGAAGCCGTGCTGGCCGCACTCGGCGCGCGCGCCGCGCAGCGCCCGGTCAAGGTGGCGCTGGCGCGCCCGCAGATGATGAACAACACTACCCACCGTCCCGCCACCATCCAGCGCCTGCGGATCGGCGCCACGCGCGCCGGCAAGATCACGGCCATCGGCCATGAATCGTGGTCGGGCGACCTGGAAGGCGGCAAGCCGGAAACCGCCGTGATGCAGACCAGGCTGCTGTATGCGGGCGCCAACCGCATGACGGCCATGCGCCTGGCCGTGCTGGACCTGCCCGAAGGCAACGCCATGCGCGCGCCCGGTGAAGCGCCAGGCCTGATGGCGCTGGAAATCGCCATGGACGAGCTGGCCGAAAAACTCAAGATGGACCCGATCGCCTTCCGTATTCTGAACGACACCAAGGTCGACCCGGAAAAGCCGAGCCGGCCATTCTCGCAGCGCCGTTTGATCGATTGCATGCGCACCGGTGCGGTGGAATTCGGCTGGAAGGACCGCAGCGCCACGCCGGGCAGCAAACGCGACGGCCGCTGGCTGGTCGGCATGGGCGTGGCGGCCGCTTTCCGCAACAATATGGTGATGAAGTCCGCCGCCCGGGTACGCCTGAACGCCCAGGGCGTGGTGACGGTGGAAACCGACATGACCGATATCGGTACCGGCAGCTACACCATCATCGCGCAGACGGCCGCCGAAATGCTCGGCGTCGAGCTCGACAAGATCGTGGTGAAACTGGGCGACTCGGACTTTCCCGTCTCGGCCGGTTCCGGCGGCCAGTGGGGCGGCAACAGTTCCACCGCCGGCGTGTACGCCGCCTGCGTGAAATTGCGCCAGGCCATTGCCGGCAAGCTGCAGATGGATGCCGGCGAGGCGCGTTTTTCAGACGGCCAGGTCAGCGCGGGCGACCGCAATGTGCCGATCGCGCAGGCGGCCAAGGATGGCGAGCTGGTGGCCGAAGACCATATGGAATACGGCGACCTGGACAAGAAATTCCAGCAATCGACCTTCGGTGCGCATTTTGTCGAAGTGGGGGTGGACAGCTACACGGGTGAAGTGCGCGTGCGCCGCATGCTGGCGGTGTGCGCGGCGGGCCGCATCCTGAATCCGAAATCGGCGCGCAGCCAGGTGATCGGCGCCATGACCATGGGCGCCGGTGCGGCCCTGATGGAAGAGCTGGTGGTCGACCAGCGCGGCGGCTTCTTCGTGAACCACGACCTGGCCGGCTATGAAGTGCCGGTGCACGCCGACATTCCGCACCAGGAAGTGATCTTCCTGGAAGAAACCGACCCCATGTCGTCACCGATGAAGGCCAAGGGCGTGGGGGAGCTGGGTATTTGCGGCGTGGCGGCGGCGATCGCCAATGCCATCTACAACGCCACGGGGGCCAGGGTGCGCGAGTATCCGATCACCCTGGATAAATTGCTGGACAAGCTGCCGGCAGTCGCTTAAGGCAAGCAGTCCGGCGTCAACCCAGCGCCGGTGCGCCGCCGGCCGGCAAGCTCAGCGTTGCCGGCTTGCGGCGTGCCGGCCGCGCCGCGCCGGGCGCAGGCTGCGCTTCCTCCGCCGCCATCACCACCGCATCGTCGACCGTAAAGAAGCCCACCACGCGCAGCAGGGTGGTCGCTTCGCTATGCACCGACTCGGCGGACGCGGCCGCTTCTTCGACCAGGGCCGCATTTTGCTGGGTGACATTGTCGATATCGGTGATGGCGGCATTGATTTCACCGATGCCCGATTCCTGCTCGGCGCTGGCCGAGGCGATCTGCGCCATGATGCCGGTCACGCGCTCCACGCTGGCCACGATCTCGGCCATGGTGTCGCCGGCCGCATGGGCCAGCACGCTGCCCGTCTCAATCTTGTCGACCGAGGCATTGATCAGCTGCTTGATCTCGCGCGCCGCCGTGGCCGAACGCTGCGCCAGGTTGCGCACTTCGCCGGCCACCACCGCAAAACCGCGCCCTTGCTCACCGGCCCGTGCCGCTTCGACGGCGGCGTTCAGCGCCAGGATATTGGTTTGAAACGCGATACCGTCGATCACGCCGATAATGTCGACGATCTTTTTCGCCGCCGCGCTGATCGCATCCATGGTGTCGACCACGTCATCGACCACCGTGCCACCTTTTTTTGCCACCTGCGAGGCTGACAGCACCAGTTCGTTGGCCTGGCGCGCATTGCTGGTATTGCCTTTCACGGCGGCGGTCAGCTCTTCCATCGACGAGGCAGTTTCCTGCAGCGCGCCCGCCTGGTGCTCGGTGCGGCGCGACAGGTCCAGGTTGCCGGTCGACAGTTCGCGCGAGGCGGTGTCGATGGTGACGGCGCCGTCATGCACCAGCTTGACGGTTTCGCCCAGGCGCACCGTCATATTGTGCAAGGCATTGAGCAACTGGCCCACTTCATCGCTGCGTTCTTGCACCTCGACATGGCGCAGATCGCCCCTGGCGACGCGCTCGGCGATATTGACGGCATGCTGCAGCGGCACCACGATGCTGCGCGTGATCGCCCACGCCAGCGCGGCGCCCGTGATCAGCGCCAGCGCGCCAAATGCCAGCAGGGTGGCCACGCTGCTGTTGTACTGGCTGGCCGAGGCGGCCGCCAGTGCGTTGGCTTCCCTGGTCTGGTAGTCCAGCAGCTTGGACAGTGCCGCGGCATAGACGCCGAACGTGGTTTTCATGGTCGTGCCGGTCAATTGCTCGACTTCCTGGGTACGGCCCTGGTCCTTGAAGGCAAACACTTCCTTGCGCACGGCAAGATAGGCTTTCTGGCCCTTGGCGACCTCGTCAAACAGCGCCGCCTCGGTGCCGTTCCTGGGCAGGGCGTTCATTTGTGCCATCAGGCGCTCGACGGCCTTGTCGCCCAGTGTCAGCTGCGCCTGGAAATATTCGCCCGTTTCCAGGCTGTCGCTCTTGGCGATCGACATGGCGTTATTGCCATTGAGCTTGGCCGTGCCCAGCAGTTCGGAAGCGAGCTGCTGCTTGGCCAGCTTGTCCTTGACCAGGTAGTCGGTATTGTCATTGGCCGCATGCAGCCGCCACAAGGCGATGCCGGTAATGCAGGCCATGACGAACAACACCATGGCAAACGAGATCAGGACCCGGGGTCCGGTTTTCAACTGGATGAATTTCATGTTGTGGGTAACGCTTTTCGGTTGACTGCTGACGGATTGCTGATGAACGCAAGCGTAGCAGCCCAGTGTGACGCAATCATTACATCAAAGAAATTATATTTGTTGAAAAATCATTATTGCTTTTCGCTGGTGATCGTTCAGTAACGATGAATACATCAGCGTTTCATAGTGAATTACTTTTTGCGAAGTTCTCAAAATGCGATATACTGCACGCAGGAAAAGTAAGACATCCACTATCACTGACACGACTGCTAACACTGACACAAATTCAATAAGTCTTTTCCTAGGAGAAAAAATGAAATTAAATAAACAACATTTTTTAGGAAAGGGTATTCCATGTGGATTACCTCCAAAGCAGCGTTGGCGGCATTTTCTGAGAAGCATCCCGAAGCCAAGGATAGGTTGAGCGCTTGGTACAAGGTCATGGAAGCTTGCGGCGCCAATAATTTTACTGAGCTGAAGTCGACATTTAATACGGCTGATTATGTGCCTGCGAAGTACACCATTTTTGATGTTGGTGGGAATGCTTACCGCATCGTGACGGTGATCCACTACGACAAGCAGCGGCTGTTCATCCGCGCGATATACACTCACGCCGAGTACGATAAGTGGACTAGACAAAACCGAGGAAAATGAATATCCATAACCAGTTGAGCACCATGCCCGAGTTGACAAGGGCATGGACGACATTTCAGGATTGCACCGGTCTACGCCCAATCCGGGATAACGCTGACTTCATGTCTGTCCAGGAGTTGGCTAACCGGCTGGCCGATGACGTCGGCGACGATGAGTTGCATCCCCTGTATTCGCTGTTCGAGATCGTATTGGATATGATCTCGCGCTGGGAAGACGAGCACGTTGACATTGCATCGGCACCGCCGCGCGAAGTGTTGCGCCACTTGCTGGAGGCAAACAATCTCAGGCAAAAGGACTTGGGTGACATCGCGTCCCAGACATTGATCAGTGACATCCTTGCAGGCCGCCGCGAGATCAGCAAACGCTTGGCCAAGGCGCTCGCCACCCGTTTTCACGTTAATGTCAGTGCTTTTATCTGATGGTTGCTGTATGACTTGACGAGAGTTCAGGCGTAGTTACTTCATTGGCATGGGCATTCTGATTTGTTGCCTGAAATGCTGGGACATTCGCACTATCCTGCAATATAATGAGAATCATTACCATTGACGCCGCCGGATGTTCCCTTGTCTGCCTTGCCCCTGCCTCAGAACGATCATGCGCTGGCCGCCAGCCTGTTTACCGGCCATCAGGGCTGGCTGCTGCAGCGCCTGCTGGCGCGGCTGCGCAACCGGGCCGAGGCGGAGGATGTGGCGTCCGAGACCTTTTTGCGCATCCTGCATGCGGGCAGCCTGGCGGCGATACGCGAACCGCGCGCCTATCTGACCACGGTGGCGAAAAGCATCCTGCTGCAGCAATGGCGGCGGCGCGATATCGAGCAAGCGTATCTCGATACCCTGGCACAGCTGCCGGATGCCGTCCAGCCGTCACCGGAGGAGCGCGCCGTGCTGTTCGAATCGCTGGAGCGGCTGTCGCGCGCGCTCGATACCCTGTCGCCCAAGGCGCGCGCGGCATTCCTGATGAGCCAGCTCGACGGCCTGACCTATGCCGAGATTGCCGAAAAAATCGGCGTGTCCGCCAGCATGGTGCGCCAGTATATGGCGCAGGGCTTGCGCTGCTGCCTGGCGGTTGCGGGCAATCCATGACGATCCAGGAGCAAGCCATCCACTGGCTGGTGGAACTGCGCTCGGGCGACACCAGCGCGGTCCAGCAGCGCGACTTTGCGTGCTGGCTGGCGGCCGATGCGCGCCACCAGTCGGCGTGGCAGCGGCTGGGCCAGGCGGTCGATCACAGTTTCGGTCAGCTCGATACGGCGGGCGGGGCGCAGGCCGTCGAGCAGACGCTGGCCCGCGCGGCAAGCCGGCAGGGCCAGCGCCGCCAGTTCCTGCGTGGCGCCCTGTGCCTGGCGGGCATGGCCGCAGGCAGCACCTGGCTGCTGCGCGGCAGCCCTTTCGTGCCGGACTGGCCGGCCGACCTGCATACGGCGACCGCCACGCGCGGCCGGTTTACCTTGCTGGACGGTAGCGAGCTGGTGCTCGACGCGCGCTCGTCGGCCGATATCGACATCGGCTCGGCGCGCCGGAATCTCCGTCTGCGCCAGGGCCAGCTGCTGCTGACAAGCGCGCCGCAAGCTGGCGCGCCATTCGTGTTGAACAGTCCTCACGGCACGGTGCGTGCGTTGGGGCGCCGGCTGATGCTGCGGCGCGAGGAAGCGGGCACGGTGGCGCTGGCCTTGCAGGGCGGCCTGGAGATCGTCACCGCCGAGGGCGGCGCGGCACGTGTGTTGCGCCAGGGCCAGGCGGCCTGGTTCGATGGCCGGCAGTCGCGCTTGCTGCCCGGCATGCTGGCCATGCAGGCCGCAGCGTGGGAACAGGGCATGCTGGTGGCCGTCGACCAGCCGCTGGGCGAGCTGGTGGCGGCGCTGCGGCCGTATCGCCACGGTTATATCGACATCACGGCGCAGGCGGCGCAGCTGCGCGTGTCGGGCAATTACTCGCTTGACGACAGCGATGCGACCTTGCTGGCGCTGGCCGAAACCCTGCCGATCGAACTGCGGCTGGGGCCGGCAGGGGTGTGGGCCGGCATCACCATCAAGGCGGCTTGAACAATATTTTTACCCGCACACTGTCACTTTTCACGCGCCGCGACTCATACCAGGTGAAGCAGCACTTTCATTCACCCCTTTCCGAGTCCAGCATGCCACCATTGTCGATGCGCCAGATCTCCCTGGCTGTAATGTTGTTGTCCTGCGCCGCAGGCGCCACCGCACAAACCGCGGCACCAACCGCCATCCAAGCCGCCGCCACCCACCGCTACGATGTGCCGGCCCAGCCCCTGAACGCCAGCCTGATCGCGATCGCCAGCCAGGCCGGCGCGCGCATTTCGATTGCCGCCGACCTGGCGCGCGGCGTCAACGCACCAGCGGTGCAGGGCGAGCTGACGGCCGAACAGGCCATGCGCCGCGCGCTGCAGGGCACCTCGCTGTCCTTGCTGAAAACCGATAGCGGCGTTTATACCGTCACGCAAGGTACGCCACAGGCCGGCGCCACGCAGGAAGCGGCCGTGATGCCGGAAGTAATCATCACCACCAATTACCTGGGCCAGGTGACGGAAGACACGGGCTCGTACACCACCGGCGCCATCAGCACCGCCAACCGCCTGGTGCTGGCGCCGCGCGACACGCCGCACGCCGTCAGCGTGGTCACGCGCCAGCACATGGACGATTTCGGCATGGTGCAGCTGAGCGAGGTGCTGCAGCACACGCCGGGCGTGTACGTGCAGCATATCGACAGCGAACGCACGATTTATTATGCGCGTGGCTTTTCGCTCGACAATTTCAGCTATGACGGCCTGCCGTGGACGCGCGACGCCTCGCTGAACCTGGGCGAATCGCTGGCGAACATGGACCTGTATGACCGTGTCGAGGTGCTGAAAGGCGCGAATGCCCTGATGAGCGGGGCGGGCACGCCGGGCGCCACCGTCAACCTGATCCGCAAGAAGCCCACGCGCGAGCTGCGCGCGCTGGCCGACCTGTCGGCCGGGTCATGGGACAACTATCGCGGCATGGCCGACGTCGGCGGTCCGCTCAATGACAGCGGCAGCGTGCGTGCGCGCGCCGTGGCGTCCTACCAGGACAAGCACTCGTTTGTCGACCGCTACCAGCGCCGCTCGGAACTGGCCTACGGCACCGTGGAAGCGGACCTGTCGCCGCGCACCTTGCTGACCGTCGGCGCGGACTACCAGCACACGGTGCCGAAATACAGCGACTGGGGCGGCGCGCCGCTGTTCGACGCGACCGGCCAGCGCTTCTTCATGTCGCGTTCCTTCAATGGCGCGCCGAGCTGGAGCACGCAGCAGACGGAAGCCAAGTCTGTTTTTGCTTCGCTGGAACACACTTTTGACAGTGGCTGGATGGCCAATCTGCGCCTGATCCACCAGGCCAACAGACTGTATGCGCCGGTCGCCTATGTCGACCGTTTCCCCGACGCCAGCGGTGCGGGCACCAGGGTCACGGCGCGCCAGTTCAACAGCGACGCCACCAGCAATGGCGTCGATCTGTACGCCAGCGGCCCGTTTGCCGCTTTTGGCCGCCAGCATCAGCTGGTGGTGGGCGCCAACGCCTACCGCAAGCAGTCCGACAATCTGTACAGCCCGTATTACTCCATTCCGGTCCCCAATATTCATACCTACCGCGGCGACGTGCCGGAACCCATCTGGGCACTGGAAAAAAGCCGCGAGGTGATACGCCAGAAATCGCTCTACGCCACCGGCCGCTTTTCGCTGCCGCTCAATATGCACCTGATCCTCGGTGGGCGCGTGTCGTCGTATGACAACCTGAGTTCGCAGATCGACGAAGCGTCGATCTTCACGCCATATGCGGGCGTCACCTGGGCTTTTACGCCCACGTTGACGGCGTATGCCAGCTACAGCGATATTTTCAGCCCGCAAGACGCGCGCGACGTCAACAACAAGACGCTGGACCCGCAATTGGGCAAGAACTTTGAAGCGGGCGTCAAAGGCGTATTCCTGGACGGCCGCCTGAACGCCAGCGCCGCCGCCTTCGAAGTGCGCCAGGATAACGTGGCCGAGTATATCGACGAGGTCAACAAAGTCACCGGCCTGGACGCCTACCGCGCCATCGACGGCGTGCGTTCGCGCGGCGTGGAGCTGGAAGTGTCTGGCCAGCTGGCGCCGTGCTGGCAGTTGCAGGCCGGCTATACCCACAAGATCGCGCGCGGCCCGGACGGCAAGGTCAATACCTTGGCGCCGGAAGACCAGGTCAGCCTGTACACCACCTGGCGGCCGATGCCGCGCCTGACGATCGGCGGCGGCGCCCGCTGGCAGGCGAAGACCTGGCAAAGCACCTGGGCCGTCGTCGGTGACGGCTTTACCACCGTGCATCAAGGCGCCTACACGGTGATCGACGCCATGGCGCGCTACCAGGTGTCGGATAAACTGGCGCTGTCGCTGAACGTGAATAACGTGGGCGACCGCAGCTACTACGGCATCAGCACCGGCCGCCGCGTCAGCTATGGCGATCCGCGCAATGTGATGCTGAGCCTGAACTACCGTTATTGACCTCAATGCGCCTGTTGCCGCAACGCATAGTTACGGCAATGTTCGAGGTAGCCTGTTTCGTGGTGGGCGATCAGCTGCAGCACGCTGTTCCACAGCCACGACGGAATCGCGCTGCCGTCCTCGCGGCCTTCCTGCAGTTGCCGCACCCAGTGCATGCCGGTGGCCCAGTCCATCTGCCGCGCATGCGCGCAGCCCACCACATACGCCAGGTAACTGGCGGTGCTGGCCGCGTCTTCCACGCTCAGTTCGTCGATTTCCAGTTTCAGATCTTGCGGCAGCAGCTCGCGCACGAAAATGCCGCGGCCCAGAAAGCGCTGCGGCATGGTGCGTTCGCCCAGCGCCGGCGACAGATGGCGCGCACCCGTCACCACGCGCTTGGCGTTATCGCGCGGCATGCTGGAATCCGCGTAGCGCACGGAGGTGGCCTGCACCGCTTCCTTGATATCGATCAGGCAGTATTCGCCGTCGCCGATACCCAGCAGCACGGCGTAGCGCAAAAATCCCAGCGAACTGCAGCCCTTGACCCAGTAAGCCGCGTCGATCACTTCCAGCTTGACTTTTTTATGGCGTGATTTCAGCCGCGTCACCAGCGCGCGCAGGGCGGAGGACTCGCACAGCTCGCGGATGGCTTTCTTTTCTTTCTTTGAAATCGGCCAGAAGTTGCGCCCCATGGGGATGATGGGACGCGTTTCCAGGAAGCGCTCTTCCGCCAGTTCCTTCCACGAGCGCTGCTCGGCGCCGCGCAAGGCCATGCTGACGGCGGCGGGGCGGGGCAGGGTGCCCTGCAGTTCGGCTGGTAAAAAGGCGAACGCATAGCCCTTGAGCAGGTGTTGCAGCATGCTGGCCGTTACCACGCCGGGCAGCGAGGAGCCGCGCGCGGCCACTGCCAGCGACAGCGCCAGGCGCACCAGGTCGTGCGCGGGATTGCCGATCACGCTCTGGTCGAAGTCGCGGATCTGCAGTTGCACGCTGCCGTCCGCACTGGCCAGTGGGCCCAGGTTGCCCATATGGCAGTCGCCGCAGATCCAGATCGGCGGCCCTTCCGGCAGACTGTGGCCGGGCTGGGCTTGCAGCCATTCGTAATACTGTGCGGTATTGCCGCGTACATAAGCATGGGGCGAGCGCGCCATTTTCTCATCGCGCCGGTCCAGTAATACCTGGCGGCGCTCTTCGGGGGCGGGCAATCTGGGCACGGTGCGATCCTTTTTAGTGAGTATGCTTCATACTATGCCCGCAAGCATCATTCGGCTGTGCAATGCTTAACAGAATCATTACCCCGCCTGCGTTAAGCTGCATGCCTCTACACCTGGAATCATCGTATGGACCTGAGTCAACACGCCGCCGTCGTCAATTGCGAAGCCTATCGCCACGGCAAAAAAATGGCGCACTTCGAGATCGACAAGGTGGGCGAATTCCTTGGCGACCCCGATTGTTTCGTCTGGATCGGCCTGGCCGGGCCCGACAGCGCCGCCATGCGCGCGCTGCAAGCCGCTTTCGGCCTGCACGAGCTGGCGGTCGAGGATGCCGAGGGCGCGCACGAGCGGCCCAAGCTGGAAGAATATGGCGACACCCTGTTCATGGTGCTGCACACGGCCAGCCTCGACGGCCAGGCCATCGTCTACGGCGAAACCCACGTGTTTCTCGGCTGCCGCTTTATCATCACCGTGCGCCATGGCCCCTCGGCCGGTTACGCCAAGCTGCGCGAGCGCAAGGAAACCGTGCCCGAGAAACTGGCCAGCGGCCCCGGCTATGTGCTGTATTCCATCATCGATTTTATCGTCGACCAGTACCAGCCCTGCATCGACATGCTGCAGGCCAAGTTCCAGCAATATGAAACCCAGCTGTTCAAGCCCAGCCTGAACGAAGACAAGCTGCAGGATTTTTACCAGCTGAAGACGGAATTGCTGAAGCTGGATGCGGCCGTCAACCCGCTGCATGAAATCTGCACCCAGCTGATCCGCTTCCATGGCGATATCGTGCCCAAGGAAAACCGCATCTATTACCGCGACATCCTCGATCACGTGAAACGCGTGACGCACACAGCCAACCAGATGCGCGAAATGGTCAACGCCGCCATGCAGGTGGCGCTGGGCCAGATCTCGATCCGCCAGAACGAGGTGGTCAAGCGCCTGGCCGCCTGGGCCGGCATCCTGGCCGTGCCGACCATGGTGTTCAGCCTGTACGGCATGAACTTCGAGTTCATGCCCGAGCTGAAATGGCGTGGCGGCTATCCGGCCGTGATGGTGGTGATTGTGGCCGGCTGTTATTTCCTGCACCGGCGGCTGAAGCGGGAAGGGTGGCTGTAGCGCCTACCAGTTATCGAGTACCCGCTGGCGCACGTCAGCCGGATAACCCTGCTCGAACGAGGCATGCAGGTGGCGCGTGGTCTGCAAGGTGTCGAACACGACCTTGGCTCCCTTGCCCTGCACATACTCTTCCTCCTCATAGCATTGCGGCAGGCGGATCACGCGCTGTTCGTCGAAGATGGCGCGGCGGCCCACCGGATGCACGCGGGTCGACAGCACCCATACCACTTCGCGCAGATTGGTCGGGTCGAAATCATCGTCGACCACATACACTTTCGGGATGAACACCATGGCGTCGGTGGCGAACAGCACTTCGCCGATGCGCTGGGCCAGGGCCTCGCTGGACATGCCGGGCAGCAGATCGCGCCAGTTTTGCGGCATCACCACCAGCAGCCAGTGCACGGTCGAGTCCTCGGGGATCCAGGTGGTCTTCACCGGGATACCAGCGTCGCGCAGATGCGTCAGGGCATCGGCCGCCAGGCCCATCGCCCACAGCGTGTGCGACTCTTCCGTCGGCCGGCCCGTGATCGACATCGGCCAGATCGGATCGTCGCGGTGCGTGATGGCCTCGACATGAAAGGTGGGCTGGGCGGAAGAGCCCGAGCCCAGGTAGCCGCCGTACTCGCCATACGGGCCTTCCTGGCAATCGCGGCTGATTGACACATGGCCTTCGATCACGATCTCGGCCGTGGCCGGCACGTCGAGGTCGATGCTGACCGCCTTGACCACGGCGACCGGCGCGCCGGCCAGCGTGCCGATATAGTCGGCCTCGTCGGCGTGGGCGGGAATCGGGATGCCCGACACACACGAGATGGCCGGCGCCGGGCCTTGCACCAGTGCATACGGCATCGGCTGGCCCAGCTTGACCCATTCGGCCCAGATCTGGCCGATATGCTGGCTCGGCACCATCAGTCCCACCATGCGCTTGCCGTCCACCTTCATCACGCGCGCGATCGACCAGTTGACCCATTTGCCATCGGGGGTCCTGACGATCAGCGTGCCCCAGGTATTGGCGTAGCGGCCGCCATCCTTGTCGTGCGCAAACGGAATCGGGAAACGGTCCAGGCTGGCATCGTCACCGCGCAGGATATTCTGGTGGCACAGGGCGTTTTCGGAAGAGACGCGCACCGGAGGAATACCGGGCTGGTGGCGCGCCGCCGACAGCGCCTCGATAATCTCGGCGCCCGACGATGCCGGCGCCAGGCCCAGCGACATGGCCACGCGGGCATACGGCATGCCGGCCACCGAGGACAGCGAGGCCGGCGCGCCAAACAGGCGGAAGCCTGGGGCCACGCCCGCCACCTTGTGGAACAGCGGCGCGGGTGACTGGATTTCGTAGCTGCGGCGCGTCACGGCGCTGGGCTCGAAATCGCCATCGACTTCGCGCCGGACATGCATGATGTCGCCCATGGCGTCCAGTGCATCGATATAACTGCGCAAATCATCGTAATATTTCATCAGGGTTTCCTCAGGCTGTGGCGGACGACGGGGGGATGCCATTCCACCGTTTTGCGAGATCATGATCAAGACCGAACTGATCGAGAATGCGCGCAACGGTATGGTCGATGATGTCATCGACGCTGGCGGGATTGTTATAGAAGGCGGGCATGGGCGGCAGCATCAGCACGCCGGCGCGGGCGAGGGCCAGCATGTTTTCCAGGTGAATCACGCTGAGCGGCGACTCGCGCGGCACCAGCACCAGCTTGCGCTGCTCTTTCAGCGTGACGTCGGCCGCGCGGGCGATCAGGCCATCGCCGTAACCGCCGCGGATGGCGGCCAGGGTTTTCATGCTGCATGGCACGATGACCATGCCATCGACGCGAAACGAGCCGCTGGAAATCGCGGCGGCCTGGTCGCGTTCGCTGTAAGTCCTGGAGGCGAGGGCGGCCACCTCCTGTACACTGTACGGCGTTTCCAGTTGTATCGTTGCCCGTGCCCATTTGGAGATCACCAGATGGGTTTCGACCCCGAGGTCTTTCAGGGCAGAAAGAACGCGGACGCCAATTGCAGCGCCGGTAGCGCCAGTCATGCCGACAACAAGCTTCATGCGGTTTCCTTGTTCAGATATTTTAAAAATAGTTCGTGTTTAAACTGTTCGTGTTCGAACTATAAACCTGTTGTTTTCAGGAGTCAAGCCAGGCCATGTCACAAAATCCGTCCGCCACCCTCGCCGCGCCCTTGTGGCCACATGGAGACAGTTCATTGATGCACCTGGTGCGGCGCGCCGGACAGCGCTCGACGTCATGCTGGAACCAGTGTGTCGATACGGGGCTGTCGGCGGTGCAATATGCGATCCTGGTGGTGCTGGCGGAAGAGGGCAGTTGCGACCAGCAGACGCTGGGGGGAAGGGCCGGTTTCGACAAGGCCACCGGCACCTACGTCATCGACCAGATGAGCAAGAACGGCCTGGTGAGCGTCGCCACCGACCCCGCCAACCGCCGCCGCAAGCTGGTGTCGATGACGGCGGAGGGCGTAGCGATGATGGCGCGCATGGTCGAGCAGGCGAAGCAGGCGGAGACGCTGATCGCCGCCGATCTCGACGCGCAGGACGTCAGCGACCTGAAGCGCTTGCTGAGCAAGCTGGGTGGCCTGGCGCCATCCTGATCTGGCAGGCGCGGCCGTTATAACTTCAGGCAAGCTGGCGTATCCAGCCTTCCCACCCGCCATCCGGCGCGCCGCCCAGGCTGCGGTAGAATGCCTGCGCCCTGGTATTGCCTTTCAATACATCCCATTTCAGCCGTGCGCAACCGCGCGCCCGGCCCTCGGCCATGACGGCCGTCATCAGGGCGCGGCCGATGCCCAGGCCACGCGACGTTTCATCCACATACAGCTCCTTGAGCAGCAGGTTCGGCAGCAGGTCATAGGTGAACGGCAGGCTGCAGACCACCGCGTAGCCGAGCAGGCCGCCGCTGCCGTCGTCGGCCACCAGCGCCGTGAATTCCTGCCGCGGTCCCTGGTCCAGGCCCCGTTCCAGCAGATCGGTTTCGGTCACGCGGAACTGGTCCAGATAGCCCTCGAAGCGGGCCAGGGCGCGCATCAGGCCGATTAACGCCGTGGCGTCGCCCACGCCTGCGCGCCGTACGGTATAAGAATTCGTCATGCTTGTTGCGCCGGCTCGTTGCTTGCTGCCTGCAGCGCAAATCCTTCATCGATCCAGCCGGTGATTCCGCCCGGCATGATTTTCACGGGGCGTCCCAGCCCCGCCAGACGGATCGCCGCGCGGGCGGCGCCGTTGCAGTGCGGGCCGGCGCAATAGGTGACGAACACGGTGTCGTCGGGGTAGTGCGCCAGTTTGCTCTTGATGATTTTTCCATGCGGCAGATGGGTGGCGCCGGGAATATGGCCGGCGGCGAACTGCGCCGGTCCGCGCACGTCGAGCAGCACGAAGTCGGCGGTGCCGGAGGCCAGCGTGTGGTGGACGTCCCAGCAATCGGTTTCAAATTGCAGCATGGCTTCAAAGTGGGCAAGGGCGACGGCTTGCGGTGCTGCGGGGACTTCGGTAACGAGCGACATGGTGTTTTCCTGGTTGGTTGCGGTGGGATGATTGTCGGCGGCGGGCGCCGCCTGGAATAGTGGCGTGAATGCCGAACTGCGGTAACATTGCGCCATGAACAATCATCTTGTTGTAGCTCTCGCGTATGACCGCCTGTGCACGTTTGAATTCGGCTGTACCGTCGAAATTTTCGCCCTCGACCGCGCAGAGCTGGGTGTGCCCTGGTACGACTTTGCCGTCTGCGCGGCCGAGCCGGGGCCTATCCGCGCCATGGGCGGCATTGCCGTGCAGGCGCCGTATGCGCTCGATCTGCTGGATCAGGCCGACACCATTGTGATTCCCGGCTGGCGCGATGCCGACGAGCTGCCGCCGGCGGCCCTGCTGGACAAGCTGCGCGCGGCCCATTTGCGCGGCGCGCGCCTGTGCTCGATCTGCTCCGGCGTGTTCGTGCTGGCGGCGGCCGGCGTGCTTGACGGCAAGCGGGCCACCACGCACTGGCGCTATGCCGAACGGCTGGCGCAGCGCTATCCGGCGATCGACGTGGCGCCGGACGCGCTGTATGTGGATGAGGGCAACATCATCACCTCGGCCGGCTCGGCGGCCGGGCTGGACATGCTGCTGCACCTGGTGCGGCGCGACCATGGCGCGAAGATCGGCAATATGGTGGCGCAGCGCCTGGTCACGGCGCCGCATAGGGAAGGCGGCCAGGCGCAGTTCGTGCCGCGGCCGATGGCAAAAGACGAGGCCGGCCGGCTGGCCGCCTTGATCGACTGGCTGCGTGCGCATCCGGCCTTGCCGCATACGGTCGCCAGCATGGCCCGGCGCGCCTTGATGAGCCCGCGCACCTTGCAGCGCCAGTTCCAGGACGCCACCGGCATGGGCCCCGTCGGCTGGCTGATACGCGAGCGCGTGGCGCTGGCCAGGGACTTGCTGGAGTCGCCCGCCACGCCGATGGCGCAGGTGGCCGAGCTGGCCGGCTTTGGCTCGGAAGAATCGCTGCGCCGGCATTTCCGGCGCATCGTCGCCACCAGCCCGGGCGCGTACCGGCAGCGCTTCTGCCATGCTGAGATGGTTGCGAAAAAATAATTGCCATGCCTGTCACAATGGCTCATTTACAATCACCAGGCCATGCTGGTTCCCGACGATGACCCCGATTGAAAGATGACCATGATGAAGCTCACTCTGTGTGCAATCCCCGTTTCCCTGGCGCTGGCCGCCATGCCGTTTTCCGCAGCGGCCCTCAATGCCGCGCCGCTGCCCGGCCTGGGCGCCGACCTGGGCCAGGCTTCCGTTTCGGGCCTGTCGTCGGGCGGCTTCATGGCGGCGCAGATCGCCACCGCGTATTCTTCCGCCATCAAGGGCGTGGGCATTATTGCCGGCGGCCCCTATGATTGTGCCTCGACCTATCCCGACCAGCCGCCGCTGCAAAATGCGATGAGCGCCTGCATGCAGCCCGCTTCGGCGGCGACGGCGGCGGACGCCGCGGTGTCCTGGCGCAATGCCCAGCGTTATGCGCAGGAAGGGCTGATCGATCCGGTGGCCAACCTGGCGCGGCAGCGCGTGTATGTCTTCAGCGGCACGGAAGACCGGACCGTGCGCACCATCGTCGTCGACCAGGTGGAAAAATACTATCGCTTGGCGGGCGTGGCCCCGGCAGCCATCGCCTACAGCAAGAATGTCGCCGCCGGCCACGCCATCCTGACCGACCGCCCCGAGGACGGGCCCTGCGCCGCCACCCAGGCGCCGTATATCAACAACTGTGGTTTTACCCAGTCGCACGACTTGCTGCGCCACCTGGCCGGCACGGGCAGCCAGCCACCGAACCTGGGCCAGCCCATGGGGGAACTGATCCGCTTTGACCAGAACGAATTCGTCAAGGGCAGCCGCAGCAGCATGGACGACAGCGGCTACGCCTATGTGCCGCGCGATTGCCGCGAGCATGCCTGCGCCGTGCACGTGGTGTTTCATGGCTGCCAGCAGGGCGCGAGGCGTATCGGTGCCCGTTTTTACGCAGGCACCGGCTACAACCAGTATGCCGACACCAACCGCTTGATCGTGCTGTATCCGCAGGTGCGCGCATCGAATGGCATTCCCGTCAACCCGCAGGGCTGCTGGGATTTCTGGGGCTATTCCGGCGACAACCCTTCCAGGCCGGACTTCCAGACCCGGCAAGCGCCGCAGATGGCGGCCGTGATGGCCATGGTTCGCCGACTGGGGCAGGCCCGCGCGACAGCGCGGTAAACAAGATCAGCGGCAGGTCAAAATGCCTGGCTGACGGTATGGATCAGCAGGCCCGCCAGCCCGCCCACCACGGTGCCGTTGATGCGGATGAACTGCAAGTCGCGGCCGATCGCCAGTTCGATGCGCTCGCTCATCTCCTCGCGACTCCACAGGGCCAGCCGGCTTTCGATGAATGCGCCCACTTCGCCGCGGTAGCGGCGCACCAGCGCGCTGCTGCCAGCGACGATGGTGGCGTTCAGCCACCCGCTGGCCTGCGCATCGCTGGCCAGCACCTTGCCGGTATTTTCCGCGATGCCGGCAATGGTGCGCGCCAGCGCGGGCTGCTCGCTGTCCAGGTCCGCCTGCAGGCGTTCGACCAGGGTATCCCAGGCTTCGCCCAGCATCGCCTGCACCTTGTCGCTGGCCAGCGCCTGCCGCTGGTAGTGGCGGACGGTGTCCTGCCAGCGGGCGTCGCTTTTCAGGTGCAGCGCGCTGTCGGCGATCCAGCCCGACAGGCGCGCGCGCATCGGGTGCTGCGGGTCGGCACGCACGGCGACGACGAATTCCTGCAGCGAACGTATCATGCGCGCCTCGTACAGCACCATGGCCGCCTTGAGCAGCTTGTTCTCGATATGGAAGGCGTTCAGCGCGAAGTCGCCGATGGCCGCATGGTGGCTTTCGTCGGCCAGGTAGGCGGCGCCCTGGTCGAGCACGAAGTCCAGCAGTTCCTGCGGCTTGCCGTCGGCGATCAGCGCATCGATGCAATCGGCCGCCACGCTGGACAGATTCAGCTCGCCCAGGTAGCCGGTGGCTTTACTGCGCACCAGTTCGCGCATCTGCGCATGGTCGAGCATGGCCAGCAGTTGTTTTGCCACCCGGGCGGCGGAGTGGCCCAGTTGCTCCGCGTGGCGCGGGTCGCGCAGCCAGGCGCCCAGCAGGCCGGCCGGATTGGCCCCGGCGATGCGCTCGGCGATGCCTTGCTCGGTAATGAAATGGTTTTCCACGAACGCGCCCAGGCTCTGGCCGATGCCTTCCTTGCTGTTCGGGATAATCGCCGTGTGCCAGATGGGAATGCCCAGCGGGTGGCGGAACAGGGCGACCACGGCAAACCAGTCGGCGATCGCGCCCACCATCGATGCTTCGGCGAACGCCTCCAGGTAGCCCCAGGCCGGGTGGCCGCCACGTTGCGAGCGGGCCAGCGCAAACAGCAGGGCGGCGGCCACCAGCAGGCCGACGGCCACCCACTGCATGGTGCGCAGGCGCGCGCGCTTGAGCTGGTCGGCTTTCTTTTCCAGCTGTTCGATCAGGGCGGGGGCGGGGTGCATGGCGAACTCTCTGCAAATAACAAGAGTGCCATCATAACTGCGGCGCGCGACAAGGGCTGTCGCGTACGCCGCAGGGGTACAACAGGGTCAGGCTTTCGGATGCAGCAGCGAGCGCCGGCGGGCGTAGCCGAAATAAATCGCCAGGCCGATCGCCAGCCAGATGCCGAAGGCAATCCAGGTCACCAGGCTCAAATAGCTCATCAGGGCCACGCAGAAAATCACGGCCAGCGCCGGAATCACCGGCACGCCCGGGCAGCGGAAGGCGCGCGGCAGGTCGGGACGCTTCTTGCGCAGTACCACCACGGCGATCGCCACCAGGGTGAACGCGGCCAGGGTGCCGATATTGATCAGTTCAGCCAGAATGTTCAGCGGGATCACGGCGGCGATCAGGCCGAACACGATGCCGACCAGCCAGGTGGCGAAGAACGGCGTCTGGAAGCGCGGATGCACGGTCGACAGGCGGGCCGGCAGCAGGCCGTCGCGCGACATGGCGAAGATGATGCGGGTCTGGCCGAAGGCCATCACCAGGATCACGGTGGTCATGCCGAGGATGGCGCCCAGGTCGACAAAGCCCGCGATCCAGTTTTCACCCGCATATTGCAGCGCCAGCGAAACAGGGTGGTCGACGCCGAGGAATTTCTGGTACGGCACGATGCCCGTCATGATGGCGGACACCACCACATACAGTACGGCGCACACGGCCAGGGAACCAATAATGCCGATCGGCAGGTCGCGCGACGGTTTCTTGACTTCCTCGGCGGCCGAGGTGACGGCGTCAAAGCCGATAAAGGCAAAGAACACCAGCGCCGCCGCGCTCATCACGCCGTTCATGCCGAAGGGCATGTAAGGCTGCCAGTTGGCCGGCTGCACATGGCGCGCGCCAAACACGATAAACAGCAGCACCACGCCGATCTTGATGGCCACCATGATGTTGTTCAGGCGCGCCGATTCGCGCACGCCCCAGCCCAACATGGCGGTGAGCAGCAGCATGATCACCAGCGCCGGCAGGTTGATCCAAGTGGACACGCCGGGCAGCGCACCGGGCGCGGCCGTCAACTCCACCGGCAGCACGATACCAAAACCGGCGATCAGCGACTGGAAATAGCCGGACCAGCCGACACAGACGGCAGCGGCCGCCAGGCCGTATTCGAGCAGCAGGTCCCAGCCTATCATCCAGGCGGCCAGCTCGCCCATGGTGGCGTAGGTGTAGGTATAGATCGAGCCGGCCACCGGCACGGTGGAGGCGAACTCCGCATAGCACAGCGCGGCAAAGCAGCAGGCCACGGCCGCGATCACGAACGACAGCGACAGGGCAGGCCCGGCCGTCAGCGCGCCGGTGCCCGTCAATACAAAGATGCCGGTGCCGACGATGGCGCCTATGCCCATCAGCACCAGGTCGAACGGCCCCAATACCTTGGCCAGTCCGCCCGGTTTCCTGCTGTGGGCGATCATGTCGTCCAGATTCTTGGTTCTCAATAAGCTCACTGTCACTCCCGTGCGTTTTTATAGTGGTTTTGTCATCGTGGCCGCCTCGTGGGTGGCCAGGCGAAGGCAGATTCTAGCGCAGGGGAGGAAAGTTATTGAAGGAAATGTGGGAAATGGCGTGTGGGCTTGTTTATTTTTGCAGTGAGTGTGAAGCTTGAAAAACAGCGGGCCGGAGTGACGCGGACCTGAGAAAATGCCGATGGCGGTGTTGCAGTTTCCTTGCCGACCATGCGTACTGTCTGCGTCGCTGCGCCTTGCCTTCGACATTTTTCAGGCCCGCTTGGCCCGGTTATCCTTGGCTGTAGGCTTGGGCCTAAACAGGTTTTACTTGTATGTGTTTTTTGTAGGGATGACTTGTCTATTCGATGATTGTCTGCTTTCGCACCAAAGCGGACTCACAGGGCATAGATGTCCAAAGTAGCGGTGACCTGCGCTGTGCGGCTTTATCGCCCAGCGTACAGTGCGTGCAGGAAACGTGGTCGACCGCCGGGTTAACGCCGCCCTATTATTTACTTTTTGGAGGATTACTAGATTTGCTAGGTTTGAGAGATGGTGTATTTCCTAGTGTGGTTTTGTTATCACGGCGGAGCTGATCCGGCTGCCCTGTTGATTTTGCTATCGGCTTTGGTCCTGGTTTAAGCGTCATGAATGCTCTCCTTTGTGGTTCAAAAATTACAGTTTGTGCTTACCTTCCAACGTAAAGCGGACGTTAAAATGACGCCTTTGAGATTTCCAGTATGACGCAATAACACACTTTAAGCTATCTTCACTGGGCTAAAATGGACTGTGGTGAACTTTAGGCGTCCCAACGTCATGAGCATTGTCTGCTTATGGCCGTTGTCAGTCGACCAGCTTCCCATCCTGCCAATATTCATATACTGCGCCAGCCGTCTCGACATAGAAAATGATTCGGTCGTTCAGCACTTCCAAACTTATGACCGAGGGAGCAACACCTCCAACCGAAGCTACTTCACAATTGGAGTTTGCGGGTAGAAGAAATTCCACGGCTCACGGCTCAATTACAAGTAGAAGTGTTGCGCCAGAGGTATTTTTTAGCTGAATCGAATCGCAATTAGCCATACGTAATCCCGAAAATCGTTATAAATATTTTCCCACGTGGCCGTCCGGTAATCGCCGAACCCAGCTATGGCCGGCTGAAGAAAAGCCTGAAGTATTGTTGTTTAAAATCACTTCAATTGTAGAGTGCCAGCATTGGTAGGCAACACATGAAGGCAAAAATGTCAGTCTTGGATGGACTGGTCGTCAACATATGCATCAGGTTTGGGTAAAAAATCGGTAAACAGATACGCTATGCCCAACTCGACTGCCGAAGCGTGCGCGTAATCGCCGCCTCCCGAACTCCAGAGATATAACTCAGCGCCCAACCCGGCCGTTCGTGCCTAATGACAATACGTAAGCGTCTACAGGTCCAGGGCTGGAATCCGATTGAGGAACTTCGCGTGAAAAGTACCTTCACGCGAATATGAAGACGCAAAGGTGACTTCGTAATCTGCGAGTGCCCATTGCCGGTCCGATATGTCGATGACTGTGCAAGTGCAGCCGAGAGGCGAAGGTAAAACAAATCCGCCTTCCAAGGTCACCCCTGTAAGTTCGATCCAGTTGAAACCCTCTAAAAACAGGCAGATCCTGTTTGGACTTTGGCTAGACGGTTCAATCTCAAGGTAGGCTTTCAGAACTTGCCCACTAGCTACTTATAGTGGATCCACGATTTGAGACAGCAGTTTAAGCTATGGTCCTCAACGGAGGATGGCAGGGAATGACAGAAGCAA
>NZ_JAFCTQ010000004.1:78578-277370 GCF_049896105.1 Janthinobacterium sp. PSPC3-1 | reverse complement strand
CGATGGGGGACAGTGGGGATGCCGTTATTGTCTCAGGTCGGACCTCAGCAGGGAACGGTGCCAAATGAATAAATCAGTGCTTCCTTAGCAGTTTCAATCGGCCCGTTTCCCACCTTATTTAAATCAGCAAGATTTTGAATTCTTTCATGTGTTCGTATTAGATATTTTTCAAACTCCTCCATATGCTTATGGTAATTCGCGAATGTATTCTGGATAGAAGCTGTTCGTATTTGCTCTCTTGTTTGCTCTGACCGATGATTTTTCGCCAACAAAGCGACAACAGGGATGGACAATGCGCATATTGATATTGGTACGCCGAAATACTCAATCGCAAACTTCAGACCAACATAATCCAGCCTAAATATCATATTCTGGCCGTTTATAACCACAAAAAAAGAAAAAATAGCCGCTATAAATATCATGGCAATACTTAATCTAACCACCCCAAGATTAATCAAACTTTTATTCGGATCAAATATTTTTTCCATTATTAAATCCATTTAACAACTATTCCAGTTTAAAAATAAAAATAACCCATGTTTCAATCAATTATTTTTACTAAACTGTAAGACTACCACTTAAAGTTGGCTGACAATTCTCAGGCAACGCCATTAACGAAATTTTCCATCGCCGAAGTACAAAAAAATCGACACTGACTTGCGCAGTTTTTCAAATTAGAGCATGAACATTTCGGCCATTTTTATTTTTAAAATAATATATTAGCAATTAATAACAAGGAGACAAGGAGACAAGGAGAAACTTATTGGTTTTCGCAAAGACATAGGTGTTAGATCGGAAATTTATCTATTTGTTCTATATCTCAGAAGGTGTAAAAGGCACTTCAAGTTCCGCTCCGTCAAACCGGCGCTGAACATCCTCGTTTCTTGTTAGGCTGACCTCTCCACTATCTGACAGAAGGAAGGTCCATGTTCCCCGTTTTCAAATTTGCCCGGCTGCTGCCGCTTGCCGCCGCCATCAGCCTGGCCGCCGGCTGCGCCAGTACCGCCCCTGTCGCATCGACGGCTTCCTTGACGAATACCTACTGGAAGCTGGTGGAACTCCATGGCGCCCGCGTCGCGATGACGCCGGAACAGGAGCGCGAGGTGCGCATCACCTTGAGCGACGATGGCAAGGTCAGTGGTTTCACGGGCTGCAACCGCGTGATGGGCGGCTACACGGTGGCCGCCGATGTGCTGCGCTTTACGCAACTGGGCGGCACACGCATGATGTGCCCACCGCCCGCGATGCAGCTGGAAAGCGCCGTGCTGGCGCATCTGAACAGCGTGACCGGCTTTCGCATCGAAGGCGAGCAGTTGATACTGCTCAAGGATGGTGCGCCGGTGGCCCGCTATGAGTCCGTCTACCTGAAATAAAAACGCACTGCCGTTACAATGGCTTCCACCCTACTTTTGGAAGGAAGCCATGTCCGCCGTTCCCGCATCAACCTCCGCTGCCGTCACAAACAAGCATGGCCGCTATCGCGCTTTTCTGTTCGACATGGACGGCACGGTGATCAATTCGATCGCCGCCGCCGAACGTATCTGGGGCCTGTGGGCCAAGCGCCAGGGCCTGGACGTGGCGACCTTTTTACCCACCATCCACGGCGCGCGCTCGGTCGACACCATCGCCAAGCTGGCCCTGCCCGGCCTCGATCCGCGCCAGGAAGCGCAGGGCATCACGGATGCCGAGATCATCGATGTGGAAGGGATTATTGAAATCACCGGCGCGCAGCGCTTTTTGCAATCGCTGCCGCCCGCGCAGTGGGCCATCGTCACCTCGGCGCCGCGCGCGCTGGCCGTGGCGCGATTAAAGGCGGCCGGCATGCCGGTGCCCGCCGTGATGGTGACGGCCGAAGACGTCAAGGCCGGCAAGCCAAAGCCGGACTGCTACCTGCTGGCGGCGGAAAAACTGGGCGTGTCGCCCGCCGACTGCCTGGTGTTCGAAGACGCCTCGGTCGGCATCGAAGCCGGTGAAGCGGCCGGCGCCAAGGTGATGGTGATCACGGCCACGCACGCCCATCCGCTGGCCACGCGCCACCCCAGCATCGCCAGCTATGAAGCGATGCTGGCCACCATCGACGAAGAAGGCTTTATCGTGCTGGCGCAGTCGCCGCTGCCGCCGGCCGCAATACGCGCCCAAGAATAGTCTGCTCCAGCGCCGCGAACGCCGCGCTGCCGCGCTGGCGCGGACGCGGCAGGTCGACCTGCACGTCGAGCGTGATCTGGCCGTCCTCGATCAGCAGCACCCTGTCGGCCAGCGCCACCGCTTCGGCCACGTCATGCGTGACCAGCACGGCCGTGAAACCGCGCGCCAGCCACAGCGACTCGATCAGCTGCTGCATCTCGATGCGCGTCAAGGCATCGAGCGCCCCCAGCGGCTCGTCGAGCAGCAGCAGCTGCGGTTCGTGCACGAGGGCGCGCGCCAGCGCCACGCGCTGTTTCTGGCCGCCCGACAGGGCCGCCGGCCACTCGTCGGCCCGCTCCGCCAGGCCTACCGTCCACAACGACGCCGCGGCAGCCCCCACGCCACGCGGCAGGCCCAGCGCCACGTTTTCCAGCACCGTCTTCCACGGCAGCAGCCGCGCTTCCTGGAACATGATGCGGATATCGGGTTCAAGCTTGCCCGAGCCGACCGTGATCGATCCTTCGTCGATGCTTTCCAGGCCGGCGATCGAGCGCAGCAAGGTGCTCTTGCCGCAGCCACTGCGCCCGACGATGGCGACGAATTCACCGGCTTCCAGCTTCAGGTCGACGTTTTTCAGTACCGGCCGCGTGGTGTAGGTCTTGCTCAGGTTGATCAAGGCCAGCGGCACGCCACTGCGTTCACTGGCAGGACGGGGCGCCAGCTTCGCTTTCGCAGGCGTCGCAGAGTCATCCTGTGCGAAATGGGAAAACAAATCCGTTTCAATCTGGATCGGGGCTAGCAGCATGATGATTCCTTCTCTTATCGGTAGGCAGGGTTCCAGCGCAGGCAGTGGCGTTCGAGCCGGCGCGAGAACAGGTCGGCAAATTTGCCCAGCAAGGCGTACAGCAGGATGCCGACCAGTACGACGTCCGTTTGCAGGAACTCACGCGCATTCATGGTCATGTAGCCGATACCGGCCTGCGCCGAAATGGTCTCGGCGACGATCAGGAGCACCCACACCAGGCCCAGCGAAAAGCGCACGCCGACCAAAATCGATGGCATGGCGGCCGGCAGGATCACGTCGCGGTACAGGGGCCAGCCGGACAGGCCATAGCTCCTGGCCATTTCGATCAGGCCCTGGTCGGCCGAGCGGATGCCGTGGAAGGTGTTCAAATAAACGGGAAAGAACACGCCGACCGCCAGCAAAAACAGCTTGGCCGTTTCGTCGATGCCGAACCATAGAATCACCAGCGGAATCAGGGCCAGCGCCGGGATATTGCGCACCATCTGCAAGGTGGTGTCGAGCAGGGTTTCGGCATGGCGGAAGCTGCCCGTCAATAGCCCCAGCAGCAAGCCCAGGCCGGCGCCCACGCCAAAACCGACCGTGGCCCGCCACAAACTGGTTTTCAGGTGCAGCCACAGCTCGCCCGACTCCGCCAGGGTCCAGAAGGCCTTTGCCACCGCCCACGGTTCGGGCAGGATGCGGCTGGACAGCCAGCCCAGCTGCGAAGCCAGTTGCCAGCCCAGCAGCAGCGCCACCGGCAAGGCCCACGGCGCCAGGTTGTCGCGCCATGGATTCGGCGCAGCCTTGAGGGTAGCCGCCGCCATCTCAGGCCGCCTTTTTCTGGCTTGCCGCCGGCACGATATTGCTGGCCATGACTTCGCCGAAAGGACCGGAGAGCGACTGCTCGCCGACGGCCTTGCCCTTGCCCAGCAGCGGGAACACCAGCTCGGCGAAGCGGTACGATTCTTCCAGGTGCGGGTAGCCCGAGAAAATAAAGGTATCGATGCCCAGGTCCGCGTACTCCTTGATGCGCGCCACCACCGTTTCGGCGTCGCCCACCAGGGCCGTGCCGGCGCCGCCGCGCACCAGGCCGACGCCGGCCCACAAGTTCGGCGACACTTCGAGCTTGTCGCGGTTGCCGCCGTGCAGGGCCGCCATGCGCTGCTGGCCCACCGAATCCATCTTGGAAAACGCCGCCTGCGCCTTGGCGATGACTTCGTCGTCCAGGTGGCTGATCAGCTCATCGGCCGCGCGCCAGGCCAGCTCGTTGGTTTCGCGCACGATCACGTGCAGGCGGATGCCGAAGCGCACCGTGCGGCCTTTTTTAGCGGCGCGCGCGCGGATATCGGCGATCTTTTCGGCCACGGCGGCAGGCGGCTCGCCCCAGGTCAGGTAGACGTCCATCTGCTCGGCCGCCAGTTCATGCGCCGGCTCCGACGAGCCGCCGAAATACAGCGGCGGATACGGTTTCTGCACCGGCGGATACAGGGTTTTCGAACCCTTGACCTGGATATGCTTGCCCTCGAAATCGTAGCCAGCTGCGCCGCCCTCGCCAGCCAGGGTGGCGCGCCAGACCTTGATGAATTCATCCGAGATTTCATAGCGCTTGGCGTGGTCGGCAAACAGGCCGTCCGCTTCCAATTCGCCCTGGTCGCCGCCGGTGACCACATTGATCAGCAGGCGCCCGTTCGACAGGCGGTCGAAGGTCGAGGCCATGCGCACCGCCAGGCCGGGTGTCGACAGGCCGGGGCGCACGGCGACCAGGAATTTGAGCTTTTGCGTCACGCTGATCAGGGACGACGCCACCACCCATGCGTCTTCGCACGAGCGGCCGGTCGGCAGCAGCACGCCGTCGTAGCCCAGCGTATCGGCGGCCACGGCCACCTGGCGCAGGTAGTCGGCATCGACGGCGCGCGCGCCCTGCGAGGTGCCCAGGTAACGGCTGTCGCCGTGGGTAGGAATGAACCAGAATATATTCAATGACATGTGCTATCTCTCTTGTTTTATTTGGTGGCGACTTGCTTGGCAGGCAGCAGCGCGTCCTTGACGACGATGGGTTTCGGGATCAGCTTCAGGTTGGAAAACGCGTCGGCCACTTTTTGCTGGGCCGCGATCACATCGACCGACACCGGCTTGACGCCGTAGGCATAGCGCGAGGCGGCCAGCGCCACCACATCTTTGCTCAAACCCGTCTGCGCCGACAGGATGGTCGCCACTTCGTCCGGGTTGTTGCGGCCCCAGTCATCGACCTTGGCCACTTCGTCGAGCACGATGCGCAGGATCTCGGGATTTTTTTCAGCGTAGGTGCGCGACGCCAGGTAGAACTGGTAGTTGGCGACCAGGCCCTTGCCGTCGGCCAGCACGCGCGCACCGATCTGTTTTTCGGCGGCCGCCAGGAACGGGTCCCAGATGGCCCAGGCGTCGACGCTGCCGCGTTCGAAGGCGGCGCGCGCATCGGCCGGCGGCAGGAACACGGGCTGGATATCGGCATAGGCCACGCCCGCTTTTTCAAGCGCCTTCAACAGCAGGTAATGCACGTTCGAGCCCTTGTTCAGGGCGATTTTCTTGCCCTTCAAATCGGCCAGCGTGCGCAAGGAAGAACCCTTGGGCACGACAATCGCTTCGCTGGCCGGCGACGGCGGTTCATTGCCGACGTAGACCAGGTTGGCGCCAGCCGCCTGTGCGAAGATCGGCGGCGCTTCGCCAACGGTGCCGAAGTCGATGCTGCCCACGTTCAGGCCTTCGAGCAGCACCGGGCCGGCCGGAAATTCCGTCCATTTCACGCTCACGCCCTGCTCTGCCAGGCGTTTTTCCAGGGTGCCGCGGCCTTTCAGCAAGGTCAATGTGCCGTATTTCTGATAGCCGATACGCACCTCGCCCTTGGCTTGCGCCTGCGCCATGGTCGGCATGCCGGCCGTCATCACACCGGCGACGGCGGCAAACAGCAAGCCCACGGTGGTGCGGCGGGAAAGGCGTTTTTCTTGGCGATCGGTCATGGCGGTTTCCTGTGAAATAAAAATGGTGAATCAGGCGGTTTGCAAAGAGGCGGTGTACGGTTGCTGCTGCAGCGAGCGTTCAGGCTGGGCCGGGGTGTCGTCCACCGCCCTGTCGCTATTGGCGGCCAGCGGGCGGCGTGCGCCCTGCAGGATGAACAGGCCGGCCGACACTTCGGCGATGCCGGCCTGCACCCGCAGTTCGATCGGCGCGTCCAGGCTCAGGCCGCGCTCTTCATGCCAGTCCAGCTGCTGCGCATTGGCGTAGATGCTGGTAAACACCTGCTTGGCGCCCAGTGCGTGCAGCACCGGCCGCAGAGCATAGTCGAGCGCCAGGGTGTGGGCGTGGCCGCCTCCGGTGGCCAGCGGCAGCACCAGCTTGCCGGCCAGGCCGTCTTGCGGCAGCAGGTCGAGGAAGGCTTTCAGCAGGCCCGTGTACGACGCTTTGTAAATGGGCGTGGCGATCACGATGGCGTCCGCTTCGGCCACGGCGCGCACGGCGCCGGCGATGTCCGCATCGCTGTAGTCGGCCTGCAGCAGCGCGCGCGCCGGCAGGTCGCGTACATCGAGCTTGCTGTACGTGTGGCCATGCAGCGCCAGCTGTTCGCCGATATGCAGCAGCAAGCGGCTGGAGCTCGAAGGTATGTGCGGGCTGCCGCCCAGTAAAAGGATGCTCATGTGATGTCCGTCCCCTGAAGGTTGTCGATAGGCGTTGCTGGATATGCATGCAGCCTATCGCCATCAACGGCCGGATAAAACGAATGCTTTCACGCTTCGATATGTGTTTTTCGACTAACGCGCTACTACGCCCCGCAAACCTCACGCAATGTCGCAGGTCAAATTTTTTCGCATATCCATGTGCGCTTTTCTTCGTGTACGACGGCTGAATTCCGATGCAATACTGGCTGCATCGATTTTCTGGAATGACCGCCATGTCCGCTGCCTTTATCTATGCCACCGCGCCGCAAGCGCCTGTCTCGCCACCTGACGCCATCTCCGTCGCCACCGCCCTTGCCGCACGCCTGGCCGACACCGCCAACGCCCGCGACCAGGCCGGCGGCCATGCGGCCCAGGAGCGTGAATGGATACGCGAGTCCGGCCTGCTGACCCTGTCGATCCCCACGCAGTTCGGCGGCCAGGGCGCATCCTGGCCGCTGGTGTACCAGGTGATCCGCATCCTGGCGCGCGCCGACAGCGCGCTGGCCCACGTCTTCGGCTTTCACCATTTGCAGCTGGCCGGATTGCAGCTGTATGGCAGCGCCCAGCAGCAGCGCCGTTTGCTGACCCTGACCGTCGAAGAGCGCCTGTTCTGGGGCAATGCCCTCAATCCGCTGGACAAGCGCGTGACGGCGACCGACAGCGTCGACGGCTTTGTTTTAGAGGGCATCAAGAGTTTTTCTTCCGGCTCGGTGGGTTCCGACTGGCTGACGGTATCGGCCTGGCATGCGCCCACGCAAACGGCGCTGATCGCCGCCCTGCCCACGGGGCAGACCGGCATCACCGTGCAGCCGGACTGGGATGCGTTCGGCCAGCGCCAGACCGACAGCGGCAATGTGCATTTCGAGCAGGTGTCGCTGCCGGCGGACCTGGTGCTGCAGGCGCCCGCGCAAGCGGCCACGCCACAGGCCACCGTGCGCTCGCAGATCGCGCAGCTGATCATGACCAATCTCTACCTGGGCATCGCCGAAGGCGCCTTCGAAGCGGCGCGCGCCTACACCAGCGAGCAGGCGAAAGCCTGGTTTGCCTCGGGCGTGGCGCAGGCGGCGGACGATCCGCTGGTGCAGCACCGCTACGGCCAGCTATGGCTGCTGCTGCGCCCCGCGCAAGTGCTGGCCGACCTGGCCGCGCAGGAGCTGGACACGGTATTCCGCAAGGGCGCGCTGGTGACGGCGCAGGAGCGGGGCCAGTTGGCCGTGGCCGTGGCCGAAGCCAAGGTCTTGTCGCACAAGGCGGGGCTGGAAATCAGCAGCCAGATGTTCGAACTGACGGGCGCGCGCTCGACCTCGGCCCAATATGGCTACGACCGCTACTGGCGCAACGTGCGCGTGCATACCCTGCACGATCCGGTCGACTACAAGCTGCGCGACCTGGGGCGCTATGCGCTGTCGGGCACTTTGTCTGAGCCGACCGCTTATTCCTGATACCACCACAACCATACGGAGACACCGCCATGACCACCACCCGCCGCACCCTTCTTCTCAGCGCATTGACGCTTGCCCTGGCCACCAATTTCGCCCACGCCAAGGACCCGAAAGACATCACCATCGGCGCCAGCGCCGGTCCGTATGCGGACCAGATCAAGCTGGGCATCAAGCCCATCCTGGAAAAGCAGGGCTACAAGGTCAAGCTGGTGGAATTCAATGACTATATCCAGCCGAACTTCGCGCTGGCCGAAGGGTCGCTGGACGCGAATGCCTTCCAGCATATCGTCTACCTGAAAAAATTCGCGCTCGAGCACAAGCTGGCCCTGACGGACCTGATCCAGGTGCCGACGGCGCCGATCGCCCTGTACAGCAAGAAGCACAAGTCGCTGGCGGAAGTGAAGGAAGGCTCGACCGTCGGCCTGCCGAACGATCCGACCAACCAGGCGCGCGCGCTGGTGCTGCTCGACCAGCTGGGCTGGGTCAAGCTGCGCGAGAATATCGATCCGGTGCGCGCCTCCGAAAAGGATATCGCCGTCAATATCAAGAAGATCAAGATCCTGCCGCTGGAAGCGGCGCAGCTGCCACGTTCGCTGGGCGACACCGACTACTCCTTTATCAACGGTAATTTCGCGCTGGCCTCGGGCCTGAAGCTGACGGAGGCGCTGGTGGCCGAGAAAATTCCGCCCAACTACATCAACCTGGTGGCGGTGCGCACGGCCGACAAGGACAAGCAGTTCGCCAAAGACCTGGCGGCCGCCTACCGCTCGCGTGAATTCCTCGAGATCACCAACAAGCACTTTGCCGGCTATGTCAAACCGGACTATCAGCAGGCGCTGCAAACGGCATCGAAATAATGAGCAAAACCATCCGCTTCAACGCCTTCCAGATGAACACCGTCGGCCACCAGTCGCCGGGACTGTGGACACATGCGCGCGACCGCAGTCACCGCTATACGGACCCCGCCCACTGGACCGAACTGGCGCGGCTGCTGGAAAAAGGCCTGTTCGACGCGGTGTTCCTGGCCGATGTGCTGGGCGTGTATGACGTGTACCAGGGCAGCCTGGACGCGGCGCTGACGCACGGCGTGCAAGTGCCGCTCAACGACCCTCTGGCGCTGGTGCCGCTGATGGCGCAGGCCACCACCCACCTCGGTTTTGGCGTCACCTGCGCCCTCACCTACGAGCATCCGTATACCTTCGCGCGGCGCATCTCCACCCTCGATCACCTGACCAAAGGGCGCATAGGCTGGAATATCGTCACCGGCTACCTGGACAGCGCGGCGCGCAACCTGGGCCTGAACCAGCAACTGGGGCACGACGAGCGCTATGACCTGGCCGACGAATATCTCGACGTGGTCTACAAGCTGTGGGAAAAAAGCTGGGATGACGATGCGGTGGTGAACGACAAGGCGCGCGGCGTCTACGCCGATCCGGCCCGCGTACACGCGATCAACCACGTGGGCCGCCATTACAAAGTGCCGGGCATTCACTTGTGCGAACCATCGCCGCAGCGCACGCCCCTGCTGTACCAGGCCGGCACCTCGCCGCGCGGTACGCGCTTTGCGGCGCGCCATGCGGAAGCGACCTTTGTCAGTGGCCCCAGCAAGACGGTGGTGAAACGCTATGCGGACGACTTGCGCGCGGCCGTGCGGCAAGCCGGGCGCGACGGCGACGCGCTGGTGATCTATGCGCAGGCGCTGATTATCACGGCCGCCACCGAAGCCGAGGCGCGCGCCAAATACGAGGACTACGCCAGCCATATCAATATCGAAGCGGCGCTGGTGCTGCTGTCCGGCTGGACCGGCGTGGATTTCAGCCGCTTTCCGCTCGACGCCACCATCGAATATATCGACTCGGAAGCGGGCCGCTCGGCGCTGGCCTCGTTCAGCCAGGCCGACCCGGACCGGACCTGGACCGTGCGCGAAGCGGCGCAGTATATCGGCCTCGGTGGCCGCGGCCCCGTGATTGTCGGCGACGCCGTGCAGGTAGCGGACCAGCTGGAAAGCTGGCTGGAGGACACCGGCATCGACGGCTTCAACCTGGCGTTTGCCGTCGCCCACGACAGCATGGCGGACGTGGTCGAACATATCGTGCCCGAACTGCAGCGGCGCGGGCGCTACCGCACCGAATATGACGAGGGCAGCCTGCGCCACAAGGTCTTCGGCCAGGGTCCGCGCCTGCCGGTCAGCCATGCGGGCCGGCAGGTCAGCATCACGAACGACACCGCCGCGCTGGCGGCCTGACTTTCCATTTCTACCCAAGGACTTCATGAAACGCAGAACCGTATTACAGCTGGCCGCGGCCGGCGCCGCCATCGGCAGCTTGCCCAACCTGGCCCGCGCCGCCGCGCAGGCGCCGCTCAAAGAACTGCGCCTGGACTACGCCTACTATTCGCCCACCAGCCTGGTGCTGCGCCGCTTCGGCTGGCTGGAAGAAGCGTTCAAAGGGGACGGCACCAGCATCAAGTGGGTGCTAAGCGCCGGCAGCAACCGCGCATTGGAATACCTGAACGCCAACAGCATCGATATCGGTTCGAGCGCCGGCCTGGCCGCCCTGCTGGCGCGCGCCAACGGCAATCCGATCCGCGCGCCGTATATCTTTTCGCGCCCCGAATGGACGGCGCTGGTGGTGCGCAAGGACAGCCCTATCCGCAGCATCGCCGACCTGAAAGGAAAAAAAGTCGCCGCCACCAAGGGTACCGACCCGTATCTGTTTTTACTGCGCGCCCTGAAAACGGCGGGCCTGAAACGCAATGACATCGAACACGTGGGCCTGCAGCATGCCGATGGACGCGCGGCGCTGGAACAGGGCAAGGTCGATGCCTGGGCGGGTCTCGATCCGCATATGGCGGCCAGCGAACTGGAAGCGGGCTCGCGCCTGATCTACCGCAACGTGGCCTTCAATACCTACGGTTTCCTGAACGTGCGCGAAGACTTTTTAGCCAGCCGGCCGGCCGAAGTGGGCAAGGTCATCCAGGCCTATGAACGGGCGCGCGCCTGGACCATCGCCAATCCGGCCGAAGCGGCAAAAATCCTCGCCGAGGAAGCCAAGGTCAGCCTGCCGGTGGCGCTGCTGCAAGTCAAATTGCGCAGTGACTTCAGCAATCCGCAGCCGTCGACCGAGCATGTAAAAGCCTTGCTGGTGGCCGCCCCCATCCTGGTCGAAGAAGCGCTGGTCAAGCCGGGCGCGGACCTGAACCGCGCCATCACGGACCTGGTCGATACGCGCTTTGCCATCCCCTATATCAAGAAGGCATAGGACCCGTCATGGCCAGAGACACGCTCACCGCACCGGCGTCCGAATCTGATACCGGCGCGCGCCGCACGCTGAGATTGCCACGCGCGGCGGTTGGCCTGCTGCTGCCCCTGCTGGCCTTGATCGCGGCGGAAGCCGGCGTGCGCACGGGCCTGATACCGGCCAATCTGCTGCCGGCGCCCTCGGAGATTGCCGCCACCATCGCCGGCCTGGCGCAGCAGGGACTGGCCGGCCATGTGCTGGCCAGTACCGTGCGCGTGGCCATCGGTTTTACCGGTGGCGCGCTGCTGGCGATACTATTGGGCGCGGCAGTGGGCCTGAACCGCACGGCGGAAGCGCTGCTGGACCCCACCTTCCAGGCGCTGCGCGCGATTCCGTCGCTGGCCTGGGTGCCCTTGCTGCTGCTGTGGCTGGGCATCGACGAAGCGCCCAAGCTGGTCCTGATCGGCATCGGCGCCTTTTTTCCCGTGTATATGGGCGTGGCCTCGGGCATCCGCGACGTCGACCGCAAGCTGATCGACGCGGCCCGCATGTACCGCTTGAGCCGGCCCGCGCTGGCGCGGCGCGTGTTGCTGCCGGCCGCCCTGCCCGCGATTTTCACGGGCCTGCGCAATGGCCTGAGCCTGGCCTGGATGTTCATGGTGGCGGCCGAACTGATCGCCGCCAGCCAGGGCCTGGGCTATCTGCTCAGCGACGGGCGCGAAACCAGCCGCGCCGATATCGTGCTGGCCGCCATCGTGCTGCTGGCCCTGCTGGGCAAGGCCAGCGACAGCCTGATGCAGCGCCTGGAAAACCGCTTGCTGGCCTGGCGCGACAGCTATGCCCCTGCCTGAAGAAAGCCTCGACACATGACCGCACTGCTCGACATCACCATTCATGAAAAGGCCTATGGCGCGCGCCGCGTGCTGCATAACCTGCAGCTGCAGCTGCGGCAAGGCGAGATCGTCAGCCTGATCGGCGCCAGCGGCTGCGGCAAGAGCAGCCTGCTGTCCATCGTGGCCGGCCTCGATGGCGACTTTCGCGGCAGCTTGCGCCTGGACGGCAAGCCGCTCTCCGGCGTGCATGGCGATATCGGCCTGATCTTCCAGGAACCGCGCTTGTTCCCCTGGCTGACGGTGGCGCAAAATATCGCCTTTGGCCTGGGCCCGAAAGGCGAGCACGATCCGAAGGTGGCGCAACTGCTTGACGAAACGGGCCTGCACGGCCTGGCAAACAGCCTGCCCAAGCAACTGTCGGGCGGGCAGGCGCAGCGGGCGGCGATTGCGCGCGGCCTGTTCGGCCAGCCGCGCATCCTGCTGCTGGACGAGCCGTTTTCCGCCGTCGACGCGTTTACCCGCATGAAGCTGCAGGACCTGCTGGCCGATGTCGCCGCGCGCCACGGCTTGACGGTGCTGCTGGTGACGCATGATATCGACGAAGCGCTGTACCTGAGCGACCGCATCGTCATGCTCGATACGCGCGCCGGCCCGCCGCGCGCCCATTACGACGTGACGGCGCCCCGCCCGCGCTCGCGCGCCCCTGCCGCGCAGGCCGCGCTGAAAGACGCCATCCTCGGCGAACTGCACGCGGCGCACGCGATCTGAACGGGCGCCGCATTTGCGCGGCGCCCTTTTCCATGTCAGCATAGGCCACCCTGGCCACTGACAAGGACCGCAATGCCCCCTTTCCTTCCACGCCTGCTTGCGCTGTTGCTGACCGCGCCACTGGCTGCACCGCTGCCGGCGCAGGCGCAAAGCCTGGCGCCGTTTCGGCTGTACGCCAATACCTATTATGTGGGCACGCAGGATGCCAGTTCCGTGCTGATCACCTCGAACGAAGGCCATGTGCTGATCGACGCCGGCCTGCCCGAGTCTGCCGGCACCATCATCGCCAATATCGCCGCGCTGGGCTTTCGCATCGAAGACGTCAGGATGATCATGAATTCGCATGGCCATGCCGAGCATGCGGGCGGCCTGGCCGAACTGCAGCGGCGCAGCGATGCGCTGGTCTTTGCCAGCCCGTCGTCGGCACTCGACCTGGCCGCCGGCGAGGTGGGGCCGGACGATCCGCAATACCATGCGGCCGCCACATTCCCTCCCGTGAGCGACATGCGCCTGGCGCGCGACGGCAACCATTTTACGGCGGGCCCACTCAAGCTGACGGCGCATGCCACGCCCGGCCATACGCCGGGCGGCCTGTCGTGGAGCTGGCAATCGTGCGAGGCCGGCCGCTGCCTGGAGATGGTGTATGCGGACAGTCTGGAACCCGTGTCGCGCCCCGGCTTCAAGTTCAGCGCCAGCAGCGAATATCCGAACGCGCTGGACGACTTCGCGCACAGTTTTGACCTGCTGGAAAAGCTGCCCTGCGATGTGCTGGTGTCGGCGCTGCCGCAAGCATCGACGCTGTGGCAAAGGCTGGCGGCGAGCGCCGACAAAGGGGTTGACGCGTTTGTCGATGCCGGCGCCTGCCGCGCCTATGCGGCAGCCGCGCGCAGCGCGCTGGCCACGCGCCTGGACAGCGAAAAACAATAAGCGCCGGGCAAGCGTACGCACCTGCAGGCGCACTTCTGCTAATCTGCCGCCATTCTTTACACTGAGGACCGCCATGTTGACGTTTTCCCGCACCCTGTCCCTGCTTGCCGCAGCCGCCCTGATCGCCGGCTGCGCGCAAACCCCGCCCGCCGGCCAGGCCGCCGGCGCGCCTGTCGCCAATACTCCCGCCAAGCCGGCGCCGCCGCTGGCCGGCACCATCTGGAAGCTCAAGCAGTTCAATGGCCAGCCGGTGACGCGCACGCCGCCGCGCCAGCGCGACGTGACCATCGTCTTCAACGACGGCCGTGTCAGCGGCCACAGCGGCTGCAACCAGATGATGGGCGCCTACGGCACCAACGGCAGCAGCACGCTGACGTTCTCGCAGTTCGCCGGCACCATGATGGCCTGTGAAAAAGCCGACATGGACCTGGAAAACCAGCTGCTGAAAAGCCTGGGCACCGTCAATGGCTACCGCTTTGACGGCCAGCAGCTGCTGCTGTTGAAGGATGGCGTGGCGGTGGCGCGCTATGAGGCGGTGAAATAATCAATCATGCCGTGACTGGGCCTGCGACACATTGCTGTTCGCCGGCACGCTATGCGTCAGCCACACATTGCCGCCCACGGTGCTGCCGGCGCCGATCGTGATGCGCCCCAGCACCGTGGCGCCCGCGTAGATCACCACGTCGTCTTCGACGATGGGGTGGCGCGGCGTGCCCTTGATCAGCACGCCCGATGCGTCGGCCGGGAAGCGCTTGGCGCCCAGGGTCACGGCCTGGTACAGGCGCACGCGCTCGCCGATGATGGCCGTCTCGCCGATCACCACGCCGGTGCCATGGTCGATGAAGAAGCTCGCGCCGATCCGCGCGCCAGGGTGGATGTCGATGCCGGTCAGGGTATGGGCGATATCGGCCACCAGGCGCGCCAGGAACGGTGAGCCGAGCGTGTGCAGCCGGTGCGCCAGGCGGTGGTACAAGATGGCGATGGTGCCCGGATAGCACAGCATGATCTCGGCCACCGAGGTGGCGGCCGGGTCGCCCGCGTAGGCGGCCTGCACGTCGGACACCAGCAGCGCGCGTATGTCGGGCAGGCTGGCGGCGAACTCGCGCGTGATGTCGCGCGCTTTTGATGCCAGCGCGTCGTCGCTGGCCTCGGTGTGTGGATCCCCCGGCGCCACGGAAAACAGCAGGCCGCGCCGCACTTGCTCGCTCAAGCGGTTGAGCGTGGTGTTGAGCGTGTCGCCGACAAAATAATCGATGCTTTCATCGGTCAGGTTGGGCCGCCCGTAATGGGTGGGAAACAGCGCCGCCGACAGGCCGTTGACGATGGTGGTCAGGGCCTCGCGCGACGGCAGTTCGCGCACGCGGCCATTGTGGCGGATCTTGTGCTTTTCTTCGCGCGACACGCGCAGCGCGGCGATCACGGGACCTAGGTTCCACTGGACCGTGTCGTCGACGCCGGCCGGAGTATCAATGCTGTGCATGGCTGTTCATTTCAAATAAAACGGCGCGCAGGCCGGGTCGCCCCAGCTTAGCGGCTGCGGGCCGCAAGTCCAAGGAAGCATTTCATGCATCGATATGCGAAAAACGCATATCGGCAGCCGGAACAAGGCGGCCGCCAACAGCATCCGGCCCGCTAGCGTAAAATGGCGGACTAACAAAATCACTGTAGAACATGACTAAATTATTAACCTGGATACTGGCGGGCCTGGCGATGGTCGGACCGCTGGCCATCGATACCTATCTGCCGTCTTTCCCCGCCATCGTCCACGACTTCAACGCCAGCCCCTTGCTGGTGCAGCAGACCCTGAGCTTTTTCCTGTTTTGCTTTGCCTTCATGATGCTGTTCTACGGCACCCTGTCAGACTCGTTCGGCCGCCGCCCGGTGATCCTGGTGTCGCTGGTGCTGTACGTGATCGCCTCGGTCGGCGCCGCGCTGGCGCCCTCGCTGGGCGCTCTGCTGGCCTGGCGCGTGCTGCAGGGCCTGTCGGCCGGCGCCGGTTCCGTCATCGGCCGCGCCATCGTGCAGGACCGCTACTCGGGCGCCGAAGCGCAAAAAATCCTCTCGCACATCATGATGGTGTTTGCGCTGGCGCCGGCGATCGCGCCCGTGCTGGGCGGCTGGCTGCAGGTGGGCCTGGGCTGGCGCTGGATCTTCTGGTTCCTGACTGCCTTCGGCGTGCTGATGTTTGTCGTCGTCTGGCGCGCCCTGCCGGAAAGCCTGCCGAAGGAACAGCGCCACGCCTTCCACCTGGGCAGCATCGCCGTCAACTACTGGAATGTGCTGCGCCACCGCCAGTTCCTGCTGCTGTCGACGGCCATCGGCGCGGCCTTCGGCGGCTTCGCCCTGTATATCGGTTCGGCCGCCTACTTCATCATCAATATCCTGCACCTGCCGGAAACGGCGTTTGCCTGGCTGTTCATTCCCTTGATCAGCGGCATGGTGTTCGGTTCGGCCCTGTCGAGCAAGGTCGCCCACCGCTACAGCCAGCGCCAGATGGTGTGGGCCGGCTTTGCCCTGATGCTGGTGGCGGCCGCCGTCAATATCGTCTATAACTATTTCTTTGCCGCCGAAGTGCCATGGGCCGTGCTGCCCTTGTTCTTCTACTCGTTCGCCCTGTCGCTGGCGATGCCGCCGATGACCCTGATGGCGCTGAACCACTTCCCCAACAACAGCGGCCTGGCGTCGTCGATGCAGTCATTCATCCAGATGCTGCTGTTCGCGCTGGTGTCGGGATTGGTCGCGCCGCTGCTGTTCGACAGCGCCTTGAACCTGGCGTATGGGGTGATGGGTGGACTGGTGGTGGCGCTGGCGTGCTGGGTGCTGGCGCAGGGAATGCGTAGGTCGGATTAGCGCTACGCGCGTAATCCGACAACATTGTTAACGCGGCCAACGGTGGTGTCGGATTACGGCCAGGGCGCCGGTGTCACATCGCGGTACTGCGCCCCGCCATCCTCCGGCTCCGCTTCGCCCTGTTGCGACGGCTGGCCCAAGGGCCCGGCCGGCGAGCGCAGGCCGAGGATTTCCTTGCGCGACTCGACGAAGTCGGCCGAACTCAGGGGATGCTGCTGGTCGGGCCAGTGGCCCACCGCCCATTCCTGCAAGGCTTCGAAGCGCCGCCACAGTTCGGCGATGAACTCGCGGCGTGCCGCTTCCTGCTGCTCGGACGTCTTTTCGGTAACGTCGCCCACATTTGCTTCCATGGCTGCTCCTGGCTGATAAGTCGTGCCCTCAGCTTAAGCACGGCCACGGCCAGCGTCTGTACGCGAACGAACGCTCAGCTTATGCCGGCATCTTGCCGAAACCCACGGCCAGGCGATTCCAGGTATTGATGGCGCCGATGGCCAGGGTGACGTTGACCATTTCGGCCGGCGTCAGTTCGGCCGCCAGCGCCGCATACGCCTCGTCGGACGGATGGGCTTGCGCGATCAGGGTCTGCGCTTCGGTCCAGGCCAGCACCGCCCGTTCGCGCGCGGTGAAGAACGGCGTTTCGTGCCAGACCGAGACGGCGTACAGGCGACGCTCGGTTTCGCCGGCCTTGCGCGCGTCGTTGGTATGCATGTCGACGCAAAAGGCGCAGCCATTGATTTGCGAGGCGCGCAGGCGGATCAGTTCCATCAGCGAATGCTCGATACCGAGTTTGGCGATGGCCGCTTCGAGCGCATACATGGCCTTGTTGGCGTCGGGCGAAGCCTGGGCAAAATCGTGTCGTTGCTGTGTCATGATGGCTTTCCTTGATAAAGTAGAGATGCACCATTGTAGAAGCGCGGCCACTGGCCGCGGCAGGCCAATTTCCCCTGAAAACAGCAGACCATCACCATGGAATTACATATCAGCCTGGAAGGCAGGCGCGACCTGGGCGGCCAGTTGTACCGCCAGTTGAGCGAGGCGATACGCGGCGGGCGCCTGGCCGACGGCCAGCAACTGCCGCCGTCGCGCCTGCTGGCCAGCCAGCTGGGGCTGTCACGCAAGACCGTCTCGGACGTGTATGACAGGCTGGGCTATGAACAGCTGCTGGTGGGCAAGGTCGGCGTCGGCAGCTTCGTGCAGGCGCCGCCAGCTTCACCGCCGCCCCGCCCTTCCGGCGCCCCGCTTGCCAGCAGCGCACGCCTGGCGCACTGGGACGCCATGCCGCTGCCGCTGGTGCAGGGCCCGCGCAGCGAATTTCCGCGCTACACCTTTATCGGCGGACGCGCCACGCCGGCCCTGTTTCCGCACGACGAATGGCGGCGCTGCGTGCAACACGCGCTGCGCGAGGAGCGCGGCGAGCGCGGCAACTACGCGCCGGTGGCCGGGCTGCCGGTGCTGCGCACGGCCATCGCCGGCCACGCGGCATTCAGCCGCGGCATCGTCTGCACTCCCGAACAGATCGTGGTCACCAATGGCGCCCAGCAAGCCTTGTCGCTACTGGCACAGGCCCTGCTGGAAGCGGGCGACATGGTGGTGGTGGAAGAGCCGGGCTATCCGATGGCGCGCCAGCTGTTCGAGGCCATGGGCGCGCATGTGGTGGGCGTGGAGGTGGACGAGGAAGGCATGGTGGTGGCGCAAATTCCCGATGGCGCCAGGCTGATCTATGCGACGCCGACCCACCAGTTCCCGCTCGGCATGCCGATGAGCACGGCGCGCCGCCAGGCGCTGCTGGCGCGCGCGGGCGAGTTGGGCGCCATCATTATCGAAGACGATTACGACAGCGCCTTCCGCTACGAAGGCCGGCCCACCGACGCGCTGCAAAGCATGGACCGCCACGGCCTGGTGGCCCATGTGGGCAGTTTTTCCAAGACCATGCTGCCGGAATTGCGCATGGGTTATGTGGTGCTGCCGCCAGCGCTGGTGCGCGCCGTGCAGACCGTGAAACACCTGACGGACTGGCACACGCCCAGCCTGGTGCAACTGGCGCTGGCCCGCTTTATCGAGGACGGCCACTTGCTGCGCCATATCCGCCGCTGCCACGATGTGTATGCGGGCCGGCGCGAACGGCTGCGGCACTGGTTCGACGGCCCGCTGGCGCCGTGGTTTGCACTGGTGCCGGCCACGGCCGGCTTTCACGTGGCCGCGCTGGTCAACGAACACGTGCCGCTCGATGTGGCGCAACTGCTGCGCCGCGCGCGCCGGGACGGCGTGGGGCTGCTGTCGATCGCGCCGTTTTATCACGGCGTGCCACACCGGCAAGGGCTGTACCTGGGTTATGGCGCCATCGACACGCTGGACATCGATGCGGCGCTGGGCATACTGATGGGCATCTTGCAGGACATGGCGCCCTGATTATTTGCCCTGCCAGCGGTAATGGCCGGTGACGGGATAGGCGAACAGGATGTTTTCTTCCCTGGCGCCGGCGCCGATATTGTGGATCACCAGCGGCACGCCGCCAGCGGCCTGTTTGTCGCTGACGATGCCGATATGCGTGAGGTTGCCCGGCAACATCCAGGTCACGATATCGCCCGGCTTGTAGTTGCCGCCATCCTTGCTGACCGGCAGGCTGCTGCCGTGGCGGCCGAAAAACGTCGCCAGGTTCGGTACGCGGCGGTGATCGATATTGCGGTCCGGCGCCTTCATCTGCCAACGCCCCTTCTTCTGGTAGACCTCCCACGCCTGTTTCATGTCCTGGTGCACCAGCACCTGCAAGTCGGCCCCCAGCTTGCGGTAGGCGCGCACCACCACGTCGGTGCACACGCCGCGCTCGAGCGGCACGTCGCCACCCGGATAGGCCAGCCGTTCGTAGCGCGGATCGTAAGACAGGGTCACGCCGACCTGGCTGCGGGCGGCGGCCACCAGGCCAGTGGCGGAGGTGCTTGCCAGCGCGCCAGACGACAGCACTGCCAGCAGGATCATCGGTAACAGTTTGACGCGCATAAATGTGCTTGACCGGTAAAGGAAACAGGCGGACTGTACACCATCGGCCCGGCATGCGGCGCACCACGCCAGCCCGAGGCGCCTGGGCTATACTCCCAGCCTTTACTTCATGCCAGAAAGTTTTTCACCCATGTCAACAGCGGCCGAATTTTTCCACGCGATACTGCGCGCGGCGATCGACGATATCAAGTCGCGCAACGTCCCCGTGTACACCTTTGCGTTTTACCATGACCATGCAGCGCGCGCCGTCTCGGTCTGCGTCGATACGAAAGCGAGCTCGCAACGCGCGGTGCAGGAATCGAACTCGGTCAGCCTCGAGTATTTCCTGGAAGCGCTGGCCGACGGCGACCTCAAGGAGGCAAGCCAGTGGCCGGCCAATGGCGGCAGAAGCCTGACGCTGGGCGACTTCGCCCTGGTCAATGTCGCGCGCCAGGAGATCGTCGACCTGCGTGTCAACAAACAGTTTCATGGCCAGATGATACGGGCGGTGATGGCGTTCCAGGATGAAATCGCCACCTTGTCGCAGGAACCCGCGGAGCTGCTGCTGACATGCTCGGGCGTTGACGAAGAAGTCGAGTATGTCTGGTCGCTGCCGCCGGCCGGCCAGTAATGGCTGGTCCCTGCGCAGGCAGTGATGCCGGCCAGGGCACGGATACGGCCGACAAGCAGGCCTTACACACACACTGCATGTCCAGGAAATGAACACCCATGAAACCCGCTATTTATATCGATGGCGAACGCTTTTCCACGCTTGACGAGTTTTTCAGGCATTTTCAGGAGCAGGCGCTGGGAGGCGCACGCTGGGGCAGCAATCTCGATGCGTTCCACGATGTCCTGCGCGGCGGCTTCGGCACGCCTGAAGACGGCTTTTTGCTCATCTGGAAAAACCATCTGTTATCCGGAAGCCGTCTTGGATATGCCGAGACGCAACGGGTACTGCGGCGGCGGCTCACGACCTGTCATCCAGCCAATCTTGACCATGTGCAGGCAGAGCTGGCGCTCGCGGAACAGCATCAGGGGGAGACTGTGTTCGACTGGCTGGTGGAGATCATCAGGATGCACGGCCCTGGCGGGTTGGAACAGGAAGACGGCGTCGAACTATTCCTGCAGTGAATCACTCCGGCCATGCCTACCGCGCCTTCGACCGTGCCCAGCTGATGATGGTATTGGCATCGACCGCCCCGGGCTGGCGCGCCACTTCCATGCCGTTCTGAAACAGTGCCAAGGTGGGAATGCTGCGGATGGCGAAGCGGGCGGCGATATCCTGCGACGCTTCGGTATTGACTTTGACCACGCGAAAGGCCGGCTCCAGGGTCTTGGCGGCCTGGGCGTAGAACGGGGTCATGGTGCGGCACGGGCCACACCATGGGGCCCAGAAGTCGACCAGCACGGGAATGTCGGTGCGCTCGATATGCTTCAAAAAGCGTGCGCTGGACAGGTCGACCGGCAGGCCGGTGAACAGGTCCTTCTGGCATTTGCCGCAGGTGGGCTGTTCACGCAGGCGCGCCGGTGGCAGGCGGTTGACGGCGTCGCAATGGGGGCAGACGATATGCAGGGCTTCTGGCGGGGTCGGGGTCATGATAATGGAGCCGTTGGCTGATTCATAAAACCCTACCTTAGCAGAAATCCCTGCCGCCTTCCGCAGGCGTGCTTACAGGAACAGCGAAGCGGCAATCGCCCACATCACCAGCGCGATGATGCCGTCGAGCACGCGCCAGGCCACGGGCTTGGCGAACACGGGCGCGAGGTAGCGCGCGCCAAAACCCAGCACGAAAAACCACAGGGCCGAGGCCATGATGGCGCCGCCGGCAAAATACACGCGGCCGCTGCCTTCGTGCTGGCCGCCGATCGAACCGAGCAAGATCACCGTGTCGAGAAAGGCGTGCGGGTTCAGCAGGCTGAACGCCAGCGCCGCGCCGATCACGGCCCAGTAGCCGTCCGGCGCCTTGGCGGTCGAGGCCGTCAGGGCGGCGGGACGCCAGGCCGATTTCGCCGCCCGCAGCCCGTAGGCGATCAGGAAGGTGGCGCCGCCAGCCTTGGCCCACAGCAGGAAGCTGGGGTTGTTGGCGATCACCGTGCCCATGCCGGCCACGCCGGCCGAGATCAGCAAGGCGTCGCACACCAGGCAGACCAGGATGCAGGTCAGCACATAATGGCGTTTCAGGCCCTGTTTCAGCAAGAACGCGTTTTGCGTGCCGATGGCCACGATCAGGCTGGCGCCCAGGCCCATGCCTTTCAAGAAGATTGCGCTATCCATGATAATTCCTTTATCGATGCTTTCCCCTGGCGCGCAGCTGCCCACGCCCGGCCGGCAAGACGCTCGGCGAGGCTGTAAAAGGTAGAAGACGGTGGGCGCGAATGTCAGCGTTGCCGGCAGTGCCGGCGGTGCCGCGCGCGGAGGAAGTTGTTACCCTAAGACAGCAGTGTAAAGAAAAAGTAAATATAAGTATAATCAATGATTCTAACTATATATAAGAGATACTTATGCGCGTGGTCGATTACCGTGGGCTGGCGGCGCTCGACGCCGTGATCGGCCTAGGCAGTTTTGAAAAGGCCGCGCAGTCGCTGGCGATCAGCCAGCCGGCCGTGTCGCAGCGCATCCGCACCCTGGAAAACCTGGAAGGCACTTTGCTGGTCATCCGCAGCCACCCGCCGCTGCCGACCGAAGCGGGCCAGCGCCTGATCGCCCACTACCGCCAGGTCAAGCTGCTGGAGGCGGCGCTCGACGCCCAGCCCGGCCCCTCTACCCGCTTGCCCGAGCTGGCGATCGCCGTCAACGCCGACAGCGCCGCCACCTGGATACCGGAAGCGCTGGGGCCGCTGTTGACGCCGCCATCGTGCCTGCTCGATATTCGCCTCGATGACCAGGATCACACCCTGAGCCAGTTGCGCGAGGGACGCGTATTTGCCTGCGTTACCAGCGCCACCGACCTGGTGGCGGGCACCACCGCCACCCCGCTGGGCGGCATGCGCTATCTGTGCGTGGCCGCGCCCGCGTTTGCCCAGCGCTGGTTCGGCGACGGATTTACCGCCGAGGCCGTCAGCCAGGCGCCCGCCATCACCTTCGGCAGCAAGGACGCGCTGCACGAGCGCTACCTGGAACACCGGCTCGGCTATACGGGCCGCTACCCGCACCATGTGCTGGGCTCGGCGCGCGACTTCGTGCGCCTGATCGAAATGGGCTACGCCTATGGCATGGTGCCGCTGCTGCAGGCGGAAACGGCGCTGGCCGCCGGCCGGCTGGTCGACGTGGCGGCCGGCCAGGCGCTCGACGTGCCTTTGACCTGGCATGCCTGGGATATCCAGACGCCGCTCACGCGCACCCTGTCCGACGCGGTGATCGTCACGGCCCGCAAATGGCTGCTGCAACCGTGAGTGTGCAGTATGCCCAGCAGTGTGCGCTTGCGGCCCCGCTTGACCTACACTGAGGCAACAATGACAAACAGGCGGATCCCATGAGCATTGCGCGCACCTCCATGCTGGCTTTGCTGGCCATCCTTCCCCTGACGGCCAGCCTGGTCGCCTGTACACCGCTGACCGCCATCAACGCGCTGTCCTCCAGCAGCGAGTCGAGCGTCACGCCTGAGCTGCCGTACGGCCCCCTGCCGCGGCAAAAACTCGATGTGTATGCGCCGAAAAGCCATGCGGGCCTGGCACCGGTGGTGGTGTTTTTTTACGGCGGCAACTGGAGCACCGGCGAGCGGGCCGACTACGCCTTTGTCGGCCATGCGCTGGCCTCGCGCGGCTATGTGGCCGTGATCGCCGACTACCGTTTGTATCCCGAGGTGCATTACCCGGAAATATTGCAGGACGCGGCGCGCGCGGTGGCCTGGACGGCGGTCGAAGTACGCCGTTATGGTGGCGACCCGGCCCGCCTGTTCGTGATGGGCCATAGCGCGGGCGCCTATAACGCGGCCATGGTGGCGCTCGACGCCAGTCTGCTGGGCCGCCACGGCATGCGCCCGCAAGACTTGCGCGGCTGGATCGGCCTGGCCGGCCCGTATGACTTTTTGCCGATCGAAAACCCGGACGCCAGGCCCGTGTTTTTCTTCCCCGACACCCCCGCTTCCTCGCAGCCGATCAACCATGTGACGGCGGGGGCGCCGCCGGCGCTGTTGATCGCGCCCCAGCCCGGCCACGACAAGCTGGTCAATCCGCAGCGCAATACCGGTGGCCTGGCCGCCGCCCTGCGCGCGCAAGGCCGGCCCGTGACGGAACAGTATCTCGATGGCGTCAGCCACGCCACCCTGGTCGCCTCGCTGGCCAGTCCCCTGCGCATGCTGGCGCCCACCCTGGACCGGGTCAGCACCTTTATCGACGCCAACAGCACACCCGAGGCGAACGCCGGCAACAGCACCCTGGCCCAGCCGGCGCCGCAAACAAAAACGCCCGTCCGGTAAGGGACGGGCGTACGAGGTCAGGCATCGCCTATGGACTTGCACCGCCAGTCCGGGTCTCGGCCCCCGTGCAGGCGGTTCAGTCCTGGCCGGCAGGATTACTCCTTGCGGCTGCTGGCCTTGCTTTGCGTGCCGGTAGCCTGGCTGGCCGACGCTTGCGCACCTTCACTGGCCGACTGGGCGCTGCCCTGGCTGCCGCTTTGCAGGCTTTGACCTTCACGGCCCTGTGCGCCGCGCTGGTCACGGCTGAAGCCGTTGCCATTCTGGAAGCCCTGGAAAGGCTCGGCGATGCGCTGCATGGTTTCCTGCTGCTTGCGCAGGTTTTTTTCCGTTTCTTCCGATGCCGTACGGGCTACTTCCTCGGCCAGCGCCTTGGCCGTGCGGCTGGTTTCGGACACATGCTGTTCAGCCACATTGGCCAGTTCCACCTGGGCGTCGGCAGCCACGCGCGACAGTTGTTGCTGATACACACGCAGCTGTTCGGCGGCCGGCTGGCCGGCGGCGGCGGCCACGCGGAACGCATCTTCCGGACGTTCCACCGTGATCAGGTTATGCGTGGCGATGGTGGCTTCTTCCAGCAGGCTTTGCGCCAGTTGCACATGCAGGTCGCTGATTTGCTGCACCGAATGGAACAACGATTTCGAGATACCGTTAAAGAACGACAATTGGGCTTCCAGGTGGTTTTTGGCGGCAGGGGTGACATTACGCGAGTATGGATACATGGAGTTTCCTTTAACGTGAACATGGGGTTGAGATGCCAAAGCGGCATCAGGCAATACGCGAGAAACATGACTGCTGTTGGAGGACAGCTGCTTGGCAACGCGAGTCCCAAGGCTACGTGAGCACGACTGGCGCGGGATGATCTATATCAAAGATGCGCAGGGCTGCGCAAAGAATGTTGAGGAGGCGGCACGCCCTTGGCGCGGCGCAAAATAGTGGAGGAGAAACTATGCGAACCGGGTAGAAACTTCTCAGGCGACCCGCGTGTAGCCCTGGCGCATGAGTGATGCTTCCAGCCAGCGGTTGCCATACCAGCCGCGCAGCAGCAGGTAGGACAGTTGCACGCTGCTGGCCAGCAGCATCGCCGCCTCCCTGCCCTGGATGTCGGCCAGCCCGCTGCAGGCCGACAAGGCCAGGTCCAGGCACAACATCGGCAGCAGCCACCACCAGCGCCGCTTGGCGATCGCCCACAGGGTGCCGAGGAAAAACGCGGGCCAGGAAAAGCCCGCGTGCACATAGGCATAACGGCCGGCGCCGTCAGCGTACAGGGTACTGCCTGGTTTCATGCCATCCTTAACGCAGGTTGCCCGTATGGCCCAGCGAATAGCGGCCCGGCTGCGGCCACACGGTCAGGCCGTGCGGCTCCTGGCCCACTTTCACTTTCGACACCTCGCCGCTGGTGGTATTGATGCGGTAGACCACGTCGTCGAAGCGGCCGGACAGCCACAGGTATTTGCCGTCGGCCGACACATTGCCCATGTCGGGACTGCCGCCGCCCGGGATCACCCACTGCGTCACCACTTTTTCGGTGGCGAAATCGATCACGCTGACGCTGCCCTTGCCATTGCGCTTGCCATGGATGCGGTGCGTGCCGCGGTTGGCCACATACAGCTTCTTGCCGTCGCGGCTCGGGTACAGGCCGTGCGCACCGACGCCGGTCTGGATAAAGCCGATTTCCTTCAGGGTGGCGCCATCGACGATGTGCACGCCGTCGGCGTCCATGTCGGCGATAAAGAATTTCTTGCCGTCAGGCGAGATGCGTATGTCTTGCGGCATGCCCTTCTTGACGCTGCAGATTTCATTCGCCGGGCCGCCCACCGGGCCGGACTCGGCAAAACGCTTGGCCGGCATCTGCAGTTTCAGGTAGCCATCGACCTTGCGATTGACCAGGTCGATCTTGGCGATGGTGCCGTCGAACTCGCAGGTAAACATGGCATAGCGGCCGTCGTTCGAGAAATCGGCATGGTTGATGCCGCCGCACTGGGGCGTGTCGATCGAATACTGCACTGCCATGGTCTTCGGATCCCTGAAGTCCAGGCGGTGGCGCGCTTCGGCCACCACGATGGCCGACTTGCCGTCCGGCGTGTAATACATATTATACGGGTCGTCGACCGCCACTTCCTTGCCGTGCTTGCCCGTCAGCGGGTCGATCGGCGTCAGGCTGCCCTTGTCGGTACGCTCGGCATTGTTGGCCACCCACAGGGTGCGCAAGTCCCACGACGGCACCACGTGCTGCGGGCCCAGGCCGACCTTGAACTTGTCGACCACTTTCAGGCTTTCCTGGTCGATCACGTACACATCGTTCGAACGCAGGTTGGGCACATAGACGCGCGGCAAATGGTCCTTCACCACGGCGCTCATGTTGGACGGGCCGATGCTGCCGTAGACATTTTTCGGGTCGACCAGCGGCGGCATGCCGGGCAGCGGAGAATAGGCTGGCGCGGCGGCAGGCGCCGCTGCAGGCCCGGGAACCGCCGCGCCGATGACCTGGCTGGCCACGCCCAGGCCGGCGAGTGCGGCGGCCAGGGCGGAAACGGTGACGATGGTGCGTCGTTGGAGTGTTTTCATGTCAGTTCGCGTGTTTTCGTTGCAAATGCCGGACGCCCACTGGCGTCCGGGTGGAAAAAGTTATTTGTGCTGCAGCAATTGCTTGATGGCCGCCACCGAGGTGTCGACCTGCAGCTTGATGCCGATCTGGCCCAGTTCGGCCGTGGCCCGCGTGGCGTCGCCGCGCACGCCGTCGGCCACGCCTGGTTTGATGCCATGGGCCATGGCCTCACTGCGCACCATGGTGGGATCGGTTGCCAGCATCAGCGCCGCGTCGGCCAGGCCCGCATGCAGGCCGATGTCGGCCGCGCTGAAACCGCGCTTCTGCAGTTCGGCAATATATTTTGTCTGGGTAATGTCATAGTAGTCGAGCAAGGCCCAGGCGCGCGCATCTTGCCCTTTGCCGCCCTTGCTCCAGGCACGGTTCAGTTTGGCGGCGACATTCTGTTCGTTCTTCTGGTAGCCGCCATGGTCGCCGATAAAAATAATGTCGCGAAAGCCATGCTGGCGCAGGCTGGCGGCCGCGCCCTCGAGCACGGCCTCAAACGCGGCCGGCGGTATCGAGATGGTCCCCGCATGGCGCATATGGCCGGCCGGCGGGGAAATGCCGCCTTCCGGCACGTAGCTCACGACCGGCGCGACGATGGTATTGCCCAGCTTTTGCGCGATCTGGCGCGCCAGCATGCCGGCACGTACATTGTGCTTGCCCAGCGCGATATACGGACCGCTCTGCTCGACGCCGCCGATCGGAATCAGCACCGTGGTGGCGCCGTGATTGATGCGATCGCGCAATTCGGTACTGGTCAGTTCTTCCAGCACCACGCTGGACGACGGCGCGGCCAGGCACGACAAGGGCAAGGCAAAGGTCAGGGAGAGGGCAAGCAGGCAGGCGCGTGGCGCCAATGGCAGGCGGTACTGCAAATTCATCATCAAACTTCTTTCGTGGTCATCAAGCGTGACGCCCTGCCTGGCGAGACCAGGCAAGCTGCTGCCACGAGGAATTGTATTCCATCGGGGCAGCAACAGCACGTTAATTTGACACGATTTGGTGCGAATTGACTACAGGCAAACTTTTAGGCCAGCAGGCGCTGCGCAGGCTCCGAGGGACGGCGTGGCGCCTGTTGCTCCGGCAAACCACCCGCCACGCTCAGCTTGCGGCCACCCGCTTCGCCGCGCAGGCGGAACACGGCCACCACGTCGACCAGTTCCACGGCGCGATCCTGCAGCGAAGCGGCGGCAGCGGCGGCCTCTTCCACCAGCGAGGCGTTCTGCTGGGTGACCTGGTCCATCTGCGAGATGGCCTGGTTGACCTGCTCGATGCCGGCGCTCTGCTCGTGGCTGGCGTTGGCGATCTCGCCCATGATATCGGTGACGCGGCGGATGCTGATGACGATCTCTTCCATCGTGGCGCCGGCCTGGTCGACCAGCGCGCTGCCGGTGTTGACTTTCTCGACCGAATCCTCGATCAGTCCCTTGATTTCCTTGGCCGCCGCCGCGCTGCGCTGCGCCAGGTTGCGCACTTCGGTGGCGACCACGGCAAAGCCACGGCCCTGTTCGCCGGCTCGCGCCGCTTCGACCGCCGCATTCAGCGCCAGAATATTGGTCTGGAAGGCAATGCCGTCGATCACGCCGATAATGTCGGCGATCTTCTTCGCCGACGCGTTGATCGAGCCCATCGTGCCGACCACTTGCGCCACCACGGCGCCGCCCTTGCTGGCCACTTCCGAGGCCGACACGGCCAGGGTATTGGCCTGGCGCGCATTGTCCGTGTTCTGGCGCACGGCCGAGGTCAGTTCCTCCAGGCTGGACGCGGTTTCTTCCAGCGACGAGGCTTGCTGCTCGGTACGTACCGACAGGTCGGCATTGCCGGCCGTGATCTGGCCGGCGGCCACGCTGACCGTATCGGCCGAGGTGCGCACGGTGGCGATCACGTCGACGATGCGCTCGAGGAACTGGTTGAAGGCGGTCGCCGTGCGGCCCACTTCATCCATGCGCGCCACGGGCATGGCCGACGACAGGTCCAGGGTCGAGCTGACGCGCTCGAGCGTGCTCTGGATATTGCCCAGGCCGCCACTGATGGTGCGGTAGATATGCCAGGCCAGGGTGCCGGTCAGCAGCATGGCCACGGCCAGCACGGCCAGCATGGTGTACAAGGAGGTATCGTAGGCGGCCAGGCTTTCGGCCTTGACGTCCGACACCAGTTTGTTGTTGTAGGCAATATGATCATCCAGGCTTTTCTTGGCGGCGGCGGCCGTCAGGGCCAGCGGCGTACCGGCGAGCAAGGTGGCGCGCACGCCCTCGATGTCGTCCGCATAGGCGGCGGCAAAGAACGGCACCAGCGCGCGGCGATACGCTTCCATCGCGGCCTGGTCGGCGTCGAGCATCTTGCGGTCGGTTTCATCGTAGATGCGTTCGGCGCGGTATTTGGCGACCAGGTCGTCGAAATCCTTGTTGGCGGCGGCCAGCGACTTGTCCAGCGCGGTCTTGTCGGCCAGGTTCGAAAACACCGACAGGCGGTAGCCGGCCAGGCGCGAGTCGGTCAGAGCGGCCTTGGCCGCGTTCAAGCCCTGGATGCTGGGAATAATGCGGTTTTGCACGGTGTCAAAACGCTCTTGCGCGCGCTTGAGCTGGACGGCGCCGCCGGCGCCCAGCAACAGCAGGGCCAGCAAGGCGATGGATAAAGTCAGTATTAATTGCTTGGTGATATTCATGGTGTGCTCATCAGTGAAGCAGAACTAGGTAAATGAAGTAACTACGTAAAGTGACTCAGTGACATTGAATGCATCATGCCGCCAGCGCCGAGTCTTCGGCTGTGCGGCGCAGCAGATCGCCATGTTCGCGGCAGAAGGCGGCGCCCGCCTTGTAGCCCACGTCGAACAGCAGTTGCATGTTCGAACTGGACCAGTCCAGCGTATCGGGCCAGTGCTGTTCCGGGATGCCGCCCATCAGGTCGAGCTTGAGCAGGCGGCGCTTGGGCTGGCCCGTGCGCGCGTCCGTGTTGTGCTCGAGCTCGAACAGGCGCAGCTCGGTCTTGGAAATTTTCACCAGGGGCGTGATGATGGAACGCACCCAGGCGTCATACAGGTTGCGCGGCTTGCGCAACAGGCGTTCATCGCCGAGGATATCGAGGATGACCAGGGTATCGGCGTCGTGGTGTTCGCCTTTGCCTTCGATAAAAGGGTCGAAATTGAGCGTGTCGAGCGCCGCGCCTTCGATATAGTCGCTGCCGGCGATGTTGGTCGGCGCGTACAGGAAGGGAAACGACAGCGCCGCGCGCACGTGCTCGGGGGCGATTTCATGCTTGCCCCAGTTCTGCATGCGGTGTTCGGTCAGGTTGTAGGCATTGATGTAGAACTGCGGGCGCATGGTTTTCACGCCGGAAAAATCCACCGCCTTTTCCAGGAAGGGCAGATGCGCGCACAGGCCCAGGCTTTTCGACGACAGGTCCGATGGCGACAGCGACGACAGCATCAGCTTGCCCCAGTCCGACCAGGCCGTCGGCGCACCCGCAAACGTTTGCTTGAACGCTTGCACGAAGGGGTTGCTGGCCGGTGGCTGGAACGCGTCGCGGAAGGTGCTTGCCTGCATGCCCGGCTTCTGGAAAATCTTGTAGTTAATCGGGATCATCTTGTAGATGCTGTCGGCCACGCCCGTATCGGCCCAGCTCTGCAGCGCCTGGCGTGGCGTGGCCTCGTGCGGCGTGGTGTACAGCAAACCCATCAACACGCCCGCACCCGAGGCCGAAATCACGTCGAACTCCAGGCCGTCGTCGACAAAGGCGGCCAGCGCACCGGCGATCAGGGTGGAATTGGGCGCACCACCACCGAGCAGCAAACCGGTCTTGCGGGCCGGCATCGAGCTCACGGCGGGGGCTTTTACATTGACTGATTTCATGCACACTCCTGTATGGCGGAGCAGACCTGCGCCCCTGGGATCAAACATCGCTCGACTTGTACACCACATTATTCCAGCGGAACAATGTTGCAAAATGAGATATTAAATTAACATAAATAAATTCCACATGGCAATTTAGTTAACGTATATGTGACATTCAGAAAGGACATAAGTCGTGCCCATGCGGCTTGCGGGTGCTGCGGTGCAGCAAAAAAAAATTATAAAAGACTGATAATAAGTGTTGCTACATAGAAAATTTAACAACTTCGGGCAAGCACGCGAACGTGGTGTCGGGACACCGCCTCAACGACGGGCGGAAAAATGCAGATGGGTGCACAGGAAGTCGACAAAAACCCGCAACTTGGGCGACAGGTGACGGCTCGATGGCCACAGTACCCAGAATTTGCTCGACGTTAGCAGATATTGTTGCAATACAGGCTGTAGTTCGCCGCGCGCGACGGCGTCCGCCACGATAAAGTCGGGCAGGTAGGCCAGGCCGACGCCCTGGCTGGCCGCGCCGATCAGCGCCTCGATATTGTTGCAGGTGAGCGCGGTACGCAGGCGCAACTCCGGTGCGCCCGCGCTTTCCGCATCGCCCTGCCGCAGCGCCCACTCCTGCAATTTGCCGGTACTGGGAAATTTGTAGCGCACGCAGGCATGCGATTCCGCTTCCAGTGCCTGCGGCGTGGCCGGCACGCCATGGCGGGCAAAATAGGCCGGGGAACCGACGATGGAAAACGCGAACGGCCCCAACTCGCGCGCCATCAGGCGCGAATCGGTCAGGGTGCCGCTGCGCACGGCCACGTCGACGCCCTCGGCCACCACGTCGACCAGGCGGTCGTTGAAATCGAGGTCGAGTTCGATCTCGGGATACTGGCGCGTAAATTCGGCCAGCAGCGGCAGGATGATGCGGTAGCCGATCACCGGCAGGCTGACCTTGAGCTTGCCGCGCGGCGCCTCGGCCAGGTGCGACAGTTCCGCCTGCGCGTCGTCGATATCGGCCAGGATGCGCAGGCAGCGCTCGTAGAACAGCGCGCCTTCATTGCTGAGACTGATCCTGCGCGTGCTGCGGTTGAGCAGCCGCACGCCCAGCTTTTCTTCCAGCCGCGCCACGCTCTTGCCCACCGCCGAGGCCGATACACCAAGCAGGCGCCCGGCCGCCACAAAGCTGCAGGTCTGCGCCGCCTGCACGAAGGCGGCAATGCCGTTGAGCTGATCGATTGCCATGATTAGAGCGTTTTTGTCCGTTATGAGTGGATTTACAGCCACTTTTTCTATGATTCCAGCCATCCTATCATGGAATCCCCCTCTTACCGGATGTTTCCCATGACCCATATTTCCCACAAGGCGCGCCGCCTGCTGGTGCTGGCCGCCGTCTGCCTGGCCGCGCTATGCATGCCGTTCAGCTTTACCGGCCCCGCGATTGCCATCCCGGCGATTGCCCTTGACCTGCACGGCAGCCCACTGGCGCTGGCCTGGATCAGCAATGCCTTCATGCTCAGCTTTGGCGGCTGCCTGATGGCGGCCGGCGCCCTGGCCGACCGCTATGGCCGCAAGCGTTTGTTCCTGCTCGGCTTGTCCGTATTCACCGCCGCCGCCCTGGCCCTGGCGTGCGCGCCGACCATCGAAGCGCTCGGCCTGCTGCGCGCGGTGCAAGGCCTCGGCTGCGCGCTGGCCCTGTCCAGCGGCCTGGCGGCGCTGGCCCAGGAATTCGACGGCGCGGCCAGGGCGCGCGCCTTCAGCCTGATCGGCACGGCGTTCGGCGCCGGCCTGGCCTTCGGCCCCATCGTCGCCGGCACCCTGGTTGCGGCCAGCGGCTGGCGCAGCCTGTTTGCCGTCACGGCGCTGGTGGGCCTCTCGGCGCTGCTGCTGGCGGCACGCACCCTGCGCGAATCGCGCGATCCGCATGCGGCCGGGCTGGACTGGGCCGGCGCGCTCGGCTTTACGGGCGCCCTGTCGCTCCTGACCTATGGCCTGCTGCAGGCGCCGCACAGCGGCTGGACCAGCCTGGCCAGTTGTGCCCTGCTGGGCGGCGCGGCGCTGCTGCTGGCCGTTTTTGTCGCGCTCGAAAAACGCCAGCCGCAGCCCATGCTGGACCTGTCGCTGTTCCGCCTGCCCGCGTTTGCCGGCGTGCAGCTGCTGGCGGCCGCGCCCGCGTTTTCCTATGTGGTGCTGCTGGTGCTGCTGCCGGCGCGCCTGATCGGCATCGAAGGCTACAGCGCAACGCAGGCCGGCGGCATGATGCTGGCCCTGTCGGCGCCGATGCTGGTGCTGCCGATGCTGGCCGGCCTGGCAGCGCAACGCATCGCCGCCGCCCATATCTGCGGCGCCGGCCTCCTGATCACCGGCGGCGGCCTGCTGTGGCTGTCCCACTGTGCGCCGGGCCTGCCCGCCACTACCCTGCTCGGCCCGCTGCTGCTGATCGGCGCCGGCATCAGCCTGCCCTGGGGCCTGATGGATGGGCTGGGCGTCAGCGTGGTGCCGGTGGAACGGGCCGGCATGGCGGCCGGCATCTTCAACACCACGCGCGTGGCTGGCGAAGGCATTGCGCTGGCCATCGTCGCCGCGCTGCTGGCGACATTGACCGTGACGGCACTGCACGCGCTGCCCGGCGTGACGGCGCAGGACGCCACCCTGGCGGCGCCCTTGCTGGCGATCGGCGAACTGCGCCAGGCTGGCGTGCTGCTGCCGCACGCCAGCGTGCAGGAGCTGTCGCAGGCCTATGGCGCGGCGTTTCGCCAGTTGCTGCAGGTGCTGGCAGGCATCAGCACGGCCTCGGCGCTGCTGATCCTGGTCTTCCTGCGCCAGAGCGCCGGCGCCCCGGCCACCGCGCGCTGACGTTTCTTCGCAACACGCATCGCAATCTCCGGGCTTAAACGAGTTTACTTATCAAAGCGCTTTGAACTATACTCCAAAGCGCTTTGAAACATAACTAAAGCGCTTTGGCTACGCCAGTTCATGCAATGAACGGCGCCGGCCCTGCCCCTATAAAAATACTGGAGATACGATGAACAAGCATTTCTTGAAAACCTTGCCGGCCGCCGTCGCCCTGGCCCTGAGCACCTCCGCTGCCCAGGCCGCATTGCCGATCGATTTCGGCGGCTACTTCCGCTCGGGCTTCGGCACCAGCAGCGAAGGCGGCAAGGAATCATGCTTCGGCCTGGCCGGCGCCTCGTCGAAATACCGCCTGGGTAACGAGTGCGAAACCTACGGCGAATTGAAATTCGGCGGCGAAGCCTTCAAGGCCGCCAACGGCACCACCTTCCGCATCAATACCCTGGTGGCGTTTTCCGTCAACCAGAACTTCGACTGGGAACAATCGGACCCGGCCTGGCGCGAAATGAACGTGGTGGCCGACAAGATCGGCACCGGCGCCTTCGCCGAAGCGCGCGCCTGGGTCGGCAAGCGCTACTACGACCGCCAGGACGTGCATATCACCGATTACTACTTCTGGAATAACAGCGGCCCAGGCGCCGGCCTGGAAAACATCGACCTGGGCGCGGCCAAGCTGGCCTACGCCATCGTGCGCACCGCCGACGACACCGACAGCAAGCGCATGGCGCTGTCGCACGACCTGCGCTTTTCCGGCATCAAGGTCAACCCGGACGGCGAGCTGACAGTCGGCGCGCAGTTCAACCAGAAGCGCAACGCCGACGGCGCCGCGCCGGTCGCCAGCGGCCATCTGCTGACCCTGATGCACACGCAGGGCAATCTGCTGGGCGGCTACAACAAGGTCGCGCTGCAGTACGGCAAGGGCAGCGGCGCCAACACGGGCGGCGCCACCCTCTCCGCCAACCGCGACGACAAGGTCGTGCGCCTGACCGAGCAACTGATGGTGCAGCCGAAAGGCGCCTGGTCCGGCATGGCCACCTTTGTCTACGAAGACAAGGAAACGGCCGGCGTCAGCAGCAAATGGACCTCGCTCGGCGCGCGTCCGATCTACCACTTCAGCGACAACTACAGCCTGGCGGTGGAACTGGGCCATGACATCGTCAAGCCGGAAGGCGACAAGACGCGCAATCTCACCAAGCTGACCATCGCGCCGCAACTGTCGGCCGGCAACAGCTTCTGGTCGCGCCCGGTGCTGCGCGCCTTCTACACCTATGCCAAATGGAACAAGGCGGCCCAGTCGGCGGCCGTGGCCGAGTCCGCCCTGTCGTCGACCGGCGTGTTTGGCGGCAAGACCAATGGCAGCTCGATGGGTTTCCAGGTCGAGAGCTGGTGGTAAGAACACAGGCCGCGTTTTCATAAGCGGCCAGTGGCAGCAACACCGCAGTCACCGGAACCACCATCGCAACGCTGCATGCCATGGCCGGCAGTTTCATTGTAGTGATTCAGCAATCCTCTTTTTGCGCGGGCGCCCTCGGGTTGGCCCGCGTTTTTTTTTGCGCCCGCCTCTGCAACGGTTCCCTGATCACGCGCGCCATTATCAGATAAACTACCTGCCATTCCACCGCGCCGGCCACCGGCCGCGGCATTCACCCCTGACGCAGCATCCATGAACCTCAAAAATCTCGCCAAAACGCTAGGAATATCCGAAACCACCGTCAGCCGCGCCTTGAATGGCTATCCGGAAGTGAGTGAACGCACGCGCGAACGGGTGCTCGCCGCCGCGCAGGCGGCCGGCTACCGGCCCAATCCGATGGCACGCAGCCTGGCCGTGGGCCGCACCAATATCGTCGGCATCATCTACCCGCTGCTGCCGAACGACCTGGCCGACCCGATGTTCATCGATATCGTCGGCGGCATGTCGGAAGCGCTGGAAGCGCAGCAGATGGACATGATGATCTCGCCCGCCTCGGCCACCAACGAGTTCCATACCTATGAACGGATGGTCAAGGGCCGCCGCATCGACGGCCTGATCGTCGGGCGCACCAAGCCGTTCGACGAGCGCATTGCCTACCTGGCGCAGCAGAACATGCCGTTCGTGGCCCACGGCCGCACCCAGCTGAACCAGCCGCACGCCTGGTTCGACTACGACAACGAGGCCGGCATGCGCCTGGCCGTCGAACGGCTGATGTCGCTGGGGCATCAACGTATTGGCCTGATCAGCGCCACGCCGGACCTGAACTTCGTGCGCCAGCGGGTGGAGAGCTTTCAACATGTGATGCGCGACGGCGGCCTGGCGGTCGATCCCGACAACCTGGTCGACAATGCCCACGACCGTCGCGCCGGCTACCAGGCCATGCAGCGCCTGCTGGCCCGCTCGCCGCGCCCCACCGCCATCATCGTCGACAACCATATGTCGGGCGTGGGCGCCGTGCGCGCCCTGCTCGACGCCGGCGTGGCCATCGGCAGCGACATGTCGCTGATCGTCTGGGGCGTGATGGAGGATTCCCTGGCCGGCCACAACGTCACCACCGTGGTCCAGCCCGACCCGCGCGGCGCTGGCGCAAAGATGATACAGATGCTGCTGGCCCTGCTGGACGGCACGCCAGCGACCGACTTGCAGGAGCTGTGGCCTTGCGAGTTGCTGCCGGGGGAGTCGGCGGGAGCTGTCGTAAAAACCTGATTTACCTCTTCACTGCGAAACCCGCGAACAGCCGGGGTCGGACCCTAGGGACTAGGCGTCCCCGTCCGGCCCCAGTCTTCGTTCAGGGTTTCGACTTACCATCATCTAAAAATTTCCCAAGTTCTGGTACCTATTCGCTTTACTTTTCAAAGCGCTTTGAACTATACTCATTTCACACCCAAAGCGCTTTGAATTTATAATAAGACGCCGCCTTCCAACCAGCGTTCAGAAATCATCCATGCCGACCATCAAGAACAATCTCGCCAACCTGCCCGCCGACTGGTGGCGCAGCGCCGTCATCTACCAGGTGTATCCACGCAGCTTCCTCGACAGCAATGGCGACGGCATCGGCGACCTGCCCGGCATTACCAGCAAACTCGATTACATTGCCGCCCTGGGCGCCGACATTGTCTGGATCTCGCCCTTCTTTACCTCGCCGATGAAGGACTTCGGCTACGACGTGGCCGACTTCTGCGATGTCGACCCGATGTTCGGTACCCTGGCCGACTTCGACCGCCTGGTGGGGCGCGCCCATGAACTGGGCCTGAAAGTGATGATCGACCAGGTGCTGTCGCACTCGTCGGACGACCACCCGTGGTTCGTCGAAAGCCGCGAAAGCCGCGACAATCCCAAGGCCGACTGGTATGTCTGGGCCGACCAGCAAGCCGACGGCACGGCGCCGAACAACTGGTTGTCCGTGTTTGGCGGTTCCGCCTGGCAATGGGAGCCGCGTCGCGGCCAGTATTTCCTGCACGACTTCCTGGCCAGCCAGCCCGACCTGAATTTCCATAACCCGGCCGTGCAGCAGGCGCAGCTGGACAACCTGCGCTTCTGGCTGGAGCGCGGTGTCGACGGTTTCCGTTTCGATTCCTGCAATTACCCCTACCACGACCAGTTGCTGCGCAATAATCCGCCGGCCGTCCAGCGCGATGCCAGCACCGTCTCGGCCATCAATCCGTATGGCATGCAGTCCCACGTGTACGACAAGACCCAGCCGGAAAACATCGCCTACCTGCAGCGCGTGCGCGCCGTGCTCGATGAATACCAGGCCATCTCGATCGGCGAAGTGGGCGACGACGATGCGCTGACCACCATGGCCGCCTACACCACCGGCGGCGACAAGCTGCATATGGCCTACAGTTTCAACCTGCTGACGGCCGAATTTTCGGCCGCGCATATCCGCAAGCAGGTGGAAGAATTCGAAGCCAAGGTCACCGACGGCTGGGCCTCCTGGTCGGTGGGCAACCACGACAGCGTCCGCGTGATGACGCGCTGGGGCGGCAGCAACCCCGCGCCATCGCTGGCCAAGGTGGTGCTGGCGGTGCAGGCCGCGCTGAAAGGCACGCCCTGCCTGTACCAGGGCGACGAACTGGCGCTGACGGAAGCGGACATTCCTTTCGAGGCCTTGCAAGACCCGTACGGCATTCCGTTCTGGCCGCAGTTCAAGGGCCGCGATGGCTGCCGCACACCGATACCCTGGGTTGCCGATGCCGCCAACGGCGGCTTCAGCACGGCCAAACCGTGGCTGCCGGTGCCGCCGGAACACCTGGCGCGCGCAGCCGATGTGGAAGAAAGCGACGCCGCGTCGCCACTGCAATTTGCACGGCAGATCCTGGCCTGGCGCCGCACCCAGCCGCAGCTGCTGCGCGGTGAAATCGCATTCTTCGACGCGCCGGAGCCGGTGCTGGCCTTCAGGCGCGACCTGGACGGCCACCCCGCCATCCTGGCCGCCTTCAACCTGGGCACCGAGGCCGTGACGTTCGACTGGCCGGCCGCTGCCGCTGCGACTGAGCTCGCCGGCCACGGCCTGGCGGGCGGCGCGCAAGGCGCCAGCATCACCCTGCCGGCACACGGTGGCTGGTTCGGCACGCTGGACTGAAGACACCTTGGCGGCAGGGCCGCCGACTACAATAATGAGCCCCGCGTTTCAGCGGGGCCGGATTGACATAGTGAGGACGACATGGCTGGACTGAAATTAACGGGCTTGAAAAAAGCCTATGGCGACGTGCAGACCTTGCACGGCATCGACCTGGAGATCGCCGACGGCGAATTCATGGTCTTCGTGGGGCCGTCCGGTTGCGGCAAATCGACCCTGCTGCGCAGCATCTGCGGGCTGGAGGAAATCAGCGGCGGCGACCTGTATATCGGCAAGACGCGCATGAACGACGTGCCGCCCGCCAAGCGCGGCATCGCCATGGTGTTCCAGAGCTACGCGCTGTACCCCCACATGAGCGTGGCGCAGAACATGGCCTTCGGTCTGAAACTGGCCGGCATGAACAAGGTGCAGATTGCCGACGCCGTGCAGCGCGCGGCGCAGATCCTGCGCATCGAGCCGCTGCTGGAACGCAAACCGAAAGACCTGTCCGGCGGCCAGCGCCAGCGCGTGGCCATCGGCCGCGCCATCGTGCGCAAACCCGACGTGTTCCTGTTCGACGAGCCGCTGTCCAACCTGGACGCCTCGCTGCGCGTGCAGATGCGCATCGAACTGGCGAACCTGCACCGCGAACTGCGCTCGACCATGATCTACGTGACGCATGATCAGGTCGAAGCGATGACCTTGGCCGACCGCATCGTGGTGCTGAACGCGGGACGCATCGAGCAGGTGGGCGCACCTCTGGAACTGTATCACCACCCCGCCAACCTGTTCGTGGCCGGCTTCCTCGGTTCGCCGCGCATGAATTTCTTGAAAGGCAAAATCCAGTCGCACGCCGATGGCGTGGCGACGATTGCCACCACGGCCGGCGGCCTGCTGCAGGCCAACCTGGCGCAGCCGCTGCCGAACGGCGCGGCCGTGACGGTCGGCGCGCGTCCCGAACATGTGCAGGCCTGCGCGCCGGGCACGGTGGCCTCGGCCATCACGGCGCAGGTGCAAGCGGTGGAAAAACTGGGCGATATCAGCTACCTGTATGTGGCGGTGCCGGGTAGCGACGAGCCGCTGGTGGTGCGCGCCGACGCCGAAACCGACTGGGCCATCGGCCAGCAGGTGGCGCTGCAGGTGGCCGCCTCGCGCGTGCACGTGTTCGACGAACACGGCCAGACGCGCACCTGATTTACCTCTTTTCGGGCCGGGCACCATGGGCGCCGCCTGGCCGGTTTTATTTCAGCCTTGATGTAACTTGACACACCATAAAAACAGCACTGGAGATCGACATGTCCTTACAGAACACCAAACGCAGCCTCATCAAAACCACCCTGCTCGCCGCCGCGCTGGCCGGCATCGGCAACCTGGCCACCGTCACCATGGCCCACGCGGCCGAAGCGGGCACCCTGCTGATCTGGATCAATGGCGACAAGGGCTACAAAGGCCTGGCCAAGGTCGGCGAGGAATTCACCAAAAAGACCGGCGTGAAAGTCGTGGTCGAGCACCCGGAAGACGCACCGAACAAATTCCAGCAGGCCGCCGCCGCCGGCAAGGGTCCGGACATCTGGATCTGGCCGCATGACCGCCTGGGCGGCTGGATCGACGCCGGCCTGCTGCAACCGGTCACGCCAAGCAAGGACGCGCGCGCCGCCATCCTGCCGCTGGCGTGGAACGCCTTTACGGTCGGCGGCAAGACCTGGGGCTACCCGATGTCGATCGAAGCGGTGGCCCTGGTCTACAACAAGGACCTGGTGCCGACCCCGCCAAAAACGTTTGAAGAAATCGCCGCGCTGGACAAAAAATTGTCCGCGCAGGGCAAGAAAGCCATCCTGTGGGATTACACGAACACCTATTTCACCTGGCCGCTGCTGGGCGCCGGTGGCGGCTTCCCGTTTGAAGTCAAGGCCGATGGCCGCTACGACGCGTCGAAAACGGGCGTCAACAACGCCGGCTCGGTGGCGGGCGTGAATGCCGTCATGAACCTGATCAACAGCGGCGCCATGGCCAAGGGCGCCGGCTACGCCGAAATGGAAGCGGGCTTCAACCAGGGCAAGATCGCCATGATGATCAACGGTCCATGGTCGTGGGACAATGCGCGCAAATCGAAGATCAACTTCGGCGTGGCGACCATTCCTACCGTGGCCGGCAAAACCGCCACGCCATTCGTGGGCGTGCTCGGCGCGATGATCTCGAAAGCCAGCCCGAACAAGGACCTGGCCGTCGAATTCCTGGAAAACCAGATGTTGCAGATCAATGGCCTGAAAACCATCAACGCCGACGTCCCGCTGGGCACGCCCGCCAACAAGGCGCTGTTCGCGGAACTGAAGTCGAATCCGAACATCCAGGCCACCATGGAAAGCGCGCAGGCCGGCCGCCCGATGCCGAACAACCCGGAAATGGGCCGCTTCTGGTCGTCGATGCAGTCGGCGCTGGAAAATATCACGCAGGGCCGCCAGTCGACCAAGGAAGGCCTTGATGCGGCGGCGAAGCGCATTACCACCGCCAATTAAGACATATTTTGATTGAGCGTAGGTCGGATTAGCGCGTAGCGCGTAATCCGACATGTGCCGCCAACAATGTTGTCGGATTACGGCCCTTCGGGCCTAATCCGACCTACGCCAAAACGCATCATATTCAGCACCATTCTCACAGGTATCCCATCGTGCGCAAGTTTATCGGCCCTACGGTACTGACCATCAGCATGGCGCTGGGTCTGTACCTGCTGTTCCTGTTGTATCTCTCCGGCCAGACCATGCTGGCCGCCGTCTTCCTCGGCCTGCTGACCCTGACGACGTTTGTCTTCACGTCGCCGCGGGCCTATGCCTACCGCTATCTGTTCCCCGGCATCACGGCGGTGATCGTCTTCGTGCTGCTGCCGCTGGTGTACACGGTGTCGATCGGCTTTACCAACTTCAGTTCGCGCAATCTGCTGACCTACGAACGCGCCACGCAATACCTGCTGGACGAAACCCAGCGCGTGGAAAGCGCCGGCTATGCGATGACGGTGCACCGCGACGACAATCAATACCGTTTGCGGCTGGAAAGCCCGGACACGGGCGAAGTGCTGCTCACCGCCCCGCTGGCGCTGAAGCGCGCCGTGCCACTGAACGTGGACGTCGCTCCTGCCGATCCTGTGCAAGCGCCCGTGCTGGCCGAGCCGCTGGGTATCAAGGACATTATCGCCCTGCAAAAAGATTTGAAGATGCTCACCTTGGTCTTGCCCAACAAGATAGAGCTGCGCATGGTGGGCCTGCGCGAATTCGGCCCGGTCGCGCATGTCTACAAGCAACTGCCGGACGAGACCCTGAAAAAAGTCGCCACCGGCGAGCTGGTCAAACCCAATTTCAAGACGGGTTTTTATGAAATGCCGGATGGCACAAAACTGGAGCCGGGCTTCAAGGTCAATGTGGGCTTCGCCAACTTCGTCAAGATCTTCTCGGACGAAGCGTTCCGTGGCCCCTTCCTGCGCATTTTCGTGTGGACCATCGTGTTCGCCCTGATCAGCGTGGCCACCACCACCGGTCTCGGCATGGTGCTGGCCGTGCTGCTGAACTGGGACGCGCTGCGCTTCCGTGGCCTGTACCGCACCCTGCTGTTCCTGCCGTATGCCGTGCCGGGCTTTATTTCCATCCTGGTGTTCAAGGGCCTGTTCAACAATAACTTCGGCGAGATCAACCTGGTGCTCGACGCCCTGTTCGGCATCAAGCCGGCCTGGTTCTCCGACACCACCCTGGCCAAGGCCATGATTTTGATCGTCAATACCTGGCTGGGCTACCCCTACATGATGGTGGTGTGCATGGGCCTGATCAAGGCGATTCCGGCCGACCTGTACGAAGCGTCGGCGCTGGCCGGCGCCGGGCCGCTGACCAACTTCTTCAAGATCACCCTGCCCCTGATCATCAAGCCGTTGATGCCGCTGATGGTGGCCAGCCTGGGCTTCAATTTCAATAATTTCGTCTTGATCAGTTTGCTCACCGGCGGCCGCCCCGACTTCCTCGACACCACCCTGCCGGCCGGCACCACCGACCTGCTGGTGTCCTACACCTACCGCATCGCGTTCGAGGATTCGGGCCAGAACTTCGGTTTGGCCGCCGCCATCTCGACCCTGATTTTCTTCCTCGTGGCCGCGATTTCGCTGGTCAACATGCGCCTGACACGCATGAACAAAGCATAAAGGACAGCATATGGCTATCGTTGTCGACCGTTCCAACCGCTGGCGCATCGTCGCGGCCCACGTCGCCGTGATCGCGCTGATCGCGCTGGTGATGTTTCCCTTCCTGATGATCCTGTCGATCTCTCTGCGCCCGGGCAATTTCGCCTCGGGCAGTTTGATCCCGCCCGAGATCAGCTTCGAACACTGGCGCCTGGCGCTGGGCATGTCCTACCAGGCGCCCAACGGCACCCTGGTCGAACCCGACTTCCCTGTGCTGCTGTGGCTGTGGAATTCGATCAAGGTGGCCACCATGAGCGCCACACTCACCGTGCTGCTGTCGACCACCTGCGCCTATGCGTTTGCGCGCATGCAGTTCCGCTTCAAGTCGCAGACCCTGTCCGCGCTGCTGCTGTTGCAGATGTTCCCGGCCGTGCTGGCGCTGGTGGCCATCTATGCCATTTTCGACCTGCTGGGCAGCTATGTGCCGTGGCTGGGCATCGACCACCACGGCAGCCTGGTGCTGGCCTACACGGGCGGCATCGCCATGCATATCTGGACCATCAAGGGCTATTACCAGACCATCCCGATCGAGATCGAGGAAGCGGCCAAGGTCGACGGCGCCTCGCAGTGGCAGGCCTTTGTCTACGTGCTGCTGCCGATGACGGTGCCGATTTTGATGGTGGTGTTTTTGCTGTCATTTATCGGCGCCATCATCGAATACCCGATCGCCTCCGTGCTGCTGCATGAACAGAACAACCTGACCTTGGCGGTCGGCTCCAAGCTGTTCCTGTACGAGCAAAAATACCTGTGGGGCGACTTCGCCGCGGCGGCCATTTTGTCCGGCCTGCCGATCACGGCCGTGTTCCTGCTGGCGCAGAAATGGATGATTTCCGGCCTGACGGCTGGCGGCGTGAAAGGCTGACATGAAGACCGTCCTGACCACCCTCGCCGTCCTGCTTGCCAGCCTGCCGGCGCAGGCGGCCAGCTTCTCCGACAATCCCATCGTCTACTTTGCGGTGACCGACCGTTTTGCCAACGGCAATCCCGGCAACGACCATGCTTATGGCCGCAGCGCGGACCCGGAAGGCGGCGATATCGGCAGCTTCCATGGCGGCGATATCGCCGGCATCACGGAGAAACTGAAAGCTGGCTGGTTCAAGGAGCTGGGCGTCAACGCGCTATGGATCACGGCGCCGTATGAACAGATCCACGGCTGGGTGGTGGGCGGCAAGCAGCAATTCAGGCACTATGCCTACCATGGCTACTGGGCGCTCGACTACACCACCATGGACGCCAATATGGGCACGCGCGAAGAACTGCGCGAGATGATCAATACTGCCCATGCACAGGGCATCCGCGTGCTGTTCGACGTAGTGCTCAACCACCCCGGCTACGCCGACCTGCGCACCCTGGCCGAGTACAAGGTGCCGGTGCTGTGGCCGGGCCACGAGCAGGCCACCCTGCGCGACTATCACAGCTTTATCGACTATAACAATTTCGAGTTCAAACAATGGTGGGGGCCGGACTGGGTGCGCGCCGGCCTGCCCGGCTATCGCGAGGGTGGCCAGGATGACTATACGATGCAGCTGGCTTACCTGCCCGACTTCCGCACGGAGAGCGGCAAGGCGGTCGACCTGCCGCCCATCCTGCAGCGGAAAAACGATACCCGCGCCGTGGCCAGGCCTGATACGACCGTGCGCTCTTACCTGGTCGGCTGGCTGGCCGACTGGGTGCGCGAATTCGGCGTCGACGGTTTCAGGGCCGACACCGTCAAGCATGTGGAACCGGCAAGCTGGCTGGCCCTGCGCGCGGCCGCCACCGAAGCGCTGGCCGACTGGAAGGCGCGCCACCCGAAACAGGCCATCGATGATGCGCCGTTCTGGATGACGGGCGAAGCCTGGGGCCATGGTCCCGAGCGCAGCAGCTGGCACGACGCCGGCTTCGATTCGATGATCAATTTCGACTTTCAACACCGCGCTGGCGGCGGCTGGAAAGCCATCGACGGCGTGTATCGCCAGTATGCGCAGCTGCTGGGCCAAGGTCCTCGGTACGATATCCTGTCGTATATCTCCTCGCACGACACCAGCCTGTTCCCGCGCGATCAATTGAAGCATGGCCTGTCGGCCCTGCTGCTGGCGCCCGGCGGCGTGCAGCTATTCTATGGCGATGAAAGCGGCCGCCTGCCGGGCACGGCGCCTGCGGGCGACGAGCAGCAGGCGACCAGGTCTGACATGAACTGGACCTCACTCGACAGCGCCATGCTGGCCCATGCCCACAAACTGGGCCAGTTCCGCCTGCGCCATGCTGCGCTGGCGCGTGGCGAGCATCGCTTGAACAGTGAAGCGCCGTATGCGTTTGCCCGCGTGACGGCCGATGACCGCGTGATCGTCGCGCCCGACGCGCAGGGCGCCATCACGTTGAAAGTGCACGGCGTGTTCGCCGATGGCGCCACCGTGCGCGATGCCTATTCCAATCAAATCTACACCGTAAGCAACGGCGCCGTCGCCATTAACGCGACCGGCACCGTCCTGCTGGAGACAACAACACCATGAGCAACTACGATATTTTAGTGGTCGGCGGCGCCGGCATCGACACCATCGTGCGCGTCCCCGACCTGCGCCTGCCCGTCACCGACTCCGTGCATGTGCCGCCGATTATTGATTACGTGGCCCATACGGGCAACGGCGTGGCGCTGGCCAGCCATGCGCTGGGGCTGCGCTGCAAATTCATCGATTTTATCGGCGACGATGCGCAGGGCGCAGCCATCCTGCGGCGCTACCAGGAGGCCAGGCTCGATTTCAGCCATCTGGTCGAACCGTCCGGCACGCGCCGCAGCGTCAACCTGGTCGATCCGCAAGGGCGGCGCTTGTCGCTGTACGACGGGCGCCATCCCGATGATCTGCGCATGCCGGCCAACTTCTACCTGCCCTACCTGGGCCCGGCGCGCCATGCGCACTTTTCCATCATGGCGTGGGTGGCGCATCTGTATGACGATGCTGTGGCCAGCGGCACCACCGTCTCGACCGACCTGCACGACTGGGACGGCCTCAACCCGCACCATCGGGTGTTTGCGCTGCGCTCGGACCTGGTCTTTCTCAGCACGGCGGCATTGGGAGAGCGGCGCGACGAGGTCATGCGCAGCATCGTGGACCAAGGCCGTGCGCTGGCCGTGATCGCCATGGCCGGCGGCGACGGCGCGTATCTGCTGGAACGCGGCAGCGATACGGTACGCCATTTTCCGTGCGCCGACCTCGGCCTGCCGGTGGTCGACACGAATGGCGCCGGCGACTCGTTTGTGGCCGCCTTTTTGCACGCCTGGCTGGCTGGGGAAAGCGTGGACACGGCCATGCGCCAGGGCGCCATCGGCGGCGCGTTTGCCTGCGCCCAGCATGGCACGCATGAGCGTTTCCTGACCGGATCTGAAATGGTTCGCTTAGATCAAGACCGCACTAGCTTATGACTTAAAATTCTATCAAGCATGGCGGCATGCTAACGCCCTCATGGCACAATGGCTGCGGATTTCACCACCTTAGACTTGAAACCGGAGACCCCATGAGAATCGAAACCCTGGCCGTGCATGCCGGCTATTCCCCCGACCCCACCACCAAGGCCGCCGCCGTCCCCATCTACCAGACGGTGGCCTATGCCTTCGACAATGCCCAGCATGGCGCCGACCTGTTCGACCTCAAGGTCGCTGGCAATATCTACACGCGCATCATGAACCCGACCCAGGACGTGCTGGAAAAGCGCGTCGCCGCGCTCGAAGGCGGCGTGGCGGCACTGGCCGTGGCGTCGGGCATGGCGGCGATTACCTATGCGATCCAGACCATCGCCGAAGCGGGCGACAATTTTCTGTCCGCCAGCCAGCTGTACGGCGGCACCTACAATCTGTTTGCCCATACGCTGCCGCAGATCGGCATCGAGGTGCGCTTTGCCGATGCGCGCCAGCCGGAGACTTTCGCCGCGCTGATCGACAGCCGCACCAAGGCGATTTTCTGCGAATCGATCGGCAACCCGCTGGGCAATGTGACCGACGTGGCCAAGCTGGCCGAGATCGCCCATGCGCACGGCATTCCGCTGATCGTCGATAACACCGTGCCGAGTCCCTATCTGTTCCGCCCGATCGAGCACGGCCCCGACATCGTGGTGCACTCGCTGACCAAATACCTGGGCGGCCATGGCACCACGGTGGGCGGCGCCATTGTCGACAGCGGCAAGTTCCCGTGGGCCGAACATAAAGAGCGCTTCAAGCGCCTGAACGAACCGGACGTGTCGTATCACGGCGTGGTCTACACGGAAGCGTTCGGCCCGGCCGCCTTTATCGGCCGCGCCAGGGTCGTCCCGCTGCGCAATATGGGCGCGGCGATTTCGCCGCTGAGCGCCTTCCAGCTGATCCAGGGCATCGAAACCCTGGCCCTGCGCATGGACCGCATCTGCGGCAACACGCTGGCGCTGGCCAAACATCTGAAGCACCATCCGAAAGTCGCGTGGGTCAACTACGCCGGGTTGGAAGACCATGCCGACTACGCGCTGGTGCAGAAATACATGCAGGGCCGGGCCTCGGGCATCCTGTCGTTCGGGCTGAAACTGGCCGGGGGCGCGAATGTCAACCCGGACCCGCGCGCGGCCGGCGCCCGCGTGCTCGACGCGCTGCAGCTGTTTACGCGCCTGGTCAATATCGGCGACGCCAAGTCGCTGGCCACGCATCCGGCATCGACCACCCACCGCCAGCTGAACCCGGAAGAACTGGCCAAGGCGGGCGTGTCGGAAGACATGCTGCGCCTGTCGGTCGGCATCGAGCATATCGACGATCTGCTCGAAGATCTGGAACAGGCGCTGGCAGCGGCGTAAGGCTTTACTTCACCCCATAGCGCGATGCCGGCTTGCAGCGCATCGCGCCCGCAAACAGCGCCAGCCGGGCCGCGTCAAACTGTTCCCACAAGGCCTGGTCTTCCACCGATGGCAGCGTGACCAGCTCGCCCTGGTCCAGGCCCGCCAGCGCCGCATCCACGCAGTCTTCCGCAGCCATGACGGTTGCCGGGTCGAGCTGCGTCAACGGCACGCCGCTCAACTCCCAGATTTCCGTCGCCGTCGATGCCGGCAGCACCAGCTGCACCGTCACGCCCGTCCCCGCCACTTCCTGCTGCAGGCCCCGCGTAAAGTTCATCACATACCCCTTGGTGCCGCTGTAGACCGTGCTGGTCGGCAGTACATGGAAGGACAGCACCGAACCGATATTGACAATGGCGCCGCGGTCGCGCTGCAGGAACGCCGGCAGCGCCGCATAGGTCAGGGTGGTCAGGGCCGTGACGTTGACCGCATCCATGGCGGCGATCGCCTGGCGGCTGGTGGTGGCCACCTGCCCCATGGTCGATACGCCCGCATTATTGACCAGCATGGTGATGCCCGCATTCGACGACAGTTCTTCGGCCACGCGCTGCAGGTCGGCAGGCAGCGACAGGTCGGCGCCGATGGTGCGCACCTCGACGCCGTATTTGCCCGCCAGCGTGGCGGCAAGCGCATCGAGCCGTTCGATGCGGCGGGCAACCAGGATCAGGTGGTAGCCGCGCGCGGCCAGGCGGTCGGCGTAGATGGCGCCCAGGCCGGAAGAGGCGCCGGTAATCAGGGCCGTGCCCAGAGTCGTGGTGATGGTCATGGTGGTTCCTCGCAGGGTATCGGTTTTGATGACTTAATGATGACGATCATAATATATAAAGTCAACAGATTTTTCAGCGAGGCGCATCGCCGCCTAGGCCAGCACGCACACGACCTGTTCGATCCGCTGCGCCACACTGCCCGTCACATCGACATATGCAATCCCCCGCCGCACCAGTTCCGCCTGGTACCACGCATGCTGGCGCGCGCGGAAATCGTCGTCGCGGCGGGTGCCGTCCTGGACAAACGGAAAGTCCGGCGCGCACAGCAGCACCAGGTCGTAGCGGTGCTCGGCCAGCTGCGCCAGTTCCGTCTCCGCCTTGCCGAACATCTCGACGCAGTAAAAATAGGTGGTCATCGGCGAGGTGTCGCAGAACAGCCAGCGCCGCGCCTGCCCTGCCGCTGCCGCCTCACGGACCAGCTGTTCGCGGCCGATCTTCAGCAAGTCATCGTAGGCCAGCACCCCATCCTGGCTTTCCCACAATTCACGGCCGTATTCGGCCACCCAGGCGGTGTCGAAATGCGCGGCCAGCGCGGCGGCGAGCGTCGTCTTGCCGCTCGACTCGCCCCCCAGCACGCAGATGCGCGTGACCAGGCTGGCGTAGACCAGCGGCGACAGAAAGGCGCGCTGTCCATGCGGATCAAAGCGCACCGCCGTGCCGGACACCGGCACCAGTGTTCTTGCCTGGTCCACGCTGACATGCGCCACTTTTGAGCTGGCATAAAACTCGCCCAGCACCTCGGCAAAACCGGGACCATAGTCCTCGCTGCTAAATACCACATCGACCGGCAGCTGCAGCACCGTCCAGCACAGCCAACCCATGAAGTGCCGATGCGCGTCGCCGTCATCGAGGTCATTGTGCGGCAAGGTGCGGGCCTGGACGCCACGTGCCGCGCACAGTGCCGCCAGGCGCTCATCGTCCAGCACGACGATGGTTGATCGTGGAAACAGCGCGCGCAGCCAGTCCTCCCGGCGTGCCGGCTGCAGGCCGGGAAATTCGGGTTTGGTATAGCTGACGATCAGCAGTTCTTCGCTGCCGTCCTGCGCGCGGCCAAGCAGCAGCTCATGGCCCCGGTGCAGCGGGCAGAACTTGCCCACCACCAGCGCACGCTTGAATTTTTTCATGCCAGTGCTTCCTGTAAATCCGATGTGTATTGAATGATCTTGTCCTCCGCCAGCAGCACGTCCACCGTGATGTCGCCGAAAAATGGCGCCAGCAAGGCGCAAGCCTGTGGCGCCTGCGCCATGGCGCCGGGCGCCAGCCGCAGCACGATGGAACCATCCTGCCGCTGGTGCACGCCGAACAGCGCGATGGCCAGCGGTTTCAGCGCGTGCGTGATATCGATATTGTTAATCCAGGCGCCGCTGCTGCTGCGGTAGCGCAGCGGGCTGCGCCCGGCCAACCCCACCAGCACCGGGCCATGCGGGCCGTGCGCCAGCGAGGCATGGTCGCCGGTGCGGTAGCGCAGCAGCGGCAGGCAGAAATTGAAGCCACCGGTGACCGTGATTTCGCCACGCACGCCATCGGGCACCGGCCTGCCTTCACCGTCGAGGATTTCCACATACAGCCGGTGCTGCAGCAGCAGATGGCCGCCGGCCGCCTCATCGTACACGGCCACCGGCCCCACTTCATTGAGCGAATAGATATCGAGCACGGGGCAGTTGAAGCGCTGTTCCAGCCGCGCGCGCATGCCCGGCAACAGCATCATCGAGACCGACATCAGGGCGGACGGGCGGTGCGTCATCGGCAGTGTCAACAGCTCGGCAAACGAGATCGGGTCGCCGGCGATCAGCTCGGGCGCCATCGCGTCCAGGTACCTTGCGCGGTCATCGGGATGGCGCCAGTCGTCCACGTGCAGGTTCAGCTTGGCCAGCCCCGATTCGCCCATGGTCGGTGTCACCGAAACATAGGTGAAGCAGCGGCGCTGGTGGCCCAGCAGCATCACGCCCACCTGTCCCGCGCCATGGCGCAGTGTCACGCCAAAGCGGCGCAGTGCGCGCTTGTGGAAGGCCAGGTAGCGCCCCGCCACCACCGGGTGCGAGGCGATCAGGAGCGGGTGGCCCGTCGTTCCCGTGGTGTGGAAGTTGATCATGCGCGCCAGGTCCGCGTCGTCCGGCACGAATGCGGCGATATCGTGCGACAGGTCGGCCCGGCTGATCGGCGGCACATCGAGCAGCCGCGCGGGTGGCGAGCCGCAGGCGCGGTAATGCGGCACGGTGGTCCAGGCATGGCGCAGGAACGCCGCCATCCAGCCTGGCGGCTGGTCCGGTTGCCAGCCGATGACGGCGTCCATCACTTCCTGTTCATACGCGCGCAAGGCGTCCACCTCGCCGGCCAGCAGCTTGTTGCCGCTGCGGTTGCTGTAAATCGGCGCCGCCGGGTGGCTGCGCAAGTGGGCCAGCATGCGCCTGCCCGCCTGCGTCAGGGTGGGACAGTAATCGAGATCGCTGTCCCAGGCGCCGGCAGGCAGGTTTGCGTCACTGTGCAAGGACGTCATTCGCGCGACCATTTGTCGGCCGATTCCTGGGCCGCTTTTTTGGCCAGCGCTTCGCGGATCTCGCGCGAGCGCTGTTCCGCCACGCGGCTCGCCTCCAGCAGGCGGCGCCGCTCGGTGCCGCTGATGGCCGACAGCCGGTCGACGGCTTGCGCCTCGCTTTCGTCACGGGGACGAAAGCCCAGGCGCGCCAGCACGATGCGCGCCAGTTCCTCGCGCCGCTCGGGGTCCTGCGTGTATTGATGCGCCGGCGACGCCGCCGCCAGCTCGCGCGCGGCCTCGCCCAGCACCTGCAGCACATCTTCCTGCGCCAGCTGTTGCGCGACAAACCAGTCGTCGGCCAGCAGCCAGCACATGATCATGGCCAGCGCCAGGCGGTTGCGGTCGGCCTTGACCTGGGCGCCGTGAAAGCCCTGCAGCGAGGGGGCCGGTGCGCGCGCGCCGTGCAGCAGCAGGATATCGTTGACCAGCGCGGCCACCGCCACGGCTTGCGGATTGTGCACGCCGGCGATGCGCGGCTCGCGCAGGAATTCCGCGGGCGTGTCGGCCAGGCGGTGGGTTAATACTTCAAGGTGGGGGCCGGAGTGATTCATGCGTTAACTCTTCATATAGTGACGCTGACTGAACAGGCGCGCAAACTCCAGCAAATCCTCGTACTGCGCCACGGCGTGGATATCCCAGCCTTGCTCGTCACGCGCGCGTTTCAGGTCGCCGAAGATTTTCTGCATCCAATGGGCGCCGCCATCCTGGTCCCAGCTGGTCGAGATATTGAGCGCCATGGTGCCGCCGGCACCGCCGCTCTCCATCGCTTTGGCCGAAATATCCCAGCCACTGTTACCCAGTTCGTCGTTATCGAACATGGTGGTGATGCCGTCGTCGGAAATCATCAGGATATGCGTGGGCCGCTTGCGCTTGGCGGCATAGGTCTCGCGCAGGCAGTGGATGGGAAATGCCGTGCCGCCGCCATAGAAATCGGTCAGCACGCCGAGTATCATGTCTTCGTCGCGCACGAAACCGGGAGTGCGCATCACCTCGTGCTTGCCGCTCCATAAGGTCACCTGTACGGTCGAACCGGCGCGCAGCGCGGACAGCGCGATCACGGCGCCAGCCAGGGTCAGCCAGGACGTGTGCTGCTGCGGGTTGGGCATGGAGCCAGAGCTGTCGACATACATGTCCAGGTCGACGGGCATATGGTCGGCCTCGCGCGCTGGTTCCCGCCCATATTCGCGGCGCACGGTGGTCACGCCGGGGATGGGCCGCGGTGACTGCATCACCGATTGCAGCCAGTCGATGTCATCGAGCGGGTCGCCGATATCCCATGGCGACAGGCCTTCCATCTGCGGCTCGGTCGATTCCGGCGCCGGCCGCGAAGGAAAGCGCACCAGGTGCGGCAAGGCCCGCTCGCGGTAGTAGCGGATGGCGATTTCATGGTCGGTGAGGTCGATGCCGGACGCTTTTAAAATGTCGCCCAGCTCGAACGGTTCGCGCAACTGGCCGCCGCCCTGCTTCTGTGCTTTTTCCTCCGGTTCCTCGCCCACGGCATCGTCTTGAAGTCCCGAGATGCGCTTGTCGTGCACCGGGTGGATGGCGCCGTTTTCCTCGTCATCCTCGATCTGCTGAGCGCCATAGGTCTGGCAGCCGCGCGCCGCGTCGCGGGTGTCATGGAAATAGCGGCTCGGGTCAATGCCCTTCAAGGCGCCCGTATCGTCCACCAGGTAAGGCAGCAGCAAGGTGGCAAATCGCCCGGCCGCGAGCATCCAGTCGTTGGCGTAGACGCGGATCAGGCGCGCGCCCAGCCAGGCGTCCGTATCGAGCCGTTCATCGGCTGCGCCACCGCCCAGGTCCCCCTTGGGCAACTGCCACAGGTTTTCATAGATGCGCATATAGAGCAGCCAGACCTTGCCGGACGCCGGGCTGTCTTTTGCCTTGCCCTGTTCGAGCTTGCGGTAAATATCGGCCATGCGCAGGCTGGCCTGGCGCTGCAGGCGGTCGTTGATGAACAGGTCGGTGTACAGATTGGCCACCATGGGCGCATGCTGTTCCAGTGTCGGCAGGGCGCGGCGCATGCGCGCCAGCAGGCGGAACTGGTCGCCGGCGCTGCCGGGCGCCAGGATATGGTGGCCGATCTCGTGCGCCAGGATTTCCAGGCCATAGTCCTGCAGCCCCAGCTCGGCCACCAGCGGCAGGTCGACCACCACGCTTTGATCCAGCAAACGGATCATGGCAAAACTGCCGCTCAAGCCTTCCTTGCTGGCGGCCACGCGGCTGGCGCACAGGGCCGGGTCGCGCAGGCGCGTGAATTTGCTCCACACGTCCAGCGCCTGCGGCCAGGCGGCGCACCATTGCGCTATCAGGTCGGCATGCTGGCCTCTCATGGCAAGGGCAGCAGGCGGATCGCATGCGTGTAGGGCGAGGTGATGGCCAGCGTGTGCGCATTGGCGGCCAGCGCGATCTCGCCAGCCGGCAGGCCCGGCGCCAGCTGACGCGCGCCGGCCTGCACGGTGGCGGAGACATCACCCGACGCCTGTGCAAATTCGTCCGCGGTCGCGCCATGCAGCACGGCGCCGTGGGCATCGGCCACCAGAAAATAAAAGCGCTCGCCGGCGCTGACGACAAACCCGTCGGCGCAGGCGCGCGCCACGGGCGGCGTGTCGAACTGGCCGCCGAGGCCGGCAAATGCGCCAAACTCGATGCCATCCGCATTGCCGCGCCAGGGCTGGTTCAACAGTTGCGCGCGCAAGGCCGGCCAATCGAGCTGCGATTCGCCGCATGCCGCCAGCGCCAGCGCCGGTGGCAAGGTATCGGCGGCGGCAATCGCCCCCAGGCGAAAGTGCGCCACGCCGGCGCGCCAGGCCAGTACCTGGCCGACGGCACGCAACTGCCCCAGGGTAGCCACCTGCGGCGCGATGGCGGCCATCTCTTCCTGCCACTGGCCCGTGCGCGCGCCAGGCACGCCGCCCAGGTGAATGGCCGCGTTGCTCAGCATGCCCAGGCCATCGACGGGAGCACCGGCCAGCAGCGGCGCATAGCGCGGCGCCAGTTCGCGCCAGACGATGCTCAAAAAGGGGCTTTTCGCGGCCGGACCGGCCAGGCCATGGCCGACCAGTTCCAGCGCCATGTCGTAGGCCGCCAAAGTAAAGCTGCCGGCGCGGTCGGGGGCAACGGCCGCCACCGCCTGCACCACCGGGTCGACGCCGTCCTGCAGGAAGGCGCCAAACGCCTGCATGTCGAGCGACGTGAAACGGCGTCGTGCTTCCACGGCGCGCGCATTGAATTGGGCGCGGCCACTGGCCAGGATCGCGGCAAAGGACGATGAAATCATGGCTTAATCACTATGCGAAAAATGCAGCAGATAGCGTTCGGCGCCACGCACAAACGCGATCTCGTCCCAATGGATGGCATACCACATGGGCGGCGCCATGGTCACCGAATGAGCGTCGAAGCCGTCCAGCGCCTGGTCCAGCGCTTCCAGAAACGCCGCGGCCAGATTGGTGCGAAACTGGCCGGCAGGTGCCACCTGCATGTGCTGCGACGAAAAAAACCAGCGCTGGCACACCTGCTGCAACTGCGCGCGCGGCATCGGCGTGGTGGCGATCTGCCACAGCGGCGCAGACAGTTCGCGCGAGGGACTGATCTGGTTCAGCGCATGGTCTTCCACGCGCAGGCCGAGCGCCGTGGCGAGATCGGGCGCGTCGGGCAGGCGCACGATCTCGTAACTGGCGCACAGGTCGCTCGCCTCGGAGTTGAGCAGCGCCAGCGCGTCAAGAAATCCCTGGCAATAATCGAAGCTCATTGCGAACGCAGCCACGTGCGGTAATTGGTGTAGCGCTGGTGCAGGTATTTCAGTTTCAGCAGGTCGTCGTACAGCGGGCCGTATAGCTTGCGTCCCTTGGTCCGTTCGCCGATCAGCTTTTCGATGCGGTTCAGGCGCGCCAGCGTATCGCGCTCGCTCAGGCCATCGAGACCGAGGTCGAATTCGGCGGACAGCACGCCGACCGGATCGTCGCGGTCCAGGTCCAGGCGGTTGAATTCATCGTTGGACAGGTCGAACAGCCGGCGCAGCCAGCCCAGCCTGTCGCTGCGGTAGGCGGCGTTTTCGGGCAGCGCAAAGAACGGCGCGTCGAGGTCCGGCTGCAGCTTGTTGTGCAGCACGAACGGCAGCACCTGGCGCAGGTCTTCCAGCGCCACTTCGCCATTGCCGCGAAAATAAGCCATGGCCTTGGCGTAGATCAGCAGCGCCATCAGGGTGCGCACCGAGATGCCGTTCAAGGTCTGGCAACCGAGGTCCTTCAGGCGGTCGCGCCCGTTGTCGGCCGCCTGCGCGGCGTTGCGGTCGGCGCCGGACAGGCGCGCCGTATCCTTGGTCATGTATTCGAACTGGCCGCCGGCCGTCTCGAACAGCTCGAACTGGCTGGCGAAAAATTCCAGCCGGCGGCGCACGGCGTCGGGCACTGCCACCTGGCGGATATCGTTGCCGATCTGGTCCACTTCGCTTTCCGTGAAGATGATATCGGGCGGCACCAGCTCCTCGGGCCGCACGTTTTCTTCCACGCGCAGCAGCAGTTCGTTCAGGAAGCGGGGGTTGAAGGCCAGCGCCTGCACGGTGACGTCGACCCGGTCGCGCAGCGCCTCGATCACCTGGTAGGTGCCGCCGCCCTGGTCGTCGTTGGCCGTCAGATACCAGGCAGCTTCCGGACATTCGTAGATATGGTTCAGCACTTCCGCGTAATTGTCGCCCATCACGGTCAGCAGCGCGCTTTGCGTACGCGTGGGGATGCGGTTGTATTCGTCGACGATTTTCACGCGCATGCCCAGCCAGGCACGCCAGGCGATGCGGATCTCGTCCATGCTTTGCGCGTTGACCAGGTCGGCGGGCAGCGGGTTGCCCAGCAAATCGGCGATCGTCATCTGCGGATGGCCATGCTGCATCGCGCGTTTCACTTCTTTCACCGATGATCCAGCCAGGACTCCCATCAGCAAGGCGCTGGCCGTCTTGCCGCGCCCCGGCCCACCGACAAACAGGCACTTGCGGCGCGTGGCAAACGTCAGCAGCGGCAGCAGGATAAAACTCGAATAGCTTTGCGCCGACGGCAGATTCAGGGTGCGCCGGCTGTCGCCCACCATATAGGTTTGCGACGGCCCGTCGTTGTATTCGATATCGTAATGGGGGCTGATAATGGCGTGGTTGACGATCCAGAAATAGGCCTGGCGCAGCTTCTCGTCAAACGGCCGCGCCGTACTCTCACCCTCCCCGCTCAGCGCCACCGGCCCCTGGTACAGGTCCGCCACGTCGAACTGCCGCGCGGCGGGCGCCGCCTTGGGTTTGGTGGGGGCTTGCGAGAGGCGCTGGAACAGATTGAAAGGCGACATGGCAATATTCTTCCGTTAAGGAAATGAAATTATTGCACAACACGCCAAGAAGCACTGTTCGGATGGAAGGCCGTTCAGCCCGCCCTGGCCCACCACTGCGGCACGCCGCCCAACTCATCCACCATGGTGGTATCGACATCGATCGACAGCCCATTGACGATACCGGACTGCGGCTTTTGCATCATCTGGTAGCCGCGGCCGGGAATTGCCGGCACGGTGTTTTCCGAATGCCAGTAGTGCTGGAACGGCAGGTCGTACAGGTGCTGGCCGTCCAGGCCGCAATTGGCGCCGACATACAGTCCCGGCAAGTAGTCCTTCACCGACACCTCCTGGAACCAGCTGGTGCAGTAAGCGATCACGTCCTGTGGAGTCGCCCCGGCGTTGACGCCTTCGAGGTCCAGCCAGACATTGACTTGCGGCGGCACGCCGATGGCCAGCGCCTGGGCCGCGGCGTTGGCGCCGTGTTCCTCGCCCAGCTGCGCCGTGGGCGTCCAGCCCGGCTCCAGCACATGCTGCACTGGCATCAGCGCCAGGCCGCCTTCGAGGATGCCTTGCGCTTCGGCTGCCGTCAGGTCGCCCGGGGCGGTGCTTGCCTGCAGGGACAGGTAGCGTACGCAAAAACGGTAACCCTGGCCGGCGAAAGCCTGCGCCGTGCCCTGGCTGATGGGGGAGTCGGCATCGAAGCCCAAGGATTGGTCCGGCGCCGGCTGGACGGTTCCAGGGGAAGTTGTAAGGGACGGGTTAACTGGCATGGCTATCCTCGCAAAGATGATTGATCGGCCATTGATCGTACCATCTGCCCGCCAAAAATAAAGCCCGGTCAGCTGGTTTTTTCTTCCATGCGCCAGCGCCGCCATCCCAGCGCCAGGCAGGCTGCCAGCAAGCCCAGCAGCCCAGCCACTTCATGGCGTATTTCGTAGACCGAGGCGCCCATCTGGTTCAGCGCGACAAAACCCTGGATGCCGGCCGTCGATGGCAGCAGCCAGCGCAGCCATTGCAGCACAACCGGCATCGAGCTGACGGGCCAGGTCAGGCCGGCCAGGAACAGGACCGGCATCGAGGTGGCGATCATCAGCTGCGTGCCCCGCTCACGCGTGCGAAACAGCATCGCCAGCAGCATGCCGAAGGCCGCCACCGTCAGCGAAAATAGCGGCAGCAACAGCAGCAGGCCGGCAAAATTGCCGCCGCGCGGATAGTCCTGGAACCAGAACACGAAGCCGAAGAAATAGCAGCAATTCAGAAAAGCCACCGAGGCGAACGCCAGCAGCATGCCCAAGTAGCCCCTTGCCGTGCGCGGGCCGGGCAAGGGAAACGTCTTGCGCTGGTACCAGGTGCCGAACAACATGGTCATGCCGATCAACAGCGTCTGCTGCACGATCAGGGTGGCCACGCCCGGCACCACGTAGGCGCCATAGCCCTCCTTCACATTGAACAAAGGCACGGCGTCGAACGCGATTGGCGCGCGCTGGCCGCTCGCCTGGTAGTTCGATGGCGTGGCGGCCGCCAGGCGTTTCAGTTCGATGCCGGCAGAGACCGTGCCCACCACTTCGGCCAGGCCGTTCAGGGCCACCTTGTTGAGCATCAGGTACAAGCCGTTGCCAGCCACTTGGGCCTGCGCCGCGCGGCCGGCCAGCACCTTCGTCTGCAAGCCTTCGGGGATGATCAATACGCCCATGACGTCACCGCGCCACAGCAGGTCCTGGGCGGCGTGCAGCTCGGGGGTGACGGCCACCACTTGCAAGGCCGGATGGGCCATGGCAAAGCGCGTCATCTGGCGCGACATGCTGCTCCGGTCCTGGTCGACCACGGCCACCGGCACGCGCTGCACGATCTCTTTGGTATACGGCAGCGGATAGAAGAAGGAATATAAAACACCGCCGACGAACAGCAGGGTCAAGGCGCCCTTGTCCATCAGCATGGCGCGCCAGGTGGCAAGGAAGGACGTCCACATCATGTACGCCCCCAGGCAGCGGGCGCATTGGCGCGGCGCGCCAGCAGCAGCAAGCCCAGTGCGCCGCAGCCGATGGCAAAGCCGGCCAGCACCAGCAGCTGCGCCGTGCCATAGCGCCACGGCGCGCCGCCCAGCCAGTACGTCGTCTGCACTTCCAGGTAATGCGTGAGCGGCAGCGCTTGCGCCCAGGCGCGCGCCGCCGGCGGCATCGCCATCAGCGGAAAGGCCTGGCCGGCAAACGCAAACGCCGGCGCGGTAATAAAGGCCGTACCGGACAGCGACAGGCGCAGCGACAAAGTGGACGCGATCAGCAGCAGGCCCAGGGCGCAATACGCCAGCACCAGCAGCAGCATGCCCAGCACCAGGCCGGGCAAGCTGCCGGCCACCGCCCAGCCGCGCACCAGGCTGAAAAACAGCAGGTACAGCAGCGCCAGCGCCGCATACGCGAGCAGGGGAAACAGCAGCTTGGCGCCCACCGCGCGCCACCAGCTGCCCCTGGCGGAGGCCAGCCATTGCGGCACGGTGCCGTCGCGCAGTTCGCGCCCGACCGTGGTCACCACCGCGATCACGATAAAGATCTGCAGCATGGACGGCATCAGCGCCAGGGTCAAAAACGCCTCATAGCTGATGTTCTCGTTATACAGGCTGTTCAACTGCGTGCGCACCGGCTCGAACTGGGCGGCCGCCTGCACGCCGGATACGCCCTTCTTGCCGCGCGCCGTCATCTCGACGCCGGCCGACAAGGTGGTCGACACCGTGCGCACGTCGCGCAACAGCGCGCCCGCATGCGAGGAAAACTGCGCGTTGTACAGCCATTGCACGGTAGCCTGGCGCCCTTGCGACAGCTCTTTTTCAAAGCCGTCGGGTATCACCAGGTAGCCAAACGCCGACCGCTCGCGCAGCAGCGCCAATGCCTGGTCGCTGGAACCCACCTTGGCCGCGACCAGGACGCCGGGCGAGGCGTCGAGCCAGCGCGTGAGCTGGCGCGACAACGCCGAGTTGTCGCGGTCGATGACGACGATCGGCAGGTCGCGCGCGATGCCGGCCGAAAAAATCCACCACAACAGGCCGCACAGCAGCAGCGGTATCCAGCTCAGCATGCCGAAGTCCCAGAAGTCGGCGCGCAGCCGCGTCCACTCGCGCGCCAGCGCCGACGGCTGCTGCCTGATCGCTTCAGTCATGCCGGTTCACAGCGGTGGAAACACGACCGACATGCCGGGACGCAGGCCCTCGACCCTGATGGCCGGACGCAGGCGGATCTCGAAGGTGCGCAAGTCGGTGCCGCCCGGGCGCGCCGCGCGCCAGGTGGCAAAGTCCGGCATCACGGCCACCGAGCTGACCTTGAAGGTCAGCTGCTGTCTCAGCGCCGGCACATTGGCCGTGTGCGTGCTGCCCACGGCGAACGCCGCCATCTCGTCTTCGCGCACCTGCAGCACGGCCCAGGCGTCAGCCAGGTTGACCAGGGTCATCACGGGAAAGCCCTGCGGTGCCAGCTCGCCGGGCTGGATCTGGATCTTGCTGACCTGGCCGGCCACGGGCGCGGCGATTTTGGTCTCCGCCAGCGCCACCTGCGCTTCCGTCAGCACGGCGCCCACCTGGCGCGCCTGGGCGTTGGCGGCATTCTTGTCCTCGGGCCGCGCGCCCGCATTGGCCATGTCGTACTGGGCGCGCGCGGCCTGCGCCTGCTGCTCGGCGGCGCGCCACTGGGCTTCGGCCTCGTCGCGCTTCTGGCGCGCGATCACGCCTTCCGCGAACATGTTATTGACCCTGTCGTACGTGGTCCTGGCGATGGCGGCGCCGGTCTGCGCGCGCTGCCAGTTGGCTTTTGCCGCCCGCACCTCCTCGGGCCGCGCGCCGGCCTGCGCTTTCTGCGCCACGGCGTCGGCCGCCTGCGCGGCGGCGGTGGCCTGCGCCACCTTGGCGTCCACTTCGGGGCTGGTCAGCTGGAACAGCAGCTGGCCCTGGCTGACGGTGTCGCCCAGTTTCACATTGACCTGGCCGACCCGGCCCGCCACCTTGGACGAGACATTGACTTCCTGCGCATCCATCTGCCCCTGCAAGGGCAGGCGCTGCGGCAGGAAAGCCTGGTACAAGCCCCAGGCGACAAAGATCAACACGATGATGCCGAGCAGCGCGGCCAGCTGTTTCTTGAAGGTGCTCATGGTGCGGTATCCAGAGGTAAGTGTATGTCGGCCGATGCCGCCAGGCTGCCCAGGCGCTGCGTCTCGCCGGCCGCTTCCAGCAGCTGCGCCAGGCCCAGCACATAGTTGTAGGCGGTCTGTGCGCGCTGGGTTTCGATCTTCGCCAGGTTCAGGCGCGCATCGACTACTTCCAGCGACGTCACCTGCCCCTGCTGGAAGGCGACCGTCTGCAGGCGGATATTTTCACGGGCCAGCTCCACTGAAGACGTGGTGGCGAGGAACTGGATGCGCGCGTTTTCCACCGTGCGCCAGTTCTTTTCGATCAGGGTGGGAATATCGCGTCCGGCCTGGCGCGCCGTCACTTCCACCCGCTCCTGGTCCAGTTTTGCCGCTTCGATCAGCTTGCCCGTATTGATGCGATGTACCAGCGGGACCGAGACCACCACGCCGACCGCCCAGTTCGAGCGCACCACCCGTTCGCCGCCCCGGTTCAGATTGTAGTTACCGACGGCGAACACGGTGGGGCTGTACTCCTTGCCGTGCAGGCGCAGCGCCTGTTCCGATTGAAAGCGTTTGCTGGCGATCTTTTTCCAGGCCGCGTTCTCGCGCATGCCGGTGTCGATGAACGATTGCAGGCTGCCCACCGGCAGCGAGTTGACGAACAGCGGCGTGGCGGGGCGCACCTGGGCGCCCGTGTTCAGCAGCCGGTCCAGCGCCACTTGCGCGATTTCCGCGTCGCTGCGCGCCTGCGCTTCCTCGCTGCGCGCACCGTCGAGCGCCACGTCGGCGCGCAGGCGTTCGGCGCGCGAGATCAGGCCGCCCTTTTCCAGCCTGGCCGCGTCGCGCTGGTGTTCTGTCACGCCCGCCGTCACTTCGGCGCGCACGGCCACCACCCGTTGCGCCAGCAGCAGCTGGAAATAGCGCTGCGCCACCTGGGTAGTGAGTTTTTCCTCGGCTTCGACCCGCTCGGCATCGGCCTCCTGCGCCATGCCGGCCGCCACGCCCTTGACGGCGTCGAGGCGCCCCGCCGTGTAGATCGGCCACATGCCGACCAGGCCGAACGAAGTGAGATTGGTCACCACTTCGCGGTCCAGCGAGTTCGGGATTTCCGGTATAGGCAAGTTCGGCAGCGCCGCGCCGATGCCGCCCGCCACGCCGGAGAGGCGGCGGGTATCGAGACTCAGGTCGGTCGACAGCCGGCCGCGAAAGGCCGTCAGGTCCAGCGAGGGGCCGTCGATATTCGACAGGGCCTGCGCTTTCAGGGTCTTGGCGCGCACGTCCAGCGAGGCGCCCTGCACGGCGCCCGAAGCGCCGGCCGCCTGCCGCAGCGCTTCGTCAAAGCTGACATGCTGTGCCTGCGCGGGGAGCGCCAGCGCCATGGCACTGGCGGTTAATAAAAATACAGCGGTGGGGCCCATGTGGTGTCCTGTCCATAAAAAAGCGAAAGCACGGGATGGCCATGTTTTTACTTTCACAATAGCAATTATAGGCAAGGATGTCCACGCCAGCCTGCACGGTTGAACCGGGTGGCAGAGGCGTCACAAAGCAGCGCTGATTGGATGCAGATCAAGGAATCGTGAAAAAGCAAACAAACCGGGCGCGCTGCTCTGGACGGAGCATGGCGCCCTCGCCTACGCTGTTTTTTTATCTGAAAAGCAAGAGGGAAGCGATGCAAACAGCGCGATTGACAATTACCGGCATGGACCATGAGGGCTGCGCCGACGCACTGACGGAAGTACTGGAAAATATCAAGGGAGTCGAAACGGTGTGCGTATCGCTGGCGCGCAATGACGCCACGGTACAGTTCGACGAAACGGTGGCCGCGCAGGAGGGCCTGCTGGCCGCCGTGATCGATGCCGTCAACGGCGCCGGCTTTATCGGCGAGATGGCACAGGCGCAGGCACCGATTCCCTGCACCGGCGCCTGCGGCCACTGCCACCGCAGCTAAGTTTTTTCTACCTTCCCGCACAGCTGCGCCAGCACGCGGCGCGGATGCAGCGACTGCATGTCGAACGGTGGCAATTCCAGCGCATCGAGCGTGTTCTTGAACAGCAGGCCCAGCTCCGTATCGCCTTCGAGCAACAGGCGGCGGCTGAAGAACAGGGTGTCCGGGTCTTCCTGGCGCCGCGCCAGCAGCAGCAAATCATGCGCGCTGGCGCCGATGGTCAGGTCGGGCGCCTGGCCATGGCGGGCCGGCGCGAACTGCCCTCCCTGCCAGCAAAAATCCACCGCCACACCGGCGTCGAGCACGCGCAGGCGCAGACTGCGTCCTTGTAACAGCGCGCACACATCGCCGGGCAATTGCGGCGCCAGCAGGCGGTTCAGGCCCTGCACGAAGGCCCAGGAAGCGGGGTATGGCGGCAGCCTGGCCAGCAGCGCGGCCAAGGGCACCGGCAGCCGGAATGGCGGCAGTGTTTCTATCGTGTTCAGCATGTGATTCCCGTGAGGTTCAATGGAGCGCTTCGTGAAGCGCATGCGCCTGGCTGTGCATGCCCGGCTGGCCATGCCAGTAGCCGTCGCATGTACCGGCCGCATGGCAGGCCGCCAGTTGCGCCTGCGCGTCGCCGGCGGAAAGCAGGCCACGCCGGGCCTGGTTGAAGATGGCGATCACTTCCACCGTATGGTGTTCCTGCGGGCTGAGGCGGGCCACGCCCACGCCCAGCGCGGCCATCGCACCCAGTTCGCGCACCAGGTTATACACCAGCGCCGACTGCGTCTGCGTGCCGTTCAGGACCAGGAAGGGCTGCGCATCGCGCGTGCGCAGCAACAGGCCGTCGGGCTCCTGCAGGCAGCTGTACTGGCAGTCGTCTTTGGGCAGGTTGCGGTTGCGCGCCGTGAAGCAGCGCGCGGAAAACGCCAGCGGCATGCGGCCATACGAAAACACTTCGGTCTCGATGCCGTCCGGCGCCTGGCGCTGCAGTTCGGCCAATGCATCCTGGCTCATTTCCAGCGGCATCACCCAGCGCCGCGCGCCGAGGCCGGCCAGCAGTTGCAGGCTGGGGCCGTTGAACAGGTTCAGGTGGGGGCCGGCGACGAAGGGTTGACCCTTTTCCAGGCAGTGCACGGCGCCGAAGTCGTTCGCCTCGACCGCATAGCGTCCATTGCCGGCGATGCGGCGCAGGGTAGCCAGCTCGGCGCCGGATTCGATCAGGGCCTGGGTCGACAGCACCACTTCCTTGCCGGCGGCTGCCAGCAGGTCGGCGATATCGAGCCAGTCCGAGAGGCGCAGTTCATGGCGGCGCGAACAGACCGTCTCGCCCAGGTAGACGATATCGACGGCGGTGTCGGCGACCTGCTGGTAGAACTCGAAGACGGTGGCGCGCGGCCAATAATAGAGCAGCGGTCCCAGTGACAGTTTTAGCATACCTGTTCCTTCATTTTATAGTTACACAACCGTAGCGAGCGGCTCGCGGCGTGGCCGAGAAGCGCAGCTGTGCTTGAGCACAGTGAGCATCGCAGGCCGCGCCCCGGGTCGCGCAGCAGGTTTTCTTATTTCCAGGAGCGGTGATAGGCGCCCAAAGTGTGCTGCTGGCCCTCGGCCAGCTTGTCCATCGCCGCCATCCAGCCCGGCTTGACGGCGTAGCGCTGCTGCCCTTCCCGGCACGCGTCAATCGCGTCGCGCCAGACGCGCGTCACCTGCGCCACATAGGCGGGGCTGCGCTGGCGGCCTTCGATTTTGACCGCCTTGACGCCCATGGCGATCAGCTGCGGCAGCAGCGCCAGCGTGTTCAGGCTGGCCGGTTCCTCGATGGCGTAATACTGTTCGCCGTCGACGTCGAAACGGCCCTTGCACAGGGTCGGATAGCTGGCGTTTTCGCCGGGGGCGTAACGGTCGATCAGCACGCCGTTCAGGCGCGACTCCAGGCCGCCTGCGGTTTCCACCCAGCGCACGGCCTTGGCGGGAGAACACACGCCGTGGGTATTGGGCGCTTCGCCGGTCGCATACGACGACAGCGCGCAGCGCCCTTCGACCATCACGCACAGGCTGCCGAAACCGAATACTTCGATCTCGACCGGCGTCTTGGCGATCAGCTGTTCCACCTGCGTCATCGACAGCACGCGCGGCAGCACGGCGCGCGAGACGCCGAAGTGTTCGTGATAAAAATTGATCGCTTCGTAGTTGGTGGCCGAGCCCTGCACCGACAGGTGCAGCCGCAGCTGCGGATGATGCTGCGACGCGTACGCCATCAGCCCCGGATCGGCAACGATAATGGCGTTCAGGCCTGCGTCCGCCGCGCGGTCGATGGCGCTGCGCCAGACCATCCAGTTGTGCGGCTGCGGATAGGTATTCAGCGCCAGCAGCACCTTGCGGCCGTGCTGGTGGGCGTAGTGCACGCCTTCGGCAATCGCCTTTTCGTCGAAATTGAGACCGGCGAAATTGCGCGCATTGGTGGCGTCGCGAAAGCCGAGGTAGACGGTGTCGGCGCCATTGTCGACCGCCGCTTTCAGGGCCGGCAGGCTGCCGGCCGGGCAGACCAGTTCCAGCGGTCCGGCCACGCGCTGGGCGGTGGAATGTTCAAGCTTCATGATGGGGACTTTCTGTATCGGCTCAGGGTCGAGACTATAGCCCCGCGCCATGTGGGGAGTCCTTGACGCAGGTGAAGGAATGCATGCATCGGCACCCCTCCTTGCGCTGTAGAATGCGGCACTGCCATCGTGCCTAACTCCTATTCATTCCAGCCATCGCCATGACCCGCAAACCCCTGCTGATACTGCTCCTGACCCTGTTCCTGACCGCGCTGCAAGTGCAATGGGCGTCGCCCGTCGAAGGCCATGACATCAACAGCACGCACATGTTTTCGCCCGAGATTCTGGGCGTGTATCCGGGCGTGGTGCTGCTGTTCCTGCTGGCCGTGTTTGCGCGCCGCCAGGTGCCGCTGCTGCGCCAGAGCGCCATCTGCACCGCCATCCTGGCCGCGTACTGGCTGCTGGCCAACTACATCACGTTTGATATCCGCGTGGCCAGCTGGAGCACCTTTTCGCCGGCCGAAATCTGGATCCATGTGCTGCCCGCCTCCGTCATCAGCATCGTCGCCTGCGGCGGCGCATTCTTCGGCACCACGTACATGATCCTGCGCGAAACGCGGTGGGACAAAAAGTGATGGCTGCGCGATTTTCACCTGGATCAAGGTTCCGCCAATCGCTTGCACGCGCCCTTTGACGGCACTACATTTAGTCGATAACCTTCAATAAAACACCGCATGTTGTGGTTATTGGAGGTTTCATGTCAGCTAGCGCACTACCCGTCACAGCGTCGAAAAAACACGGCCAGGTCGACGTCGCCGCATCCATCAACGAGTACCTGGAACGGCGCGACTGGCGGGTCAACGCCAACGCCAACCAGGGCTATTCGCTGGGCGGCCTGATACTCAATGTGTCGGGCAAGGTGATCGCCAACTACTGGCTCGACCAGGTCTATCCGCCGGAAGTGGGCGCGGCCCACCGCGAGGCGGCGCTGCATATCCACGACCTCGACATGCTGGCCGGTTACTGCGCCGGCTGGTCGCTGCGCACCCTGCTGCATGAAGGCCTGAACGGCGTGCCGGGCAAGGTCGAGTCGAGCCCGCCGAAACACATGTCGTCGGCCATCGGCCAGATCGTCAATTTTCTCGGCACCCTGCAGAACGAGTGGGCGGGGGCACAGGCCTTCAGCTCCTTCGACACCTATATGGCGCCATTCATCCGCAAGGATGGCCTGGCCTATGCCGACGTGCTGCAGTATATGCAGGAGCTGATCTACAACCTCAACGTGCCGTCGCGCTGGGGCACGCAAACGCCGTTCACCAACCTGACCTTCGACTGGGTCTGCCCGGAAGATTTGCGCGAGCAGATACCGGTGGTCGCCGGCGTCGAAATGCCGTTTTCCTACGGCGAGCTGCAGCTTGAAATGGACATGATCAACCGCGCGTATATCGAGATCATGATGGCAGGCGACGCCAAGGGCCGCGTGTTCACCTTCCCGATCCCGACCTACAACATCACCGAGGATTTCGACTGGCACAGCGAGAACGCCGAACGCCTGTTCGAGATGACGGCGCGCTATGGCCTGCCCTACTTCCAGAATTTCATCAATTCGGAACTGAAACCGAACATGATCCGTTCCATGTGCTGTCGGCTGCAGCTGGACCTGCGCGAGCTGCTCAAGCGCGGCAATGGCCTGTTCGGTTCGGCCGAGCAGACAGGGTCGCTGGGCGTGGTGACCATCAACTGCGCGCGCCTGGGCTATCTGTGGCGCGGCGACGAAGCGGCCTTGCTGGCCGACCTGGACCGCCTGCTGGAGCTGGGCAAGACCAGCCTGGAAATCAAGCGCGCCACCATCGAGGACCTGATGCAGCAAGGCCTGTTCCCGTACACGAAACGCTATCTGGGCACCCTGCGCAATCACTTTTCCACCCTGGGCGTGAATGGCATCAACGAGATGATCCGCAATTTCAGCGGCAACGAATACGACATCACCAGCAAGGAGGGTCATGCGCTGGCGATCCGCCTGCTCGACCATGTGCGTGCACGCATGATCGCGTTCCAGGAGCAGACGGGCCATATGTACAACCTGGAGGCGACGCCGGCCGAAGGCACGACCTACCGCTTCGCGCGCGAAGACCGCAAGCGCTATCCGGCCATCCTGCAGGCCGGCACGGTGGACAACCCCTACTACACGAATTCCTCGCAGCTGCCGGTCGGCCATACCGAAGATCCGTTCGAGGCGCTGGAATTGCAGGACGCGCTGCAGCGCAAATACACGGGCGGCACCGTGCTGCACCTGTACATGACGGAAGCGCTATCGGACGCCAACGCCTGCCGCGAACTGGTCAAGCGTGCATTGAGCCGCTTTTCTCTGCCGTATATCACCGTCACGCCCACCTTTTCGATCTGTCCGCGCCACGGCTACTTGGCCGGAAAACACGAGTTTTGCCCCACCTGCGATGCGGAGCTGATCGCCCGCAAGCAGGCCAATTTGAACGCCATACTGGAGGAAACACCATGAACGCACGTCCCAACCTGACACCCGCGATTGAACTCGACGACAGCGAACGCCAGCGCTGCGAAATCTGGACCCGCGTGATGGGCTATCACCGCCCCGTCGCCTCGTTCAATATCGGCAAGCAGGGCGAATTCCACGAGCGCCAGTATTTCAGCGAAGCGTGCGCCTCGGTCTCGGGCCCTTTGACCTGCCGCTAATGGCCAGGGAGCTCAAGGTGGGTGGCATCACGCCGTTCTCCGCCACCGACTATCCCGGCCAGCTGGCGGCCGTGGTGTTCGTGCAGGGTTGTCCCTGGCGCTGCGGCTATTGCCACAATCCGCATCTGCAGCCGCGCTCCGGCGACGCCCTGACGCCATGGGCCGACGTGATGGCGCTGCTGCGCCGCCGCGTGGGCCTGGTCGACGCGGTGGTCTTCAGCGGCGGCGAAGCGTGCATGGACCCGGCCTTGAAACACGCCATGCTCGCCGTGCGGGAACTGGGATTCAAGGTGGGCCTGCATACGGCCTGCATCTACCCGCAGCGCCTGCGCGAAGTGCTGCCGCTGGTGGACTGGGTGGGTTTCGATATCAAGGCCCCTTTTACACACTATCGCGCGATTACCGGCGTGGCCAACAGCGGCGACCCGGCGCGCATCTGCCTGGAAGCCATCGTGGAAAGCGGTGTGGCCCACGAATGCCGCACCACCATCCACCCCGCGCTGCTGCCCGACGCGGCGCTGCTGGAACTGGCTGAAACGCTGGCAAAAAAAGGCGTCACCAACTATGTGCTGCAGCAGTTCAGCGCCGAAGGCTGCACCAACGCCCATCTGGTCAACGCCGCCTTGCACGGCTACCCCGCGGCGGCCACGCTGGCACAGCTAGGCGCCCTGTTTCCGCGCTTTGCTTTCCGGCATCCTCAGAACTGAACGGCCGCTTGCGCCACGCAGTTGTCGACCATTGCCCGCACCTGCTCGCGTGACACGGGCGTGGCATTGAACAGGGCGCGATAGATGATGGGCGCCACCACGGCGTCCATCACCGCGTCCACCTCCGGCACGGGCTGCTGGCGGGCGATGCCACGGTCGAGGATGATCCTGATTTGCGCGGCCACGTGGACGCTGCACTGGCAACTCATGTCCGCCCGATTGCTGGCCAGCACATCGTGCATCATCGCCAGGCCGACCGGCGACGTCATCTCATCCAGATATTGCTCCGCCCACGCCTGCAGATCATCACGCACGCTGCCGGTTTCCAGCGGTGCGGCGTCGGCGCGCAAGCGGTCCAGCGCGACGTCGGACAATACGTCAGCCAGGCTGCCCCAGCGCCGATAGATCGTCGAGGGCGTCACGCCGGCGCGCTCCGCAATCAGCGGCACCGTGAGGTCGGCCCGCGCCATTTCAGCATCAAGTTCTTGCACGGCCCGGTGCACCGCCGCCTGCACGCGGGCGCTGCGTCCGCCCGGGCGGGGAGTTATTCGTGAGTTCATGCCCACATTTTAAAGCAAACTATTTGCTTTAGTGGCCGATTTGGTGTCTACTCTCACAAAAGCTAATTTTTAGCTTTTGTATCGAATCGGACTGTCATGAACCCTGTTTCTTCCATCGGCCCGGCCCAGCCGGCACGCCGGCAACTGAGTCCGCGTGCCTCGCTGTGGCTGCTGGCCAGCATCCTGGTCGGCTTTCTTGCCGCGTCCAGCGCACCGTCGCCGCTGTATGCCATCTATCGCCAGGCGTGGGGATTTTCCGCGCTGACCCTGACGATCGTGTTCGCCACCTACGCTGTCGCGCTGCTGGGCGCGTTGCTGGTCTTCGGCGCGCTGTCGGACTACCGCGGCCGGCGCGAAGTGATACTGCTGGCACTGGGCCTGGAGCTCGCTTCCCTCGCGCTGTTCCTGGATGCCGGTTCGGTCGCCGCGCTGATCGGCGCGCGCGCCCTGCAAGGCCTGGCCACGGGCTTGGTCACCAGTGCGCTCAGCGCGACGCTGATCGACATCGATCGCGTACATGGCGCGCTGGCGCAGTTTGCGCCGGCGCCGACCAAGGTCGTGTTCGTGTTGCTGCTGCTGGTCTTCATGATGCAGATGGCCGCCGTCTGGTTCCTGCCCGAGACGGTCCTGCGCCGGGTCGGTGCCTGGCGCTCGCTGTGGCCGAGGATTGCGATTCCCCACCAGGCCCGCGCCACGCTGTGGCAGGTGTTGCCGGTCAATACGGCGCTGTGGGCACTCGGTGGTTTTTACCTGTCGCTCGGCCCCACACTGGCGCGTATCGTCACCGGCGACCACTCCGCGCTGATGGGCGGCGCTGCGATTGCCGCACTGGTATTTACCAGCGCGGCTGCCATCCTGCTCGTCCGCACACATCCGCCGCGTTCGGTGCTGATCGGCGGTAGCGCGACGCTCGCCGCTGGCATGGTGGTCACGCTGGCCGGCATCGCCGGCTACTCGGCAGCGGCATATTTTGCCGGCACGGCGATCATGGGCGCCGGTTTTGGCGCCGGCTTCAACGGGTCGCTACGCAGCCTGGTCGGGCTGGCCCGGCCCGAAGAGCGTGGCGAGCTGATGTCCGGATTTTTCGCCTTCAGTTATTTTGCGCTCAGCCTGCCGGCGATTCTGGCAGGGCTGGCGGCCGGTCACTTCGGCCTGTATGCCGCCGCACTGGGATTCCTGGCCGGCATACTGCTGCTGGTGCTGGTCGCGCTGGCGTACATGTTCAGGCAAACGCGGCATGCCACCGTTGCACCGTGAGCGTGCGAGCGCGTGACACTGCGTGCGCACCGCCACCGATTGGCGCCATGTTTCCGCGATTTACATTCCGTAATCATGGCAATGGACGCCCGGCCTGCGCAATTGCTTAAAAAATATTTAAAGTCCCCGTTCTGCAACGCTGAAACGTCTTGCTTGCTGTAATGTATCAAACTGCGCCACGCACCAAGTTGGCGCAAGTTTGATCTTTCACCCAGCATCACAGATAAGCGTCATCATGAACGATTTCACCGCCGATAGCCCCACCCTCCATACCGATATCCTGCATGGCCCACACCGACCGGATCTGCTGCAAGACGAGGTGCTGGCCGACCTGCTGGAGGCCACCGCGCGCCGCTGTCCCGACCAGATTGCCCTGATCAACGGCGAGCGCAAGCTTACTTACGCCGAAGTCGATGCGCTGGCCAGCCTGGCCGCCTCGCGCCTGGTGGCGGCCGGCGTGCGCCCCGGCGATATCGTCGGCCTGTGGCTGCCGCGCGGCGCCAACCTGCTGTTGACGCAGGCGGCGATTGCCAAGGCGGGCGCCGCCTGGCTGCCGGTCGATGAAGATACGCCGGTCGAACGGCTGCAGGTGTGCCTTGATGACGCCAATGGCGCGGGCATTGTCAGCTGCGCGCAGTTCGCGCCACGCCTGGCGGACGCTGGCGTCACGCGCCCCGTCTGGACGGCGGAGTCGCTGCTGGCGCCGCGCGCTGCCGGAGAAGTGCTGAACACGCGTCACGAGACAAAGCCGGAACACCCTGCCTATGTGATCTACACTTCGGGCTCGACCGGCAAGCCGAAAGGCATATTGATCAATCAGCGCAGCATCTGCCACTTCCTGCGCAGCGAGAATGCGGTACTGGGAGTCACGCAAGGCGACACCGTCTACCAGGGCTTTTCGGTCGCCTTCGACATGTCGTTCGAGGAAATCTGGATCGCGTACCTGGTGGGCGCCACCCTGTGGCTGGGACCGAAGGAAATCTCCGGCGACCCGGAAGCGCTGCCGCGCGCGCTGGCCGTAAACCAGGTAACCGTCCTCCATGCCGTGCCGACCCTGCTGGCGCTGTTTGCCGAGGAAGTACCGAGCCTGCGCCTGATCAACCTCGGTGGCGAGATGTGCCCGGAATCGCTGGTCGAGCGCTGGTCGCGCCCGGGCCGCGCCATGTTCAACACCTATGGCCCGACCGAGGCGACCGTCTCGTGCAGCCTGGCCCGTTTGCTGCCGGGCCAGCCGGTGACCATCGGCACGCCGCTGCCCAACTATGGCCTCTTGGTGCTGCAGGTGGCGGAAGCAGGAGAAAACCGTCCCTTGACGCTGCTGCCGCGCGGCGAAACGGGGGAATTGTGCATTATCGGCCCGGGCCTGGCCGAAGGTTATCTGGGCCGGCCCGACCTGACGCTGGAAAAATTCCTGCCCAATCCCTGGAGCACGGGGCCGGACGACGCGCGCCTGTATCGCACCGGTGACCTGGCCCGCATCGATCCGGACGGCCAGGTACTGTGCCTGGGCCGCGCCGACGACCAGGTGAAAATACGCGGCTTTCGCGTGGAGCTGGGCGAGATCGAAGCCGTGCTGGCGCAGCAGCTGGGCGTGGGCACGGTGGCCGTCCTGCTGCGCAAGGATGACGGCATCGACCAGCTGGTGGCGTATCTCGTCGGCAGCGACGATGCGGGCGACGACGCCCTGACGGCCAAGACCCTGCGCGCGGCGCTGAACCTGCATCTGCCGCCGTATATGGTGCCGGGCAGGTTCGAGCTGCTGCCGCTGATGCCGCGTCTCACTTCCGGCAAGATCGACCGCAAGGCCCTCAAAGCCATGTCCCTGTCCGCGCCGCCGCCTGGGGAGGCGGGTGAATCGGACTTGCCGGAAACGCCGGCCGAAGCGGCCCTGTTCGCGGCGCTGGCGCAGCTGTTCCCGGGCCAGCCCATACTGCGCCAGGCCGATTTTTTCAGCGACCTGGGTGGCCATTCCTTTCTTGCCGCGCGCCTGGCATCGAGCCTGCGCGCCGATCCCCGTTACGCCCATATGACCGTGCGCGATATCTATCACAATCGGGAAGTGGGAAAAATCGCCGCCGTGCTGGGCGAAGCGCCGGCGCTGGCCGTGCAGGAGGCCGACTGGACGCCACCGTCGCGTGTCAAGCGCTGGGCCTGCGGCGCGGCCCAGGCGGCGGCCGTGCCGGTGCTGGTCACCCTGCGCATGGCACAGTGGCTGGCGCCCTTCTTCACCTATCACTACTTTACGGGCGACCCGGGCGACACCGTGGCGCGCGCCGTGGCCGCCTCGATCGGCGTGTTTTTGCTGGCGACGCTGGGCGAGTTTGCCATCGCGATTGCAGGCAAATGGCTGATCGCCGGGCGCCTGAAAGCGGGCAGCTATCCGCTGTGGGGCGTCACCTATTATCGCTGGTGGCTGGCCGACAGGCTGGTCGAATCGGCGCCCACCTATCTGCTCAGTGGCTCGTCACTCAATAGCTGGTGGCTGCGCGCGCTCGGTGCGAAAGTCGGCAAGGAAGTGGTGATCGGTTCCATGACCCTGCGCGCGCCTGAGCTGCTGTCCATCGGCGACAACGTCAGCGTCGGCAATGCCGTCAACTTCGAAAACGCGCGCGTCGAGCGGGGCCGTTTGCTGCTGGGGCATATCAGCATCGGCAATGACGCCTGCATCAGCTCCTACGCGATTTTGGAAGGCAACACAAAGGTCGGCCACTTTGGCCACCTGGAAGGCCAGTCCGCGCTGGCCGATGGCGCATCGGTGCCCGCCGGCCGCATCTGGACCGGTTCGCCCGCGCGCGATATAGGCGCGTTCGACCCGGCCAGCCAGCCGGCGCGGCCCGCCGTCAGCAAGGTCCGCCTGAGCGCCGAAATGCTGTTCTTCTGCTTCGGCATGGTCTTGATCGCGGTGCTGTTCTTTATGCCCGTGTTCCCCAGTTTCGTGCTGATCGACTGGTTCGACGAACGCGAAATGATGCCGTGGCTGCAGGGGCGCGACCCGACCACCCAGCTGGCGCGCTACTTCATCCTGGCCTTCCCGGCCAGCGCCGTGCTGATCGTGCTGACGGCGCTGCTGTCGGCCGCCATCCGCTGGGGCGCGCTGCCGCGCCTGAAGCCTGGTGTGTCTGCAGTGCACAGCAATATCTATTGCGCCAAGTGGCTGGTCAGCCATATCCAGGAGTCGAGCCTGAACGTGCTGCACGGCATTTACGCCACCGTCTTCGCACCGTACTGGTACCGCCTGCTGGGCGCCAAGGTCGGCAAGGGCGCCGAGATTTCCACCGCGCTGGGCGTGGTGCCCGACATGCTGACCCTGGGCGACGACACTTTTATCGCCGACGCCGTGATGCTGGGCGACGAGCAGATCGACGGCGGCTGGATGACCATGCGCCCGACCGTGATTTCGCACCGCAGCTTTGTCGGCAATGGCAGCTATATCCCCGACGGCACCGTGCTGCCCGAGCATGTGCTGATCGGCGTGCACACGCATGCGCCGCGCAATGAGCAGATGCATGGCGGCGACACCTGGCTGGGCTCCCCGCCGATGCACCTGCCGGCGCGCGAACAGGTCAGCGGCTTTGCCGAACACCTGACCTTCAAGCCCTCGCCACTGCGCCGCCTGGGCCGCAGCCTGATCGAAGCGTTCCGCATCGTCGCGCCGCACGCGCTGGTGATCGCCGTCGGCTACACGCTGGTGCTGGACGTGATGCCGCTGGCTGGCGCCGGGCGCTGGGGCGAAGTGGTGGCCGACCTGGCGATGGCCGGCATCGCTTACGGCATCGGCAATTTCCTGCTGGTGGTGCTGCTCAAATGGCTGCTGCTGGGACGCTACCGCAAGCACGCCGCGCCGATGTGGACACCGTTCGTGTGGCTGTCCGAAGGCGTGACGAATCTGTACGAAGGCATCGCCGTACCCAACTTCATGCGCTACCTGCGCGGCACACCATGGCTGCCGATGGCCTTCCGCCTGTTCGGCTGCAAGATCGGCCGCGGCGTCTACATGGACACCACCGACATCACCGAATTCGACTGCGTGCATATCGGCGACCACAGCGAATTGAATGCCTTGACCTGCCCGCAGACCCACTTGTTCGAAGACCGCGTGATGAAGATCGATCATGTGGAAATCGGCCAGCGCGTCTACATGGGGCCGCGCAGCTCGGTGCTGTACAGCGCCAAAGTGGGCGACAACGCGCGGCTGGGTCCCTTGACCCTCGTGATGAAGGGCGAACATATCCCGGCCGGCAGCAACTGGGCGGGATGCCCGGCGGCGCCGCTGCGGTCATGAGTTTTACACGGTACTGGCAAGGCGATGGCGTGCTGGTGATCGGCATTGCCGGCGCCTTGCCACGTACCGAGGCGCGCCAGCGTACTCGTCTTGCCGTGCGCGAGGCGGTGGCGCAGTGGCTGAATATCGCCATCGATGGCATCAGTGTGCAATCGCAGCCTGGCCATGCGCCGCGTTTGCTGCTGGCTGGCCGGGCGGCCTGGCTGTCGATCAGTCATGACGAAGGGTTGTCCCTGGCCGCCGTTCATCTGCATGGACCGGTCGGCATCGATGTGATGCGACTAGTGGAGATTCCGGACTGGTTTGCCGTGGCGACGGACTACCTGGGGCCGCAAGTGGCGCAGTCGCTTGCGGCCTGCGCCGAGGCGCAGCGTCCGCTGGCTCTGGCGCAGGCGTGGACGGCGCGCGAGGCGGCGCTCAAGTGCGCTGGCCGGGCACTGGGCGAATGGGATGGCGCCGCCATCGATTGCCGCTTGCAGGCACTGCCCATGCCGGCCCGATTCGTGGCGACGCTCGCGTATTAATCCTCTTGTTTGCCTGCGCGTCCGCAAACCTGGACAAAAATCAGTTTGACGATAATACTGACGAGCACTCCCAGTACTCCGATCAATTCCAGCATGGTGTTTCCCTTGCAGTGGTGACGACCAGGCCACTGTAACGTGCATGGCTGGCCACGGCCAATATCAAATATGGCGCCCTGCGATCTCGAAAAGGCATCCATGATCTCTCTCAAACAGTTCCGCTACTTTGTCGAAATCGTCGAGGCGGGCAGCTATTCGCGCGCGGCGGAAAAACTGTTTATTGCGCAGTCGGCCCTGAGCCGGCAGATCAAGGAACTGGAAAACGAGGTGCAGGCGCTGCTGCTCACCCGTGACGCGCGCCATATCGAGCTGACCGCCGCCGGCCAGGTCTTTTATGACCGCGCAAAGCGCATCCTCGACGATATCGAGGAAACCGTGCGCCAGACGAGCCATGTGGGCCAGGGTTCGGCCGGCATCATCCGCCTGCTGCATTCGAGTTCCGTCACGCTGACGCCCGCCATCGGCGCGGTGCTCAAGCGCCTGCTGGCGCAGTTTCCCGGCGTCTCGCTTGATGTGTCGAAAGGCTCGTCGGAAAACCAGGCGGCCGATATCGAAGAGGGCCGCGCCGACCTGGGCCTGGTACGCCTGCCTACCCTGCGCAAGCACGCCAATATCGTCGTGCGCGAGCTGTACAGCGAAAAGCTGGTGGTGGCGGTGTCGAAGGATTCGCCGCTGGCCGCCTACACCAGCACCACGATTGCCGCGCTGCGCGACGAGGCGTTCGTGTCGATTCCGCACAAGGATCGTGGTGGCTTGAGTGACCTGGTGGCGGGCCTGTGCCTGGCCCAGGGTTATTTCCCCAAAGCGGCGCGCGCGCTGTCGCGCAAGACCTCGCAGCTGAACCTGATCGAGGCAAACCTCGGCATCGCCATCGTCCCCGACAGCATGCGCCTGGCGGCACCGCCGGGCGTGCATTTTCTCAACCTGCCCGACGAAGTATCGCCCACCGTGGTCGGCCTGGTCTCGCCGCGCGCGGCCAGCGGCATGGTGGCGGCGTTTGCGCAAGCGCTGGTGCGCGAGATGCACCATCCGGGCACAGCGGATTAATCCTGTGCCAGCATCGCCAGGAACCGCGCTGCCGGCCAATGCTTGCGGTCCGACACCTGGCCGTCACCCAATTCGATCAGGCGCAGTTGTCCGGTAGCGGAGCTGACGACATCGATGGAGAAAAATGGACTGTCGATACGCGCGGCAACCGCCGCGACCAGCGCAGGCACGCTGCCATCGCGGCCGTGTGCGCGTCCATGCCAGACAAAATAGCGCTCCTCCGTGTCGTGCAGTAGCTGCTCGTAGCGGCGGATGCAAACGCCACCCTCGATTTCGCCGCGATACTGTTCGATCAGATCCACCACCGAAGCGATATCTTGCGGCGTATCGGCAACCGAGCCGCGCGTGCTGCTCAAGGATTTGACGTAATCCTTGACGAAATAAGCAGGCCAGTCCTTGCCGGCGACGGCGGCGACGAAATCCGCATCGCGCGCGGTGAATACCGTCTCCGGCGTAGCGCCCGCACAGACGGCGTACCACTCGGGCAGGTAATGGCAATGACGGTACTGCGCAGCGCTGGTGAGCGATTTTGCGCCTTGCGCTGCGCAGGCATCAACCAGCGCCGCATAGCGCCCTGGCCGCAGCATCCAGCCGCGATACACGATCGTTTCGCCAGCGGCCAACGCCGGCCTTGGCCGGAACACGCCGTCCTCGAAATCCTCGAATGAAAACAGCGAGCACGCCACGCCGATGGCTGCCGCAGCGTGCCACTCGTCGATGTAGTTTTCATCGACGGCGGATTTGTTGAAGGGATCGCAGGGGAACAGCAGGCGCATGGCAAAAACTCCGGTAGACATGACGGCCATGGATAGCCGCCGACTGCGGCATCATAACCGCATGGCATCACCCTTCCGCATAAAGCAGCGCATCGGCCTCGCGCACGGCCGACGTGAGGAGCGCCAGCTTCATGATATCGAGGTGGCCATCGGTGCGCACGCGCGAGCACAGGTCGATGCCGTAGGGGCGTACCTGGCGCAGGGCCGCGGCAATATTGCCGGCGTCGAGGCCGCCGGCCAGGAACACGGGCACGGGGCTGGCGCGCACGAAGCGCGCGCTGATGCCCCAGTCGTGGGTGCGGCCGGTGCCGCCCAGTTCCGGCACCGCGCCGCACGGGCGACCCGAATCGAGCAGGAAGGCATGCACATGGGGGGCATAGGCGGGGATCAGGCCGAGCGCGTCGTCGCCTTCCACATGGATCACCTGCACCCGTTTGACATGGGGAAGCAGGCGCGCCAGTTCGGCCAGTTCATGCAGATCGATATGGCTGACGATCTGCACCGTGGTCGGTTGGGTGGCGGCGATATGGCCGGCGATGCGCGCCGCCGTGGTCTCGGCCGTCAGCAGAAAGGTGGACACGGGCGGCGGCGTCCAGGCGGCGATCTGCGCGATGCGGGCGTCGGGAATCACGCCGGGGCCGGACGGCATGGCAGCCACCAGGCCCAGCGCGTCGGCGCCGGCAGCGATTGCCAGTTGCGCTTCGTCGATGGAGGCGACGCAGCAGATCTTGATGCGGGTTCTCATGATGGCCAACATTACAACACGGGGCGGCGCCCAATGCCAGCCGCGCGGTCAAGCCGGCGCACTATCGTGCATCCGATTGACAGGCGGCGGACGGCGGTCGATACTGGTTCGTCCCCTATTGCGCGCACAGGAAGCAGGCTCATGGCCGATTTTAAAATCCGCAAGGAATGCCCGCCGCAGCTGTGCGACTGCGAACGCGAACGGCTGCTGGGCGGCGAGCAAGCCGAGCTGGCCATCCTGCGCCTGAACCTGACGGAAGAAAAGCGCCTGCTCGCGCATATAGAAACCATCGCCACGTACGAACAGCTGAAAAAACTGGAAAAGAATTTGCAGAAAAACCTGGGCGTGGTGCTGCGCATCGCGCCCGGCAGCGGCGAGGTACGCACCGTGCGCGGCTTCCAGATTCAATTGCTGGAGCAGCCCGGCCTGTGCCGCAAGACGCGCGCGGCGATTCCGGCAGCGGTGCGGCGCTGTTTGGCCAGGCATCCGGAGATCGCGTTTGCGATCCTGGATGAACATGATTTGTTGGGCAGAATCGGTAGGTCGGATTAGCGCGCAAGCGCGTAATCCGACAACACCACGATCGGCGCCAACAATGTTGTCGGATTACGGCCCTGCGGGCCTAATCCGACCTACGCGGCCCGTATTTCAATTACTTTTCTGCCCTTGGCCTCACGCGCCCGCAACTGCCCGCAGCCGCCCTCCACATCCTGCCCGGCCGAATCGCGCAGCTTGGTCAGCACGCCGCGCTCGTGCAGGCGGGCGGCGATCGCGCGCGCCTGGTCCCAGCTGGGGCGCTTGAACGGCAGGTCGGCGATGGTGTTATACGGGATCATGTTCAGCACCGCATATTTGCCCTTGAGGAGCTCCACGATGCCGTCCAGTTCATCGTCGCCATCGTTGATGCCTTCCATCAAGGTCCACTGGTATTGCACCGGATAACCGGTCAGGCGCGCATACGACTCGCCGAACGCCACCAGCTCGCGCGGAGACAGTTTGGGTGCGCGCGGCAGCAGCTGTTCGCGCAGGTCCGGCTTCGTGGTGTGCAGGGACAGGGCCAGCGCCGGTTTGACACGTCCCTGCGGCAGGCGTTCGAAGGCGCGCGGGTCGCCGACGGTGGAGAACACCAGGTTCTTGTGGCCGATATTGCCTTCCGTGCCCAGCAGCTCGATCGCTTCCATCACATTATTGAGGTTATGGGCCGGTTCGCCCATGCCCATGAAAACGACTTTTTTCACCGGCCGCATGGTCCGCGCCAGCACCACCTGCGCGACGATTTCGCCGCTGGTGACTTGCCGTATCAGGCCGTCGCGGCCCGTCATGCAGAACTGACAGCCGACGGCGCAGCCCACCTGGCTCGACACGCACAGCCCATCGCGCGGCAGCAGCACGCTTTCCACCGTCTGCCCGTCGTGCAGACCGACCAGCAGCCGCGCCGAACCATCGGCGCCGGGGTGGGTGCTGAGCAGCTTGAGCATGCCCTGCAACTCCAAGTCGAGCGCCGGCAAGGCCTCGCGCACCGGCAGCGGCAAGAAATCTTCGGCGCGGCGCCGGCCCTGGTCGTGCGGCTGCGCCTGTATCCAGTCGCGCAGCACGCGCTGTTCATGCAGGGGCTTGGCGCCCAGCGCGCGCAGGCGCTGGCGGATGGTATCGATTTGCATGGGGATGAACTGAAAGCGATCAGACCTTCTTGACGAACTCGGTCTTCAGGCTCATCTGGCCGAAACCGTCGATCTTGCAGTCGATATCGTGATCGCTGTCGACCAGGCGGATATTCTTGACCTTGGTGCCCATCTTGACGACGCCGCCGCCACCCTTCAGTTTCAAATCCTTGATGACGCTGACCGTGTCGCCGTCCTGCAGGATATTGCCGGCCGCATCGCGGTAGACTTTGGCGCCCTCTTCCACCGCTTCACCGGCCGTGGCCGACCATTCATGCGCGCACTCAGGGCAGACGAGGTTGCTGCCGTCTTCGTAGGTGTATTCGGATTGGCATTGCGGGCATGGAGGTAATGTGCTCATTCGTTTCTCTGTGTGGTGGACGGCGCCTGGCCGTAAAAGCCGACATTATAATTGCTACGCCGGCCATCGGCGGGCTTTTTTACGCCTTCATGCCAGCGGCCCGGCGACAGCAAACCTTCGCCCCTGCCGCTTTTCCGGCACGGTAGTACACTTGCACTCTTTCGGCTGCCGACTATCGCCCCTGCCAGGCAAGGCGCCCGGCCGGCAGCAAGACCGACTCACCACCGACAGGAGCCCCAAGCAATGACCCTCTCCAGCTATCCCGATACCCGTTTGCTGATCGCCAATCAATGGGTGGACGCCACCGGCGGCAAATCCATTCCCGTGCTCAACCCCGCCACCGGACAGGCGATCGGCACGGTCGCTCACGCCAGCATCGCCGACCTGGACCGCGCGCTGGCCGCCGCCCAGCAGGGTTTCGAGACGTGGCGCGCCGTGCCGGCCGCCGAACGGGCCGCCATCATGCGCCGCGCCGCATCGCTGCTGCGCGAACGCGCCGTCGACATTGCGCAGCAGATGACCCGGGAGCAGGGCAAGCCGGTGGGCGAAGCGAAAGGTGAAATTCTGGCCGGCGCCGACATCATCGACTGGTTTGCCGCCGAAGGCATGCGCGTGTATGGCCGCATCGTGCCGTCGCGCAACCCGGCCGCGCAGCAGCTGGTGCTGAAAGAGCCGGTCGGCCCGGTCGCCGCCTTCACGCCGTGGAATTTCCCGATCAACCAGATCGTGCGCAAATTGTCGGCCGCACTGGCCACCGGTTGCTCTTTCCTGTGCAAGGCGCCGGAAGAAACGCCGGCTTCGCCGGCGGCGCTGATGCAATGCTTCGTCGACGCCGGCCTGCCGCCGGGCGTGGTGGGCCTGGTGTTCGGCGACCCGGCCGAAATCTCCGGCTACCTGATCCCCCACCCGATTATCCGCAAAGTCACGTTCACCGGCTCGACGCCGGTGGGCAAGCAGCTGGCCGCGCTGGCCGGCGCCCACATGAAACGCGTGACGATGGAACTGGGCGGCCACGCCCCGGTGATCATTGCCGAAGACGCCGATGTGGCGCTGGCCGTCAAGGCCGCCGGCGGCGCCAAGTTCCGCAATGCCGGCCAGGTATGCATTTCGCCGACCCGCTTCCTGGTGCACAATGCCGTCAAGGCCGAATTCACCAGCGCGCTGGTCAAACACGCCGAAAGCCTGAAGCTGGGCGACGGCCTGCAACAGGGCACCACGCTGGGGCCGCTGGCCAACGCGCGCCGCCTGAGCGCCATGGCCAAGGTGGTGGAAGATGCGCAGGCGAAGGGCGCCATCCTGGCCACCGGCGGCGGCCGCATCGGCGACACCGGCAACTTTTTCGCGCCGACGGTATTCGCCGATGTGCCGCTTGACGCGAGCATCTTCAACGACGAACCGTTCGGCCCGATCGCCGGCATCCGCGGCTTCGACAGCCTGGAAGAAGCCATCCTCGAAGCGAACCGCCTGCCGTTTGGCCTGGCCGGCTATGCCTTTACGCGCTCGATCAAGAACGCCCACCTGCTGATGAACCGCATGGAGGTGGGCATGTTGTGGATCAACCAGGGCGCCGCCCCGAGCGCCGAAATGCCGTTCGGCGGCATCAAGGATTCGGGCCATGGCACGGAAGGCGGGCCGGAGGCGCTGGAATCGTACCTGAATACCAAGGCCGTATCGCTGGTGGGCGTGTAAGCCGGCGCCGGCAGCGCGTGGCTCAGGTCCGCCGCACGATCTCGATGGTGCTGTGGACGATTTCCTCGTGGATGCTGATACGGGCGCGCAGCCGCGCCGCCGTCAGGGTGGGGCCGCGGCTGACCACCGACAGCGCGCACGCATACAGCTGCTTGCCGACGCGCCAGACGTGCAGGTCGACGACGCGCGGCGTGTCGCCGCCCTCTTCCACCTCCACCGCCTCGCGGATTTCCCGCACCACCGGGTGGTCCATCTCGCGGTCCAGCAGGACCGTGCCCGTCTGCTGCGTCAGCTTTTTCGCCCACAGCGCCACCAGCACCGCACCGGCGATGCCCATCACGGGGTCGAGCCAGTTCCAGCCATAAGCCCACGCGCCGGCCAGCGCGACGATGGCCAGCACCGAAGTGGCCGCATCGGCCAGCACATGGACATAGGCGGCCTTCAGGTTCAGATCTTCACCGTGACCATGGTGGTGATGATCGTGCTCGTGATGGTCGTGGCCGTGCTCATGTCCATGATCGTGGTGCCCGCCCAGGATCAGCGCGCAGACCAGGTTCACCGCCAGGCCGAAACCGGCCACCGCCATGGCCTGCGGATAATGAATCGCCTGCGGCGCGAACAGGCGCTCGACGGAGGCGGCCACCATCAGCACCGCCACGCACAGCAGCAGGATGGCGCTGGTGTAGCCGGCCAGGATTTCGATCTTCCAGGTACCGAAGGCAAAGCGCGGGTCGCGCGCATGGCGGCGCGAAGCGGCATAGGCAAACGCCGCCAGGCCGATCGCCAGCGCGTGCGAGCTCATGTGCCAGCCGTCGGCCAGCAGCGCCATCGAGTTGTACCACCAGCCGGCCACGATCTCGAGCGCCATGGTGGCCAGGGTGATCCACATGACGATGCGCGCGCGGCGCTCGGCCTTGCCATCGCTGCTGTCGAATACGTGCTCATGGGTCCAGGCGGACAGGTCTTCCGCTGCTTGTGCTTGCGTCATGATGGTCTTTCGCTTATTTGAGATAGGTGCGCAGGATGGCGACGATCTCGTCGGCGCCCTTGGCCCGCTCGGCGTCGCTGGCGATCGCGGGGCTGGCCACGTGTTCGCGCAGATGCTCTTCGATCACCTCGGCCATCAGGCCATTGACCGCGCCGCGCACGGCCGCGATCAGCTGCAGCATGTCGCCGCAGTCGCGCCCTTCCTCCAGCCCCCGCTCGATGCCTTCCACCTGGCCCTTGATGCGCTTGACGCGGTTCAAGAGCTTGTCCTTGTTGTGCGAGATATGTCCCATGCCTGCCTCCAATAAATACCATAGGGGGGTATGGTAACAGATTCGTCGCTGTTATTGAAAAAGTTGCTACCCTGACTCATACCGAAATTGATATTAGGCACTAATAATTATTGATTGGATAAATAACCGGGCGCGCTCTACCATCATCCAACCACAGGGGCATTGCCACCGCGCGGACCATAAAAATATCAGGAGACTTGTCACATGAAATTCAATGATTTGAAAATCGGCCGCCGGCTGGGCGTCAGCTTTGGCGCCATCATCGCCCTGCTCCTGATCCTGGCGCTGGTGGCGATTACCCGGGTCAGCGAACTGGGCAGCGAAATTCGCCGCATGAACGAAGACAATTATCCAAAAACCGTGCTGGTGCACGCGATCAAGGACGATGTGAACGAAACCATGCTCGCCATGCGCAATATCTTCCTGACCGTCGACGCCGAACTGGCCGCCAAGGAAGTGCAACATGTGGACCAGATCGCGCGCCGCATCGACACGGTGGTTGGCAAGCTGGAACGCTTGCCGGCGTCCGCCGAGGGCCGCAGCCGCCTTGCCCGGCTGAACACGGCGCGCCAGCAATTCGACGCCGTCAGGAAAGACGTGCTCAAGCTGGTGGCGGAAGAGCGCAAATTTGAAGCCAAGAGCCTGATGCTCAAGCAGTTGCAGCCGCGCCAGCAAGCCTATTTTGCCGCGCTCGAACAGCTGGTCAGCTACCAGACCGGCCTGATGGAATCGGCCGGCCAGGCCTCGGTACAACAGGCCGAGCAGACCCGTTTGATCATCATCTTGCTGTCCGCCGGCGCGGCGCTGGCCGGCATCCTGCTGGCGATCCAGGCCAGCAACAGCATCACGCGCCCCTTGCTGCAGGCGCTGGGCGTGGCGCGGCAGGTGGCGGCCGGCGACCTGACCAGCACGGTGATCGTGGGCGCGCGCGACGAAACGGGCCAGCTGCTGCAGGCCCTGAACGCCATGAACACCAGCCTGCAGGACATCGTCGGCCAGGTGCGCGGCGGCACCGACACCATCGCCGACGCCTCGCAGCGCATCGCCAGCGGCAACCTCGATCTGTCGGCCCGCACCGGCCAGCAGGCGGGATCATTGCGCAACACGGCCGACTCGATGGCGCAGCTGACGTCGACCGTGAAACAGAACGCCGGCCATGCCCGCCAGGCCAACCAGATGGCGGCGCTGGCCTCCGAGGTGGCGGTGCGCGGCGGCGCCGTAGTGGCGCAGGTGGTCGGCACCATGGGCGCGATCAACACCTCGTCGAAAAAAATCGTCGATATTATCGCCGTGATCGACGGCATCGCCTTCCAGACCAATATCCTGGCACTGAACGCGGCGGTGGAAGCGGCGCGCGCCGGCGAACAGGGGCGCGGCTTCGCGGTGGTGGCGTCCGAAGTGCGCAACCTGGCGCAGCGTTCCAGCCAGGCCGCGCGCGAGGTCAAGGCGCTGATCGACGATTCCGTCAGCCAGGTGGCGGCCGGCAGCAAGCTGGTCAACGAAGCGGGCGCCACGATGGACCAGATCGTCGACAGCGTGCGCGGCGTGACCGACATCATGGGCGACATCAATGGCGCCAGCCAGGCCCAGGAGGCGGGCATCGAGCAGATCAACCTGGCGATCGCCGAAATGGACAAGGTGACGCGCCAGAACGCCGCCCTGGTCGAACAGGCGGCGTCGGGCGCTGAGTCCTTGCAGGATGAAGCAAGCCGGCTGGCGCAGGTGGTCAGCCGCTTCCGGCTGGAGCGCGGCGCGGTGATGCTGCGCTCGTAAGGCCATGCGACAATGTGTTTTTAACTGATCAGAAAGCAAGCATGCCCAGCCTTTGCGTTGAACTCGATGGCGCCCGCGTTACCACCATCAGCCTGGCCGACGGGGACATCGTCAATGTTTCGGTGCGTGGCGCGCTGGACAGAAATCCGAAAGCGGCACTGGACGCGGCCGGCGGCAACTTCGGACAAGGCGGACGTGGCTACCTGACTTGGGCGGAACTTCCGGTGCCGGCCGGAGCAGTGCTGAAAGTGACCCTGCATGAGGCATGCGAAAACCCGGACGTGGGCAAGACCTTGCAGGAACTTTTCCCTGGGGAAGAGCTGTCCACGCAAACCGATTTCACGCTCAATAATGAGATGGTCGCGGAAATACGCGCCCGGCCACAGCTGCACCAGGCATTCTCGGTGCAGGCCGGCACGTCACGGGGCGAGCAGGCGATGGCGGCAAGTGACGCCCACAACACGAGTTTCACCTTCCACGTCGTCTGGGAATACACCCGCCCAGACCAGGCGCGCGTGCATCTGGCGACGCACTGCCTCGACGACATCGTGGCACGACGCCTTGGCACTTCCCACCTGCAAACCATGCTGTCATTGGGCGACAGCGCCTCGTTCGTGCTGACCGCCTGACAGCGTCATGCCTGGCTGGCCAGCGCTTCCTTGCGTATGAAATGCATGGCTTGCGGCTGGTCGACCAGCACGCACTGCTTGCCGGTGCGCTGGCAGTGGTCGTGCACGCGCCAGTAGGCGTCGTGGCTGACGCAGCCGGTCTGGCAGATCACCAGGTCGGCCGCCACCAGGCTCGCTTCGAGCGCCGCCACGTCGTCGACGCCATCATCGCCGCCCGCATGGTGCAGGAAGCGCCCGCCGGCCTGCTCGATGGCCTGCCGGGCGGCGTTGGCGCCGTCGATGGCCTGGCCCAAGTCCTGTCCGACGCAGAGCACGGATTTTTCACGCACGCCGGCCAGCAGGTCTGCTTGCAGCGCCGGCTTGTTCGACAACGAAGGCGCCGGCACCCATTGCAAGCGCAGCAGCTCGCGCATCAGGTCCTGCACCCGTACACTGAGCCACTCGACGCGGCGCGCCAGTTTGACCCGTGTCGGCAAGCCGGGTGCGGCCGCAGCCAGTTCCGCCAGTTCTTCACGCGCCAGCGCCAGCCTGGTATCGCGGATCACGATCTGCGCCTGCGCGCGCATCAGCTGCGCTTCCAGTTCGGCGATACGCGCCGCCTGTTCGGCCAGTTGGGCGCTGCAGCGCGCCTGCGCCCGTCCATACGCACTCAGCAGCACGCGGTGCTCTTGCGCGATCATGTCCCCGGTACTCACCAATTTCTCCATCATGCCTCCTTTGCCACTAGCCCCCGGCCACAGTCCATTGCATTATAAATGAGAATCATTACTATTCATGTATGAGCCGTGCTCGCGGTAGGGGTATGGTCCGGCATTGCCCCCACACCCTCGACCTCAATTGACAAACTGTCCATTTTCGATGGCTTTCAAGGCTGGCAAACCACACAAAACTTACACAAACTGTGAATACGTGTGTAGTTTTTGTGTATGATTTACACCATGGACAGCGCACACCTTATCAAACAACTCCAATCCGCTGGATGGGAACATGTGTCGACGCGCGGCAGCCATCACAAGTACCGCCATCCTGGAACCGGCAAATCCGTGATCGTTCCGCATCCAAAAAAAGACTTGCCGATAGGTACTGCCAATTCAATATTGAAACAAGCTGACTTGAAATGAGGCGATAAATGTTTTACCCACTCTATGTATGGAAGGATACCAACAGCGCCTACGGCGCTACTTTTCCCGATCTGCCAGGCGTCCATACCGCCGCCGACAAGCAAGGTGATCTTCAACATGCGGCGCAGGAGGCTGTCGAAACCATGTACGAAGACGAGGACAGTATTCCCGCCGCCTCGGCCATCGAGCAATGGACTGGCGATGCGCAGTATGCGGGGGGTTTCTGGATGCTGGTCGACATCGATTTGTCGAAGGTGAGGACGAAACCGGTACGTCTGAATATATCCCTGCCGGCAACCCTGCTGCGCGACATCGACGTGTTTGCGAAGTCACGCCACCTGAGCCGCTCGAGCTTTCTGGCGCAGGCAGCAATGAAAGCCATGGCGGAATAGCCAAGCTCGGCGCATGCGCGCTTATTGCTCCGCCAGCCACTCGCCCGCAAACCCCGCCTTCACCAGCCCATCGCGCAGATACGTGTTGCCGCGCATCAGCCGCCACGGAAAATCGTGCAGGTAGTTGTCCAGCATCAGCAGCACCGGCCCGTCGTTGATGCCGAAGCGGTAAGGCGAGACCCAGCGCGGGCCCTGCTGCGTGACGAACACGGTCGAGCGTGCATGGAATACATCATGCTGCTGCGCCAGGGCCGGCAGCACGAGTTCGGGCGCGAACGGCAGCGAGGCGGCCACCGCCCACGGCGCCAGGGTGCCGTCGTCAATACTGTACGGCGCCCCGCGGCCCGCATAGTCGCGAAAGCTGCGCCGCACGCCGTAGGACTGCTGGGTGGCGGGGCCGGGACCGTCGCTGGCGCTGATGCCCCAGCAGTGTTCGCCATAGCCGGGAAAACCGAGCGGATTGTCGATCGCGTAGCGCTGCTGCACCAGGGTCGCGCGGCGGCTGTTTTCCGCATAATCGAGACCGTGGGCGCGCATGAAATCATCCTGGATGCCGCGCAAATCGAGCCAGGCATGCGACATCTGGTGGATGAACAGCGAGCCCGCGTACAGGTAATCGATGCCGTAGACGGATTTCCATTCGAAGCTGTAGGTCCAGGCATCGTAGCTGGCCCGTTCGACGGGAAAGGTGGGCGAACCGAGCGCCAGCACGTACAGGATCAGCGCCTCGTCATAGCCGCGCCAGCATTTGCGCAAAAAACCCGTTTCCGGCTTCCAGCCATGGCGCAGCAACTGGCAGCGCGCGCGCATCCATTGCCAGTCGACCCGGCGGTACAGGAAATCGGCCAGCGCGCGGATCTCCAGTTCGTCCTTGCCGTCGCCATCGAAGTATGCGGCGGCGGCCAGCACGCCGGCGATCAACAGCGCCGTGTCGATGCTCGACAGCTCGCAATCCCAGGCGCGCCGGCCATTGTCCATGTCGAGGAAGTGATAATAAAAACCCTTGTGGCCGGTGGCGGCGGGCGAGTCGCCCTGCTCGCTCTTCGCAAAAAAACGCAAGGTGGTCAAGGTGAGTTCGACCGCGTCATCGCGTGCCAGCCAGCCGCGTTCGACGCCGACACAATAGCTGGTCAGTGCCAGGCCGACGGCGGCGATGCTGGCCGGCCAGCCCTGTTTGTCCTTGTCGCGCACCAGGCCATTGGCCGGGTTGACCTGCGTAATAAAATAGCCGAAGGCCTCGCGCTGCAGGGCCGCCAGCATGGCTTCTTCATCGATCAGGTCAGGCGGCAGGGGAAAGCTGGCCGGTTTCATGGGGGCGGGCGCGGGGCGCTTGGTGGCGACAAGGCACAGTATGGCAGTACAGGCCAGATATTGCCCACGGCCAGCCGGACCATTTATATCACGTTGTGATATATTTAGCGCCTTTCCTTTTGCCGGAACCCTGTCATGCCTCTCTCCCCTGCCGCCCTGGGCAAGTCCGATTTCACGATCCTGTCGGAATTTCGCTACCAGATGCGCCGCTTCGAGCGCTTCTCCGATGACGTGATCCAGACCCATGGCATCACGCCACTGCAATACCTGCTGCTGCTGCACATCAAGGGTTATCCCGGCCGCGACTGGGCCACCGTCGGCGAGCTGGCCGAACGCCTGCAGGCCAAGCCGCACGGCGTGGTGGCGCTGGTCACGCGCTGCGAAGCGGCCGGGCTGGTAGAGCGCCGCCACAGCAGTGCCGACCGGCGCCGGGTCGAAGTCCACTTGCTGCCCGAGGGCGAGGCCCTGCTGGCCAGGCTGGCGCAATTGCACCGCACCGAACTGCAGTCGCTGGCCGGCGTGTTTACCATTCCGACCGTGGCAGGACAACATCATGAGTAATACCGCCTACGACGCCCGGCGCGACTTCGACGGCCAGGCGCGGCTGATCCTGATTTCCAGCCTGGCCGCCGTGGTCGGCGCCCTCAGCACCGCGACCGCCTGGGTGCTGCTGCACGCCATCCATTTTTTCACCAATCTGTTTTTCTTCCAGAAATTCTCGACCGCCTTCATGTCGCCCGCCGGCCAAGGCTTGGGCGCCTGGGTGATCGCCATCCCGGTGCTGGGCGGACTGCTGATCGGCCTGATCGCGCGCTATGGCACCGAGCAGATACGCGGTCACGGCATTCCCGAGGCGATCGAGGCGATCCTGTTCAAGAAAAGCATGATGTCGCCCAAGGTGGCGGTGCTCAAGCCGCTCGCCTCGGCGATCGCCATCGGCAGCGGCGGCCCGTTCGGCGCCGAAGGCCCGATCATCATGACGGGCGGCGCGGTCGGCTCCTTGCTGGCCCAGCATTTCCACCTGAGCGCCGGCGAGCGCAAGACCTTGCTGGTGGCCGGCGCCGTGGCGGGCATGACTGCCGTGTTCGGCACGCCGGTGGCGGCGCTGCTGCTGGCGGTGGAACTGCTGCTGTTCGAACTGCGCCCGCGCAGCCTGGCGCCGGTGGCGATCGCCTGCGTGATCGCCGGCTTCCTGCGCCCCCTGCTGATCGACAGCGGTCCGCTGTTCCCGCTGCACACGGCCGTGCTGCCGCCGTCGGCGCTGCTGTCGTGCCTGGTCGCCGGCCTGCTGTGCGGCGCCATGGCGTGGCTGCTGTCGACCTCGCTGTACAAGGTGGAAGACCTGTTCCACCGCCTGCCTGTGCACTGGATGTGGTGGCCGGCCATCGGCGGCCTGGCCGTCGGCATCGGCGGCTACCTGCAGCCGCGCGCGCTGGGCGTGGGCTACGACGTGATCGCCGACCTGCTGAACAACCATCTCGCCGCCGGCGCACTGCTGGCGCTCTTGGGCGGGAAAGCCGTGATCTGGCTGCTGGCGCTGGGCTCGGGCACTTCGGGCGGCGTGCTGGCGCCGCTGCTGATGCTGGGCGCGGGCCTGGGCGCTTTGCTCGGGCCCTATTTGCCCGGCCACGAACCGGCCATCTGGCCGCTGGTGTTCATGGCCGCTACCCTGGGCGGCATGATGCGCGCGCCCATCATGGCGGTCGCCTTTGCGTTCGAGCTGACCCATGACGTCAACGCCCTGCTGCCCGTGATGGCCGCCTCGGCCGTGGCCTATGCGTTTACGGTGATCTTCATGCACCGCTCCATCCTGACCGAAAAAATCGCCCGCCGCGGTTATCATATTTATCGTGAATACGGCATCGATCCGCTGGAACGCCACAGCGTGGCCGAGGTGATGAGCCCGCAGCCAACCCGCATCAACGCCGATACCACTCTCGCCGTCGCCATGGCCAGCCACTTCGGCAGCACCCAGCGCCACCGCGCCTTTCCCGTCACGCGCGACGGCGCCCTGGTCGGCATGCTGGACCGCGCCACCCTGGAACAAGGTCTTGCGTCACACGCCGGCATGACGGTGGGCCAGTTGTTCGGCGCGAACATGCCGGTGGTGGCGCTGGCCGGTGAAACCTGCCGCACCCTGGCCACGCGCCTGGCCGTGCACGCGCTGGAACGGCTGCCGGTGGTCAGCGACGCGCACAGCCTGCGCCTGATCGGCATCGTCAGCCGCAGCGACCTGGTCAAGCCGGCGCTGGGGCTGCAGGCGGAGGAGTGGCAACGGCAGGCGGTGCGCACGGTGTGGCCGTTTGGCGCGCGCTGAAGCGGCGGCTCAGGACTGCGCGCCGCACTCGGGCTGCATGTTCTGCATCGCCGCCTTCATCTCTTCCGGCGTCACGTCCTTGACGTGGGTGGCCAGCGACCAGCTGTGGCCGAAGGGATCGGTGACGATGCCATAGCGGTCGCCCCAGAACTGGTTTTCCAGCGGCATCTTGACGGTGGCGCCGGCGGCGACCGCCTGCGCGAAGGCACGGTCCACGTCCTGCACGTACATATGCAGGGTGACAGGCGTGCCCTTGAGCTTGTTGGGACCGATGCTGCCGTAGTCGGGAAACTCGTCGACCAGCATCACGTGCGAGTCGCCGATCATGATCATGGCGTGCATGATCTTGCCGTCCGGCGTCTGCATGCGCGCAGCCTCGACGGCGTTGAAGGCTTTTTTATAGAATGCGATGGCCTCGGCGGCGCCGTCGCAGACCAGGTGCGGGGTGATGGTGTGCATGTCTTGGGGTATGGCTTGCACTTGTGCTGTCATGATGGGCTCCTAGGGTTGGGGTTGAAACGGGTGGGTTGTTTCACTCTAGCGCCGTGGAGCGGCAAGACAAGGAGAATTGGGGGGATTTTTTTGGGGTGGGTGGTGGGCGCCTGGTGCGTGCTGGCTGCCAGTGCCTGAAGTGAGGGGGAGGCGTGGGGGGGGGGGGGGGGCCCCCCCCCCCCCCGGGGGGGGGGGGGCCCGGGGGGGGGGCGGGCGGCCTGGGCCTTCCTGGGGGGGGCGGCGTGGGCCGCGGCGCGGCCAACGTCGCCGCGCGGGGCGCGGCAGATGGGCGATTCGGAGAGGGCTGGGCCGGCACGGCCCAGCCCTTCGAATCCCACCGTTCCGTCCAGACAAATAAAAAAGCCTCCCGCAGGGGAGGCTTTTTTATTTGATTCTGGCGGAGACGGTGGGATTCGAACCCACGATACAGGTATAAGCCGTATGCATCCTTAGCAGGGATGTGCCTTCGGCCACTCGGCCACGTCTCCTAGCTGATTACTCAACTATGTCGTTTCAGCTGACTGCGCTGCAGCGACGAACGTCATAATATCGATTGCACCCCCTTTGGTCAAGGGCGTGGGGCGATATTTTTACTTGTTTAGGCTTTTTCCAGCTCGAACGCCTTGTGCAGGGCGCGCACGGCCAGTTCCATGTACTTTTCGTCGATCAGGACCGAGATCTTGATTTCCGAGGTCGAGATCATCATGATGTTGATGCTCTCTTCCGACAGGGTGCGGAACATTTGCGAGGCGACGCCGACGTGGCTGCGCATGCCGACGCCGACCACCGACAATTTCGACACCTTGGCGTCGCCGGTGATGCTGGCCGCGCCCAGTTGTTCGCGGTTCGCTTCCAGCACGGCCAGGGCGCGTGCGTATTCGCCGCGCGAGACGGTGAAGGTGAAGTCCGTTTTACCGTCGACCGACTGATTCTGTATGATCATGTCGACTTCGATATTGGCGTCGGCCACCGGTCCCAGGATGTGGTAGGCCACGCCCGGACGGTCAGGCACGCCGAGCACGGTGATTTTGGCTTCGTCGCGGTTGAAGGCGATGCCGGAGATAACTGCTTGTTCCATGTTGGTGTCTTCCTCAAACGAAATCAGGGTGCCCGAATTGGCTTCTACTTCCAAAGGCAGCATCGGGTCGGTCAGCGACGACAATACGCGCGTCGGAACGCGGTAGTTGCCGGCAAATTCCACCGAACGGGTTTGCAGCACTTTGGAGCCCAGCGAAGCCAGTTCCAGCATTTCTTCAAAGGTGATGGTCTTCAGGCGGCGTGCCTCGGAGACCACGCGCGGATCGGTCGTGTAGACGCCGTCCACATCGGTAAAGATCAGGCATTCGGCCGCCTTCATGGCGGCGGCGATCGCCACGGCCGAGGTGTCGGAACCGCCGCGGCCCAGGGTCGCGATATTGTCGTTCTCGTCGACGCCCTGGAAACCGGTAATGATGACAATCTTGCCGGCATCGAGGTCGCGTTTGACTTTTTCGTCATCGATCGACTGGATGCGGGCCTTGGTAAAGGCGGAATCGGTTTTGATCGCGACTTGCCAGCCAGCATAGGATACGGCTTGTTTGCCGATCGCCAGCAGTGCCATCGACAATAGGCCGACGGACACTTGTTCGCCTGTCGAGGCGATCATGTCAAGTTCACGCGGATCGGGTTGATCCATGATTTCCCTGGCCAGTCCAATCAGGCGGTTGGTCTCGCCCGACATGGCGGATGGCACCACCACGATTTGATGCCCAGCGTCGTGCCACTTGGCAACGCGCTTGGCGACATTCTTGATACGGTCAGTCGAGCCCATCGACGTACCGCCATATTTGTGGACGATTAAAGCCATAAGAGTGAAGTTTCCGCTCAAGAAGAATAAAAAAGAGGGCTTTACTCTACATGCCGCAATGCAAAATAACAAGCTATTAAGCGCATTAGCTCATACCGATTACGCATATGGAAATAACCGATCCATGCAGTGCGCGCGCCAGCCCACACCGCATGGCAGGCCGCTCAGACGGCGGCCCAGCGCAAGCTCACGCGTGAGGCGTCCGGCAAACCGAGGCAATGGCAATCGAGGCCGATGCCGGCCGCAAACAACAATTGTTGCGCCGCACAGACAAGCGGCAGGCGCTCGCGCTCCCAGGCCGGCACGTCAAATGCCTGGTAGTGGTATTTCAGGCTCTTGGTCGGGCGGTTGTGCGCCAGCTTCAGGCGCTCGCCGCCCTGGCGGAAATCGATGGTCAACAGCTGCGCCTTGAGCCAGGCGATATCGATGCCCTGCCCGTCTTCCTCTACCGGGTCGAAATGCAGCACGCCGCCATACGCGGGAAACGCCAAGCTGGCTTCACCCTGCCAGTGAAAATCCTGGCCGGCTTTTTCCAGGCCCGGGATATTCGCGTCATCACGCTCGCGCATGCCGGCCAGGTCACCCAGTTTGGGCGTCAGGTACAGGCGGTCGCGGTGGCGCCGCACATGGCATTCCGGATGCGTCACCAGCAACTGCGCGTCGGGCCGCGCTTCGAGCAGCTGCGCCAGCATTTCCGCCAGCCATGCCGTCGACGGCATGCGCAAGTTGCGCGTGCCGAACCAGTGGCGCAGCAGGTTGTAGCAGCGGTCCTGGCTCAGTTCGCGCAATTTGCCCAGCTCGATGCAATCGCCATCGAGGCAGTTGGCCAAGTCCTGCGTGGCCAGTTCCGTCAGCAGGCGCTGCGCCGACTGCGCATGCTGGGCACTGCGCGCAAAACGTTCCTGGAAGCCGGGAAAGGCCTGCGCCAGCACCGGCATCACCTGGTGCCGCAAGGCATTCCTGGCAAAGCGCGCATCGTCGTTCGATTCGTCATGGATATGAGGAATCGCATGTTTCTCCACATACGCTTCCAGCTGCTTGCGCGATACCGGCAGCAGCGGGCGCGCCATCACCAGATCCGGATTGGCCAGCAATTCCGGTGCGCTGTTGGCGCCATCCATGCCCGACAGACCGGCCGTACCCGAACCGCGCAGCAGCTGCAGCAGCACGGTTTCGGCCTGGTCGTCCTGGTGGTGGGCCGTCAGCAGCAGGCGCACGCCGTATTGCGCGCACAAGGCGCCCAGGGCGGCGTAGCGGCGCTTGCGGGCCGCTTCTTCCGTACCTGTCTTGGGATTGATCTCGATGCTGACGCGGGCGGCCTCGAACGGCACGTTCATGCTGTCGCAAAGTTGCTCGCAATGGGCCAGCCAGGCGTCGGCGTTCGGGCTCAGGCCGTGGTGCACGTGGAAGGCACGCAGCGCCACGCCCTGCTCTTGCACCCAGGCATGGGCCAGGTGCAGCAGAGCCGAGGAATCGAGGCCGCCGCTGAGGGCAATGGCAATCGTTTCACCGTTCCTGGGCGCACAGGCGTCGAGTGCGCGGGCGAAGATATCGGCGACGCTGGCGGTTTGTTGCTTTTTCATATGGGTTCCGGGAATGCAAAGAGGGACAGGCAGGTAGTCGAAGATGTTCGGCTACCTGCCTGTCCCTGGTGTTTTTTTTACTGTCATGTCAGGTTGCGTCATGTCGGATTACGCTGCGCTAATCCGACCTACCCGACCTGCTCCGACCTACGCGGGTTGGATTACTCGCTCGGCGTAGTTTCCTTGAACTTGCCATAGCTCAGCAGCTTTTCATGGCGCGCTTGCAGCAGGTCCTTGGTTTTCATGCCGTGGAACTGGCGCAGGGTGTCGGCCAGCGCGCGTTTCAGCAGGGTCGCCATCTGTTTCGGATCGCGGTGGGCGCCGCCCAGCGGTTCGTTGATGATCTTGTCGATCAGGCCCATGGCTTTCAGGCGGTGCGCGGTCAGGCCCAGCGCTTCGGCCGCGTCGGCGGCGCGCTCGGCGCTCTTCCACAGGATGGAGGCGCAGCCTTCCGGCGAGATCACGGCGTAGGTCGAGTACTGCAGCATCAGCACGGCGTCGCCGACGGCGATCGCCAGCGCGCCGCCGGAACCGCCTTCACCGATAATGGTGGCGATCAGCGGCACTTTCAGTTCGGCCATCACGTACAGATTGTGGCCGATGGCTTCGGACTGGCCGCGCTCTTCGGCGTCGATGCCGGGGAAGGCGCCCGGGGTGTCGACAAAGGTGAAGATCGGCAGGTTGAATTTTTCGGCGACCTTCATCAGGCGCATGGCCTTGCGGTAGCCTTCCGGTTTCGGCATGCCGAAGTTGCGCATGGCGCGCTCTTTCGTGTCGCGGCCCTTCTGGTGGCCGATGACCATGCAGGGCTGGCCGTTGAAGCGGGCCAGGCCGCCGACGACGGACAGGTCGTCGGCATAGCTGCGGTCGCCATGCAGTTCGTGGAAATCGGTAAAGATCTCGTTCACATAATCCATGGTGTAGGGGCGCTGCGGGTGGCGCGCGATCTGCGCCACCTGCCAGGGCGTCAGCTTGGCGTAGATATCCTTGGTCAGCTGCTGGCTCTTCTTGGCCAGGCGGTCGATCTCTTCCGAGATGTCGACGGCCGAATCGTCTTGCACGAAGCGCAACTCTTCGATCTTGGAATCGAGTTCCGCGATCGGCTGTTCAAAATTGAGGAAAGTCGTTTTAGTCATTGTACCTCCAGGGTTTTACCAGCCGCGTCACCAGGGCGCGCGGCGTTATTGATGGTTATTTTACCGTACCAGCTCAGGCGCGGGGGCCTGTATCGCTGGCAGAAGCAGCCGCAGCAGGGTCGAGACTGCGCCATAAATACCAGGTTGCCACGGTGCGCCACGGTTCCCAATTGGCGGACACCTCGCGCGCATCGCTGCGTGAAACAGGTTCGCCGGAAAAGTAATTGACGCTGATGCCCTGGATCAAGCCGGGGTCATCGAGCGGCAGCACATTCGGGCGCAACAAATTAAAAATCAGGAACATCTCGGCGGTCCAGCGGCCGATGCCGCGGATTTGCACCAGTTCGGCGATGACGGCTTCGTCATCCATTTCGCCCCACTGGCTGGCGTGCACGCGCTTGGCCTTGAAGTGGTCGGCCAGGTCCAGCAGGTATTCGGTCTTGCGCTTGGACAAGCCACAGGCAGACAATTGCTCGGCGCCCGCCTTCAGCACTTGCGAGGGCGTGCATTTCGGGCAAGCCAGCAGCAGCTTTTTCCAGGCCAGGTCGGCGGCCTTGGGCGTGATCTGCTGGCCCACCAGCGAGCGGGCCAGGGTGGTAAACGGGTCGCTATGGCCGACCAGATGCAGGTCGCCAAATTGCGGGATCAGCTTTTTCATGATGCGGTCGCGCTTCATCAGCTCGATCTTCGCCTCTTCCCAGTAGGATGGCACCTGAATCACAGTCGCCGACGCCGCCGCGCTGGGAGTTTCCCCGTTTTCCCTGGTGTTGGACATCATGCGCGGCGCCAGTTGGTCGAGCCGTCAGGCTTGTCTTCCAGGATGATGCCGGCCTGCAACAGCTCGGCGCGGATCTTGTCGGACTCGGCAAAGTCGCGCGCTTTCTTGGCGGCGCTGCGCGCGGCAATCGCGTGCTCGATGGTGGCAGCCTCGTCATTGCCGCCGGCGGCGCTGCCCACGGTCGCTTGCAGGAATTGCTGCGGCGTGCGCTCCAGCAAGCCCAGCACGCCGGCCAGGCCCTTCAATTGACGCGCCAGCACCGGCGACTTGCTCTTGTTCACTTCCGTGGCCAGGTCGAACAGCGCGGCCACCGCCAGCGGCGTATTGAAGTCGTCGTCCATCGCCTCGGCAAAACGCACGGCATGGGCTTCGCTCCAGTCGATCGCGCCTGCTTCCACCGTCACCTCGGCCAGCGCCGTGTACAGGCGCGTCAGCGCCAGGCGCGCGTCGTCCAGGTGCACGTCGGAATAATTCAGGGGGCTGCGGTAGTGCGCGCGCAGGATGAAGAAGCGGATCACTTCGGCATCGAATTTTTGCAGCACTTCGCGGATGGTAAAGAAATTGCCCAGGGATTTGGACATTTTTTCATTGTCCAGGCGCACGAAGCCGTTGTGTATCCAGTAGTTGACGCTGGTGTGGCCAAACGCGCCTTCGGACTGGGCGATCTCGTTTTCATGGTGCGGGAACTGCAGATCGGCGCCGCCGCCATGGATGTCGAACTGTTCGCCCAGCAAGGCGCAGGCCATGGCCGAGCACTCGATATGCCAGCCCGGGCGACCCTTGCCCCATTTCGAATCCCATTTGACTTCGTCGGGTTCCGACTCTTTGGATGACTTCCACAGCACGAAGTCGAGCGGATCGCGCTTGCCCGTATTCACATCGACGCGCTCGCCGGCGCGCAGGTCGTCGAGCGACTTGCCCGACAGTTTGCCGTAGCCGGGGAAATTGCGCACCGCGTAATTGACGTCGCCATCCTCGCCCTGGTAGGCCAGGTGATTGCTTTCCAGGCGCTCGATCAGGCTCAGCATCTGTGGCACGTACTCGGTGGCGCGCGGCACGTGATCGGGCGTCAAAATACCCAGCGCCGCCGTGTCCTCGTCCATGTACTGCGTGAAACGGGTGGTCAGCTGCGAAATGGTTTCGCCGTTTTCCACCGCGCGGCGGATGATCTTGTCGTCGATATCCGTAATGTTGCGCACATAGGTCACGTCCAGGCCGGAGGCTTTCAGCCAGCGGTAGATCACGTCGAACGCCATCATCATGCGCGCATGGCCGATATGGCAGTAATCGTAGATGGTCATGCCGCACACATACATGCGGACCTTGCCCGCTTCCATCGGGACAAAGACCTGCTTTTCGCGTGCCAGGGTGTTGTAAATCTTTAGATTGCTCATCGTACTTTACTGGTGGAGCGGCAGCCAGCCCGGGGAAAACGACAGACAGGCGCGGACACCGTTGGTGCCGCGCCACTGAACCGCCGTGTGCGCCGAGACTGAGCTACCCGCTGTATTGTTGTTCTTGTTTGTTAGAATTAGGCGTTAGCGGGCAAGTATAACATTGATAAAAACCATACTGGCCCGATATGAATCAGGTTTTTACGAAGTTCAACCGAAGTTCAACACTTCTTTCACTTCTTTACATTTTGAACAAGCTTAAAGAAAAATAACGCTCAAGGACATTCTTATGCAAGAGACAAAATCCCCGCGCCTGCCCTTTCTGGCGCGCTTTTTCACGCTGTTCGCCGGCCTGGCCCTGGGTGGCGCGGTGGTGGCAGCCAACCCTGCTACGCTGGACCCGACTCCGCATGTGGCCCTGAAAACCAGCATGGGCGAAATCGTGCTGGAACTGGATCAGCAAAAAGCGCCGAAAAGCGTGGCGAACTTTCTGCAGTATGTCAAAAGCGGCTACTACAAGGGCACCGTGTTTCACCGCGTTATCGACGGCTTCATGATACAGGGTGGCGGCTTCGACAAGAACATGAAGCAGAAAGCCACCAAGCCGGCGATCCAGAACGAAGCGCAGAACGGCTTGCAGAACGTCACCTACAGCATCGCCATGGCGCGCACCGGCGACCCGCATTCGGCCACCTCGCAATTCTTTATCAATGTCGGCAATAACGGCGCACTCGACTACCCGGGCCGCGATGGTTACGGCTACACCGTGTTCGGCAAGGTTATCAAAGGCATGGACGTGGTCGACAAGATCAAGGCGGTGCCGGTGGCCGACAAGGGGCCGCACCAGAACGTGCCCGTCACGCCGGTGGTGATCGAATCGGCCACCTTGCTCAAACAAGCGCCCGCAAAACTGTAAAATAGCGTTTTTGCCGCCCCGGCTTGCCGACACAGCCTGCCAGGGCACGAAATATTTCACCCAAACAAAAGGACTATCATGACTTCCGTAATCATCACCACCAACCTGGGCAAGATCACCGCTGAGCTGGACGCTGAAAAAGCGCCGAAAACGGTTGCCAACTTCCTGGCCTATATGGAAGCCGGCCACTACAACAACACGATTTTCCACCGCGTGATCGACGGCTTCATGATCCAGGGCGGCGGCTTCGAGCCAGGCATGAAACAAAAGCCAGCCGACACCACCGTCGAAAACGAAGCCAAGAACGGCCTGAAAAACGATACCTACACCCTGGCCATGGCCCGCACCTCGGACCCGCACTCGGCATCGGCCCAGTTCTTCATCAATATCAAGAACAACAGCTTCCTCGACTATCCAGGCCAGGACGGCTGGGGCTACGCCGTGTTCGGTAAAGTTACCGAAGGCAAGGAAGTGGTCGACGCCATCCGCGCCGTGAAAACCACGCGCGCCGGCATGTTTGCCGACGTGCCGACCACCGATGTCATCATCGAAAAAGTCGAAGCCGCGTAATTTCGGCGCACGCAACATGAATCACAGGCATTGCCACGTTCTTCTTGTTTCCATGAACCATCTTGATCAGGGGAGCGTTGAACGATGATAATGCCTGCCGCACTCTTCATTTCCGACCTGCACCTGCAGCGCTCGCACCCGCGCACCAGCGCCGCTTTTCTTTCCTTTCTTGAACACCATGCGCAACACGCGCACGCCCTGTATTTATTGGGCGACCTGTTCGAATACTGGGCCGGCGACGACGACCTGGAAGACCCGTTCAATGCGCGCATGACAGCGGCGATACGCGCCGTCAGCGATGCGGGCGTGCACGTCTACTGGATCGCCGGCAACCGCGATTTCCTGGTCGGCTCCGGCTTTGCCGCGGCCGCCGGCGCCACCCTGCTGAGCGAACCGCACGTCACCACGATTGCCGGCCAGCGCATCGTGCTGCTGCATGGCGACGCCGAATGCACCAGGGATGCGGCGTATATGGAATTTCGCGCCATGGTGCGCCAGCCGGCCTGGCAACGGCAATTCCTGGCCATGCCCCTGGCGCAGCGCAAGGCCATCATCGACGGCTTGCGCAAGAACAGCCGCGAGCAGAACGGCGAAAAGGCGATGGACATCATGGACGTCAGCCCCGATGCGGTGGCGCAGGTATTTGCCGAACAGGCCAGCACGATCATGATCCACGGCCACACGCACCGCCCGGCCCTGCATGAAGTCGACGGCAACTTGCGCTATGTGCTGCCGGACTGGGAATGCGATGTGCAACCCGGCCAGCCAGTCCGCGGCGGCTGGATCGCCGTCGATGGCCACGGCGCCATCACGCGCCACGCGCTGGACGGCGCCATGATCGACTAGCCTTTTACCGACGCCGCCACGGGATGGCGTCCGACAAGCCTGCCTGCCCGCCTCTGCTGTAATGGCGGCATGTCCACACTGTATATCGGCACGGCCGGCTGGGGTATTTCCAGCGCGGCCTCCAGTCACTTTCCCGGCGAAGGCAGCCATCTGCAGCGCTATGGCCGGGTGCTCGACTGCGCCGAAATCAATACCTCGTTCTACTGGCCGCACCAGCCGACGACCTATGCGCGCTGGGCCGACAGCGTGCCCGAACACTTTCGCTTCAGCGTCAAGCTGCCGCGCAGCATCACGCACGAGCTGCGCCTGAAACATTACACGGCGGAGCTGGAACGGTTTGCCGGCGAAGTGGCGCACCTGGAAGACAAGCTGGGCTGCGTGCTGGTGCAACTGCCGCCCAGCCTGCGTTTCGACGCCAGCGTGGCCGCCAGCTTTTTCGATGACTTGCGCGGGCATTTCCAGGGCATGCTGGCCTTCGAAGCACGCCACCCCAGCTGGTTCGGCGAGGCGGCCACCGCCCTGCTGCGCGCACGCCGCATCACCCGCGTGCGCGCCGATCCGCCCGCCGGCCAGCCGGGTCCGCATGTGCCGACCACCGAGGTCGCGTATATCCGCCTGCACGGCAGCCCGAAGATCTATTACTCGGATTACTCGCCTGACTTTCTTGCCGCATTGTCCACCGAGCTGCGCACGCAGACGGCAAACGGCAGCTGGTGCATCTTCGACAATACGGCGTCCGGCGCGGCGCTGCTCAATGCGCTGGACTTGCAACGACTGCACAAAAGCTAGCCTCGTGCCACTCAAGCTTGCAGTGCAGCGCCGTCGCGGTGCTGGTCCTCCCATTGCTTCATGATCCGTTCATCTTCACTGAGTAAATTATGGTCTGCATGGCAAAGGATGGCCAGTTTCGGTCTCCGCGCAGGCCAGGCAGATGCGCGCCACAAGAAGGTTGCTCAAAACACCATGACCATCAAGGCAACTTGGGGAGATGAGACAGCCGGCGCACGACATGCCTGCTTTTTTTTGATGAGTTGAACGCTACGAGGGAGACGCCGTGCGTTTGTTGCTGGTGGAAGACGATCCCATGATCGGCGAGAGCATGGTGGACGGCCTGCGCGGCGAGTGCTATGCCGTGGACTGGGTGCGCAATGGCGCTGACGTGGCATTCGCCATGAAGGAACATGCTTATGATCTGCTGCTACTGGATCTGAATCTGCCCGGCAAGAATGGCATGGACATCTTGCGAAGCACGCGCGCGGCTGGTGCAGATCTGCCGGTGCTGATTATTTCGGCCCGGGAAGGAACGATGGCACGCGTGGCAGGCCTGGATGCGGGCGCCGACGACTATCTGGCCAAGCCCTTTGATCTTGACGAGCTGTTGGCGCGCATCCGCGCCTTGCTCCGCCGGCGCAGCGCCCATGCCGGCACGATGCTGGTCTTTGGAGACCTGGCACTGGACCTGGCCAGTCGCGAGGTCACTTTTCATGGCGAATCTGTCAAGCTTGGCCGCAGAGAATTTACCGTGTTGCATGCCTTGCTGGATAAACCCGGCACGGTTGTGTCAAAGCGCCAATTTGAAGACAAGTTGTATAGCTGGGATCAGGCAATAGAAAGCAACACCGTCGATGTCTACATCTATCAACTGCGTAAGAAATTTGGCACTGATTTTATTCAAACGGTACGTGGCGTGGGTTACAGGCTGCGCTGATGCACGAGCATGTCCCCATGCCGAACCTGGCCGGGAAAAGCGGCCAACTGCGCATGAAGACATAATCCCGCGCATCTGAACGGCTACGCCAGCAATCATCCTGGCCATTTCATCGCCACTTCATCTTTGACAAGTAGCATGAGCGAAAAGGTTGCCAGTGCCGCAGCTGATTGATTGTTATATTACGAAGAGGAACATCATGCGAGACAATTTCCGATGCTTCAAAAGCCTGAAAAGTATCGACTGTCTCCTCATCGGATCCGGTATTCTGATATTACTGATCGGCAATTTCAGCCATATCGACCTCCTGATGGCCGACACGATGTTTGACCAGGCCCGGGGACAATTTGCCTGGCAAGTCCATCGCTTGACAGAGGCATCGGCTTATCTGGCCTTCCAGTATCTCTTGATGGCGTCGGCGATTGCCGCCATGGCACTGGCGCTCCTGGATGGATTGAGGCCATGCAGTTGGCTTGCGCCACATCGCACGGGCTTGCGCGTTTTCGCGGGTTCGGCAGTTCTGATACCCCCAGCGATCACCTTGTTTTCCCTGTTGAGCGAGGCGATTTGCCCGGTGGATCTGCAGCGCTACGGTGGTGTCGAAGCTTACACGCGGCTGATTGAAACGGCGCCGGAAAGAGTCGCCGGGACCAATTGCCTTCCTGCGAGCGAATCCGGCCATGTCTGGTGGCTATTGGCGCTGATGGCATTCTGGATACCCAGGCACCCCCGCATTGCCACGGCGATCGGCGCCCTGCTGTTGCTCGGTGGCCTTCTGCTGGGCTATATGCTGCAACTGCAGGGGACACAATTTTTTACGCAGACCTTATGGTCGGCCTGGATCGCCTGCTACCTTGTCTATTTTCTCTATCATTTCTTCCGTACCGACGAAACGCCACAAGCACGCAACGGCCGGCAGACCCTGCATTCCATGAAATGCTAACGGTCAGATTCCCGGCCGCTCCACTCGTTTGACATCCCCACTGCGGTACTGAAGTGCTCGCGGACATTACGGCCATGTCAATCGCCACGCGCTTGGTCAATCTGGTCGGGACCAGGCGACCTGTCGATCGGTTTGCCTGGCTGGCGCCTCCTTAGCAGACCGAACATGAAGGAAATATGAAGCCGTCGTACATTTACTACATTTGTGAAATATATTGCATTCGCTCTTCCGGTCATGTCGTCCGCAAATGATAATGCGGTTCATTCTCATTTACAGAAACAAGTTGAGATGTAACCCGTGTCATGTGAGCCGCTCTATATGCGTACTTCGATCCGCGAGGCGCGGGCGGCTCATGATTCCATCATCCGGACCGGCAATGCCGGCCCTGCCCTGACGGCATCATCGTATTGATGCCGCCGGTTTTCAGGAGATTTTCAGTATGCAATCAAACAAGACTGTCGTGTTGCGAGCGACTCCCATGGCGCATGCCATACGCACCCTGTTCATGGTCGCGCCCTTGCTGGCGCCGATGGCCGCTCATGCGAACGACATCCCTGCTGCTGCAGAGAACACCATGCCGACCATCACCATCACCGGGCAGGCTGAAAACAGTCTGCAGGTGAAGGCGTCGGCATCGAACAAATTTACGGCGCCGCTGATCGATACCCCGCGCACGGTGACCGTGATCCCGGCGGAACTGCTCAAGGAAACCCAGGCGGCCACCCTGAACGATGCCTTGCGCTCCGTCCCCGGCATTTCCTTCAAGGGTGGCGACGCCTTCGGTGCGCCAGGCGGCGATCACCCCAGCATGCGCGGCTTCGATTCGAGCAGCTCGCTGTTCATCGACGGCATGCGCAGCGCGGGCGCGCAAAGCCGTGAAACGTTTGCCATCGAACAAATCGAAGTGGTCAAGGGGCCAAGTTCGGTCTACACTGGCCGCGGATCGGTGGGCGGCAGCATCAATATCGTCAGCAAGGTGGCCAAGGTGGGCGACTTCACCAATACCGCGATCGGTGTCGGCAGCGACGGTTACGCGCGCGGCACCCTGGACGCGAATCGGGCACTGGGCGACGGCACGGCAGGCCGCCTCAATCTGATGTGGCATGAGGCGAACATGCCCGGCCGCAATACCGTGGATTACAGCCGCTGGGGCATCGCACCGTCCGTCACGTTCGGCCTCGGCGGTCCGACCCAGGTCATGCTGAGCTACTACCACATGCAATCCGATGACATGCCCGACTATGCCGTGCCTTACGCACGCACGGGCGGGCAACCGCTCGATGTGCCGCGCAGCCGCTTCTTTGGCCTGACCAGCCGCGACTTCATCAAGAATACGGCCGACATCGCCCAGGCCGAAGTACGGCATGATCTTGGCGGCGGCTTCAAGCTGCGCAATGTGACGCAGTTTTCCAGGACCAGGCTCGATTACATCGCCACCAATCCGCAGTGGTCCGGCACCACCGGCGACACGCTGCTGCTGGAAGCGAAGAGCGGTATCTTCGGCATGAAATCGCTGACCAACCAGACCGAATTGACGGGCCAGCTGCAACTGGGCGGCCTGCGGCACAGCCTGGTGACTGGACTGGAACTGAGCCGTGAAAAGAGCCAGCGCGACAATTACTATGTGCTCGACAGCGCAGGCGGCAACCTGCGCCCCGGCGCCTCGTGCAAGGTGGCCTACAACTGCACCTCGGCCAGCGACTGGAATCCGCGCAACCCCTGGACCGGTTCCTACACCCGGACGGAACCGGCCTACCCCGTGCTCGACACCACCACCACCACCGCCTCGGCCTATGTGTTCGACACGGTCACCTTCAATCCGCAGTGGTTGCTGAACGCCGGCGCGCGTTTTGACAGCTATCGCACCAGGGCCACCACCGATGCCAGCGCCACCGTCAAGGCGACCTCGCTGCAGAACGATACGAATTTCGCCAACTACCAGTTGGGCCTGGTCTACAAGCCGGTCGCCAATGGCAGCGTGTATGCCTCGTGGGGCACGTCGTCCAATCCGGTCGGCGTCGATGGCGGCCAGGGCGGCGACGCGATCGCCGCGGCGACCGCCGACCTGTCGCCGGAGCGCAGCCGCAATATCGAACTGGGCACAAAGTGGGAAGTGCTGGACCAGCGCCTGTCGCTGACGGCCGCCGTGTTCCAGGCGGTCAAGAGCAATGCCCGCATTTCGGACGGCATGGGCCACACCATCAATGCCGGCAGGCAGAATGTGGAAGGCGTGGAACTGGGCGTGGCCGGCAAGCTGGGGGCGCAATGGGACATGTTTGCCGGCTACACTTACCTGGACAGCGAAGTCAGGGACGGCGGGCCGACCGGCGCCAACCTGGGCAAGCAGTTCCCCCTGACGCCGCGCAACAGCTATACCTTGTGGACCACCTACCGCCTGCTGCCGCAACTGAAAATCGGCGGCGGCGTGACCTCGGTCGACAAGCAGTATGCCAATGCGGCGAACACGGTCGGCGTGCCTGCCTATACCAAGTTCGACATGATGGCCTCCTACACGGTGAGCAAGCAATTGTCCCTGCAGCTCAATCTGTACAACGTGGGCGATAAAAAGTACTACGACAAGGCATACGGCAATTACGCTTCCGTGGCAGCCGGACGCTCGGCGGTCGTGACAGCCAGTTTCTCGTACTAAACATGATTGGCCCGCGCTGTTGCAACAGTGTGGGCCATGGCAACGGGAGCGCGTGGCCTTGATGGATGCGCAACGCCAGGCGCCCGCAATATGGCGCCGCCACGCTCTTTTCTCCGATTCACTCTTGATCTGGCATCACTATGAACATCACCATTATCGGCACCGGCTATGTAGGCCTGGTGACAGGCGCCTGCCTGGCCGAACTGGGCAATAATGTCTTTTGCCTGGACCTCGACGCGAAAAAAGTCGCGCTGCTCAACAACGGCGGCATCCCCATCCACGAACCTGGCCTGGAAGAAGTCGTGTCGCGCAACCGCGCCGCCGGCCGCCTGACCTTTTCCACTGACGTGGCAGCGGCTGCCCATCACGGCGTGCTGCAGTTTATCGCCGTCGGCACGCCGCCCGACGAGGACGGCTCGGCCGACCTGCAATACGTGCTGGCCGCGGCGCGCGGCATCGGCAAGTACATGAACGACTACAAGGTCATTGTCGACAAGTCGACGGTGCCGGTCGGCACGGCCGAAAAAGTGCGCGCCGCCATCCAGGCCGAACTGGACCTGCGCGCCGCCAACGCCACCTTCTCGGTGGCCTCGAACCCCGAGTTCCTCAAGGAAGGCGCGGCCGTCGAAGACTTCATGCGGCCCGACCGCATCGTCATCGGCGTCGATGCCACGCCTGACGGCGAACGCGCGCGCGACCTGCTGCGCCGCCTGTATGCGCCGTTCAACCGCAACCACGAACGCACCTACTGGATGGACGTGCGTTCGGCCGAATTCACCAAGTACGCGGCCAATGCCATGCTGGCCACGCGCATCTCGTTCATGAATGAACTGGCCAACCTGGCCGACAAGGTCGGCGTCGATATCGAAGCGGTGCGCCGCGGCGTCGGCTCCGATCCGCGCATCGGCTACAGCTTTTTGTACGCCGGCTGCGGCTATGGCGGCTCGTGCTTCCCGAAAGATGTGCAGGCGCTGGAGCGCACGGCCAGCCAGCATGGCCAGGAACTGCTGATACTGCGCGCCGTCGAAGCCGTGAACGACAGGCAAAAGCATATCCTCGGCGACAAGATCGTGAAACGCTTCGGCAATGACCTGGCCGGGCGTCACTTCGCCATCTGGGGCCTGGCCTTCAAGCCGAACACGGACGACATGCGCGAAGCGTCGGCGCGGGTGCTGCTGGCCGACTTGCTGGCGCGCGGCGCCACGGTGGCGGTGCATGACCCGGTGGCGATGGCGGAGGCGCAGCGCGTGCTGCCGCTGGACCTGGCGCCGGAGCAACTGGCCCATGTCCGCTATGCCACCACTCCGGCCGACGCGCTGGTCGACGCCGATGCGCTGGTGATCGTCACGGAATGGAAGGCCTTCCGCAGCCCCAACTTCGAGCAGATCAAACAATCCCTGAAGCAGCCGGTGATCTTCGACGGGCGCAACCTGTTCGAGCCCGATACCATGCTGGCTACCGGCATCGAATACCACGGCATCGGCCGCCCGGTCCTGACACGCACATTGACCCGGTCTAGAACACCACCATGATGATGGAACCGGCGACAATCAGGGCGGCGCCCAGCGCGGCCGGCCAGGTCAGGGTTTCACCAAGGAACAACACACCGAGAATGATCGCCAGCGCCACGCTGAGCTTGTCCAGTGGCGCGACCTTGCTGACCGGGCCCAGCTGCAAGGCGCGGTAGTAACACAGCCAGGACAGGCCGGTGGCGATCGCGGACAGTACCAGGAATATCCAGCTGCGCAGGCCGATACCCGCCGGGCTGCGCCATTCGCCGCGCAGCGTGACGATGCCGGCAATCACCGCCAGGATGACGACGGTACGGATAAACGTCGCCAGGTTGGAATTGAGGCCGATCACGCCCAACTTGCCAAAAATCGCCGTCAGCGCGGCGAATACGGCCGAGGCAAGCGCAAAGGCGATCCAGTTCAAAGCAGGTGTCATGGCACGGCTTTCCATTGCTGAGATGATAGGACGGTACGGTCATGCCCGCCATGGCATGAGCGATGCATGAAGCGCACACATCGGGTAACGATCGACATGCCACCAGCATGTGGCCAGCGGCCTGACTTGCTTGCAATTGCATAGCCGCCGGCGGCGCAATTGCAGGGCGCCGCCGCCCTGCCGTACCCTTGCAAACCGCTTGTTTCAAGCCTGTGCACCTGGCGTGCGTTCTGCCAGCAACAGCAGCAACGAAACCCGCTTGCAGGCACTTTGCCGATGCTAGACTGGCACAACAACATCAAGGAGAGAACAGTGCTCAGATTCCAGGAATTGTTGCTGCAGTGGCTGTTGCTCAGCGTGTTATTGCTGATCGTATGGGACGTCATGTCGTACTGGCTCCCGCATGCCGAAGGCCTGCGCCTGGCGATCGACAACATGCTGGCATAACGCCGGTAGCCGGCTGGCGGCTAGACCAGCAAGCAATTCCATATCAGTTGACCAGTTCCCTGGCGCTGGCCACCTGGCTACGGTAGGCGTCGAAAATATGGCGCAGCGCGTCGCTCATGGAGGTGGTCGGTGCCCAGCCCAGTTCTTCGCAGGTGTTGGTAATCTTCGGCACGCGGTTCTGCACGTCCTGGTAGCCGGCGCCATAGTAGGCGCCCGAGGTGGTTTCCACGATTTTCACATGCTGCGCGCCGTCGGCGTATTCCGGGTAGTCGGCGGCCAGGGCCAGCATCATGCCGGCCAGCTCGCGGATCGAATAGTTATTGCCCGGATTGCCGATATTGTAGATCTTGCCGCTGGCAACGCCGTTCTGGTTGGCGATAATGTGCATCAGCGCATCGATGCCGTCGTCGATATACGTGAATGCGCGTTTTTGCGCGCCGCCGTCGACCAGCGAAATGTTTTCACCGCGCACGATATGGCCGAAGAACTGCGTCACCACCCGCGACGAGCCTTCCTTCGGCGTATGGATGGAATCGAGGCCGGCGCCGATCCAGTTGAACGGGCGGAACAGGGTGAAGTTCAGGCCTTCCATGCCGTAGCCCCAGATCACGCGGTCCATCAGCTGCTTGGCGTTCGAATAGATCCAGCGCGGCTTGTTGATCGGGCCGCAGATCAGTTCCGAGTTTTCCGGATCGAATTCCTCGTCGTGGCACATGCCATACACTTCCGAGGTCGACGGAAACACCAGGTGCTTGCCGTACTTGGCGGCCGAGCGCACGATCGGCAAATTGGCTTCGAAGTCCAGTTCGAACACGCGCAGCGGCTGCTTGACATAGGTCGACGGCGTGGCAATCGCCACCAGCGGCAGGATCACGTCGCATTTCTTGACGTGGTACTCGACCCAGTCCTTGTTGATGGTGATGTCGCCCTCGAAGAAATGCATGCGCGAGGCGTATGCCGGATTCTCCAGCACATCGGTGATGCGGTCCGAATTCATGTCCATGCCGTACACATGCCAGTCGGTGGTTTCCAGGATGCGCTTGGACAGGTGGTGGCCGATAAAACCGTTGATGCCGAGGATAAGGACTTTTTTCATGGATATTTCTCTCTGTGATGTCACAGGCGCCGGCGCCCGTGACGGAGGTTCGATGGACAAGCGGTATCAGTTCTGGCGGCGCACGCTGCGCTGCTCCGCCGGCAGCGTGCGGATCGTGCCGCCCGGCGCCAAGGCTTCCTGCAGGATGGTCTGCACCACGTAGCGGGGCCGTGCACGCACCTGCTGGTAAATGCGGCCCACGTATTCACCCAGCAGCCCGATGCCGAACAGGATCACGCCCATCAGGAAGAAGATGACGGCAAACAGGGTAAACACGCCCTCGACCTCGGCGCCGACCAGCAATCGCCGCGCCAGCAACAGCAGCACCAGCAGGCCGGAAGCGCCGGACAGCGCGATGCCCAGCATGGAAAACATCTGCAGCGGTATCAGCGAAAAACCCGTCACCAGGTCGAAGTTCAGGCGGATCAGGCTGTACAGCGAGTACTTCGACTCGCCAGCCGCCCGTTCCTCGTGCTCGACCAGGATCTCGGTCGGCTTGCGGGCAAAGGTGTAGGCCAGCGCCGGCACGAAGGTATTCACCTCGCCGCACTGGTTGACCAGGTCGATCACATTGCGGCCATAGGCGCGCAGCATGTTGCCCTGGTCGCTGATCCTGATATTGGTAATGCGCTCGCGCAGGCGGTTCATCATCTTCGAGGCCACCGTGCGCCAGGCTGAATCTTGCCGCTTGCGGCGGATCGAGCCCACGTAATCGTAGCCTTCGCGCATCTTGGCCACCAGCCTGCCGATTTCCTCGGGCGGGTTCTGCAGGTCGGCGTCGAGCGTGATCATGATCTGGCCGCGCGCGGCCTCGAAGCCGGCCAGGATGGCCATGTGCTGGCCGTAGTTGCCATTGAACAGCACCACCCGCGTCACTTCCGGGCGCTGGCGAAATTGCTCCGCCAGCAGCGAGACAGAATTGTCGCGGCTGCCGTCGTTCACAAAAATGATTTCGTAGCTGGTCTGCAGCGCATCGAGCGCCGGATACAGCCGGGCGAACAAGGTGGCCAGGCCTTCCTGCTCGTTGTAGACAGGAATGATGATCGACAGTTCAGGTTTCATCGCCGCTCCATTTTCTCGGTTGCCGCGCCGGCTTGCGCCCGGTTGGAAATCACCATGCGCCGCAGGTCCTGCGCCACTATCCGCATCGGCACGCCGCGCTGCCGCAGTTGCGCATGCTGCGCCAGGCTGATGATGGCCATGTCATGGATGCCGCTGCCGGCATCGCGTGTCCATTGCGTGACGAAATCATCCACCCTGGGCAGCGACAAATGCGGCTCCTGCTGCAAGCCAAACGCGAATTCATCCCGGTAGTCGACGAGAATGACGGGCCGGCGCAGGTAGTAGGTCAGCGACTGCTCGTAAATCCCGACCGAATACAGCTTGGTCCCGGGCGTCAGTTCGGCCTGCAGTGCCGGCAGCAGCCCGGTACCGGCGCGATCCTTGCCAACCACCTCGAATCCGGCCAGGATGGCGTGCGTGGCAAAGAAACCTGCCAGTGCGATGACCAGCACCGTCATGTCGCGCCGGGCCTTCCATGCCAGTTCCATCGCCAGCAGGCCGCCGGCGAGCAGCATGGCCGCGGCAGCCATCAGCCAGGGCTGGTACTGCTGCAGGCGCAGCAGTTCGGCATCATGGCGTGCCGAGCTCTTCAAGAGATACGGCACCGCCACCAGTGTTGCCGCACCCAGCACGGCCAGCAGCGATGCGGCCAGCAGATGCTGGCGGCGCGGCGCCGCTTCCAGGTACAGCGCCGCCAGCATCGCCAATGCCGGAAAGATCGGCACGATATAGCCAGGCAGCTTGGAGCTGGAGTAGCTGAAAAATACCAGGATGAAGACCGCCCACGTCAGCAGCAGCAAGCGCGGCTGGAAGCTGCCGGCCTGGCGTTTGATGCCGGCAGCCAGGCTTTGCGGCAGCACGGCAATCCAGGGCAGGAAACCAGGCAACAGCAGCACCAGGAAGTAATACCAGGCGCCCTTGCGCTGGTGGCCGGTATTCAGGAAGCGCTCAAAATGTTCGTAGATAAAGAAAAAGCGCGGCTGCTCGGGATTGCGCAGTGCGACGGCGATAAACCAGGGCGTGGCGATGGCAAAAAACAGCAGCAATCCCTTGCCGGCATGCAGCCGGGTCCAGATGCGCCAGTCGCGCGACACCAGCGTGTACAGCACCAGCACGGCGCCCGGCAAGACCACGCCAATCAGGCCTTTCGCCAGTACCGCCAGGGCCATGCCGGCCCAGCACGCCAGCATCCAGTTGCGGCGCGCAGGCGCGCTCGCTTCGTCGCGTTGCGCGATCAGGAGGCTGGCCAGGCAAATCGTCATCATGCCGGACAAGCTCATGTCCAGCGAATTGATCTGTCCCGACGCCAGCCAGAACAGGCTAGATGCCAGCACCAGTCCGGCGTAAAAACCTGCGCGCGGGCCGAATACCAGCCGGCCGGCCCAGGCCGTCATCAGGACGCCGACCATGCCGCACAGGCCGGTCCACAGGCGCGCCTGCCAGTCGCCCAGGCCAAAGACGGTAAACGTCAGCGCATTCATCCACGCCTGCAAGGGCGGCTTTTCGAAATATTTGATGCCATTGAGGCGGGTGGTGATCCAGTCGCCGCTGGCAAACATCTCGCGGGCGATTTCAGCATAGCGTCCCTCATCGGGCGGCACCAGCGTGCGCAAGCCCAGCGCATACAGGGTCAGCAGGATAAAACCGGCCAGCAAGGACCACATCAACGCCTTGGATCGATATAACCCGGCTGCCGCGACAGGATCGGCGGCGCGGCAAGCCCGTGAGGCGAGGTCGGATCGCACCAGTACCGCGGCGGGTTGGCTTTCGTCGACATGCTTCGGAACGAGGCGTAACGGTGTTGGTTTCATTGGTAAGCCATGTAATCGGTCTGGTCAGGGGTGCTGCCGGCAACACCGCGTTCGTGCCTGTGTTTGTTGCAAAACAGTGTAGCCCGCGCCACCGGCCGCAGGAATGGCAATTGGCGCGGTTCAACAAACCATGCCTGGATGCGGGTTCCGGCATGGCGCGGCCCGTGGGAAACACGAAAATCCGGCTATCGTTACGGAAGCAACCGCGCTGCGCAGTCATCAACACCGCGATCCTAACCGGGCGATCATGAACGGAACATTAAGAGCCTATCCCAGTAGATGAATACGCCCCCTGCTGGCGCCCCTCAGAAGCGGGGACTGTGTTGATCGTCGTTGCATGGCTCGCCATGCCGCCTCCTCACGCCTTGTCCGCGCTCCTGATGAGCTGCAAGCAGAAGACGCTCACTACTGGGATAGGCTCTAAGGAATGCCGGCGGGACCGTGTTGATCCCCATGCGGCGTGCGCAGGCCAGGAAGTAGCCGGACTTCGCCTTGACGTCCAAGGTATCGATTTCACGCAGCACGATGCCGTGATGTTCAAGGTGCGGCCCGACCTCGAAAACCTGACACCCAGAAGTCCTGCCTGCATGCCAATCGGCGACTTGACACAGCAACTGCTTGCCATTTTTATTTTTACTGTTATAGTTCACTACAACACCATGTATGCATTTCACCTGATGACAAGGAGCGTTGATGCTTTCATCCCTACCTTTGCCGGAGCGCATCCCATGAGCGCCTCCTGGCACGACAACAGTCCGATCTACCGCCAGCTCAAGGCGAAGGTGGTCGGCATGATGCTCGATGGCGCGCTGCAGTCCGGCGACGCCCTGCCTTCGGTGCGCCAGGTGGCGGCCGATTATCAACTCAATCCCATTACCGTCTCGCGCGCCTACCAGGAACTGGTGGACGAGGCGCTGGTGGAAAAACGCAGAGGACTCGGCATGTATGTACTCGATGGCGCCCGCGACAAACTGCTGGCAAGCGAACGCGAACGCTTCATGCGCGAAGAATGGCCGGCCATGCTGGAACGCATCACGCGCCTGGGCCTCGACGTGGAACAACTGCTGCTGGCCCATAAAGGAGCGACCCCATGAACGCGCAACTCGACAAGGCTAGCGTGATCAGCGCGCGCGGCTTGCGCAAGCAATACGGCAAGCAGGCGGCGCTCGACAACCTCAGCTTCGATATCGCTGCCGGGCGCATCGTCGGCCTGATCGGACCGAATGGCTCGGGCAAGACCACCACCCTGAAAGCCATCCTGGGCCTGACCGGCTTCGAGGGCGAACTGTCGGTGCTGGGGCGCGATCCCCGGCTTGCGCGCGATGCGCTGATGGAAGACGTGTGCTTTATCGCCGACGTGGCGATCCTGCCGGGCTGGCTGCGCGTCGCCGATGCGGTCGACTTCGTGGCGGGCGTGCATCCGCGCTTCGACCGCAGCAAGGCCGAGCGCTACCTGGCGCTGACCAGGCTATCGCCGAAGATGAAGGTGAAAGCCATGTCGAAGGGCATGGTGGTGCAGCTGCACCTGGCGCTGGTGATGGCGATCGACGCGAAGCTGCTGGTGCTCGACGAACCGACCCTGGGCCTGGACATTCTGTACCGCAAGCAGTTCTACCAGAACCTGCTGGAAGACTATTTTGACGAAAACAAGACCATCGTCATCACCACCCACCAGATCGAGGAAGTCGAGCACATCCTCAGTGACCTGATGTTCATCCGCGATGGCAGGATCGTGCTGGCCGCCACCATGGAGGAAGTGGGCGAACGCTATATCGAGGTAATGGTGGGGCCGCAGCAGGTCAACGCGGCGCGCGCCCTGCAGCCGATCAGCGAACGCAGCGTATTCGGCAAGTCGGTGATGCTGTTCGATGGCGTCGCCCGCGAGCAACTGGCGCTGCTGGGAGAACTGCATACGCCCAGCCTGGCCGACCTGTTTGTCGCCACCATGAAAGGAGCGCAGCAATGAGCATTTCCCCTGTCGACAAGATGAAATGGCTGGTCCGGCGCGAGCTGTGGGAGCACAAGGGCATGCTGCTGTGGACGCCCGCCGTGATCGGCATCGTGCTGACGGTGCTCGGTACGCTGCTGACCATGACCACCATCGCCAGGACCAAAACGCGCACCGCGCTGACGGTCAATGGCGAGGACGTGCCCTGGAGCGCCATCTTCAATGCGCCGTCCTTCGCGCGGCAAAAGAACGAGTTTATCGATGCCGTCGCCAACAACTACGCCTACCTGGCCGCGCCGCTGTTCCTGGCGCTGGGCTTCCTGGTGTTTTTCTATTGCCTGAGCGCCCTGCACGATGACCGCCGCGACCGCAGCATCCTGTTCTGGAAGTCGCTGCCCGTGTCGGACCTGCAGACGGTGCTGTCGAAGGCCGCCATCGCGCTGCTGGTGGCGCCCGTCATCGTGCTGGCCACAGCCTGCCTGAGTTCGCTGGCATTGTTGCTGGGCCTGGCGACCGTGATGGAAATGAACGGCATCCACGTATTTGGCGAACTGGCCACCAGGCCTGGCCTGTACCTGGGTCCGCTGCGCCTGTTCGGCTTGCTGCCCGTGTATTGCCTGTGGGCGTTGCCAACCGTCGGCTGGCTGCTGATGGTGTCGAGCTGGGCCCGCAGCAAGGTCTTCCTCTGGGCCGTCGGCGTGCCGCTGCTGCTGGCCGTGCTGCTGGTATGGGGCGGCGAACTGGCGCAGCTGCAAGCGCAGGCTAACTGGATACAGTCGAAGGTGATCGCGCGCACCCTGCTCGGCACCTTGCCGGGCAACTGGTATCTGTTCGAACCTGGACTGCTGCCGCAGTTGCACGCCGGTGGCGCGCGCATGGCGCAGATCGACGTATTCGGCAATTCCTGGTCCAGCCTGGGCCTGCCGGCCGCCTGGCTGGGCGCGGCGGCGGGCGCGGCCATGATCTGGGCCGCGATCCGTTTGCGCCGCTGGCGCGAGGAAGGCTGACCGAGGGCCGACAGAGCGCCGAGCCTGTCCATTTTTGCATTAGCCGACGCCCCGCCAGCCGGGGCGTTTTTCATGGAACGATGTTTTTATTTTCACTTCCAGATAATAACTATTTTCTTGATAGTTATTCATCCCAGACCATTCCTTCGATCAGGCTATTAAATCAATACCCTGAATTGCATATCAAAATAATAAATAATTATTTCTATCGCACAGCCACTGCAATTAAATTAATCAATAACAAGACTGAAAAGCCACAACTACATTTTCGATAGTCGAATAATTTCTCACGAAAATACACGGAAATAGCGCGATTCAGAGAAAAACCCGTGCCAGCTTATCCATTTGGTGAGTATTGGTGATTATTTCCGTGAAAAAACTTTGTCAGAATATAGTTATCGACTGTGATTAAAATGAAATTGAAAGTTTCGAAATTGAAACTACCATCATAGGGAAGACAGCGAGTTCAAGCGTGCAAAACAGCGGCTCTCCCTCCGCATGCGGCCCAAACAACGCCCATGCCTGCCGAAAAAAACCGGCACAAGAATAAACAAGGAAGGGCAGCGACCTTATTGAATGCACGCCTGATTCTTTTCAATCAGCAACGCTTAAATAAATATGCTTTACTTGCACCATCCACAGCAGGGATGCATCAACACAACAACACGGCCCAAGCCACGCCGGAGAAACCAGGGATGACGACTTACTCATCCTTCAATGAATTCTGAGAAACAAGCGGCACTCACAACCTATTCGGAGATCTTCAAATGGCCACCACCCCAACCCCAGCCCAAGTTCCTGCCAGCACCAGTGGTGCAGCAAGCATAATCGCCGCGCAAGCAGGCAATCCAGCTGCGGTGCCGCCTGCCCAAGCCGCCGCCAAAGCGCAAAGCAATCAGCGCAAGCTGCTCGACGAAGACGAGCTGGAGCAAGGTGCGGATGCGGGCCAATCGATGCCACCGGAAAACGTGGTCGAAGTGATCGGCGAAGCGGGCATGGGCATGTCCGGTGCCGCGCTGGCAGGCACGGCTGCCGCCATCGCGGCCGCAGCGGCCGCCGGTGGCAGCGGTGCCGGCGAAGCGGCTGGCCAGGCAGGCGGCGATGGCACGGGCAATAGCGGTGGCGCGGCAGCCATCCCCAGCGGAAACGTGGTCGACGTCGCCGGCAGCAGCACCCTGACCGGCGCCGGCACAGGCGGTTTTGGCTCCATCAGCGGCCTGGGCGCCTTGGGTGCGCTGGGCGGCATCGGTTTGATCGCCGCCGCGGCAACCGGTGGCAGCAGCGCCGCGGCAGCAGGCATTGGCGGCGGCACCGGCGGTGGCACCGGAGGTACTGGCGGCGGCACCGGAGGTACCGGTGGCACGGGTGGTACCGGCGGTACCGGTGGCAACACCGGCGGCGGTGTCGGCGGCCAGGGCGATGGCAGCTCCACCTTTATCGTCACCGGCGCCGCCATCGCCGCCGCCACGGCGGCACTGGCCGCCGCCAACACCGCGCAAGCCGCGGACGCCGCTGCGGCAACCGCCGCCAGCAATGCGGCGGCAACACAGGCGGTCGCCAATGCGGCCGTGCTGGCCGACCAGCAAGCTGCGCAGGCACAAGCCGCCGCAACGCAGGCGCAAGCGGCCGCCACGGCAGCAGCGGCCGCCGACGCGGCAGCGCCCGTCACCGCCGCCACCGCCGCCGCCTCGCAAGCGGCCGCACAAAACGCGGTCGCCGCCGACAATGCGGCAGCTGCCGCCAACAATACTGCCGCCGCATCCCAAGCAACCGCCAATGCCGCACAAAATGCCGATGCGGCGGTCGGCACCACCACCCAGGCGGCGAACGCCGCAGCAGCCGCACAGGCGGCCGCCGCCGCGCAAGCCAACCTCAGCGATGCGCAAGCGCTGCAGGCAGCGTCCAACAGCGCCGCCGCGGCGGCCGCCGCCGCCAACCAGCAAGCCAGCCTCAGCGATGCACAGGCGCTGGCCGTGAATGCCAACGATGACGCCGCCAACGCCGCCAACACGGCCGCGCTGGCCAATGCCTCCGACGCCAATGCGCTGGCCACGGCGGCCGCCGCTGCCGCCGCACAAGCCGACAACGCCGCCGCCATTGCCGGCCAGACCGATGCCGCCGCCCTGAGTGCAAACGCCGACACGGCCACCGCGCAAGCGGGCGCGGCCCAGGCGCAAGCCAACGCCACCGATGCCGGCGCGCTGCAGCAAGCGGCCAACGCCGCGCAAGCCAACGCCCAAGCGGCAGCCACGCAAGCGGCCGCCACCGATGCCGCCGCCCTGAACGCAGCGGCGGCCGCCGCCGCACAAAACGCCGCCAGCGCCACCGCTGTGGCCAACCAGACCGATGCCGCCGCGCTGGGGCAAGCCTCGAACAACGCCGCCGCGCAAGCGGCCGCCGCCCAGGCGCAAGCCGATGCCACCGATGCGCCGGCACTGGCCGTGGCGGCCAACGCCGCCGCCAATGCCGCCATCGCCGCCAATGTTGCGGCACAGACGGATGCCGACGCCCTCGGCGCCGCCGCCGCGGCGGCCGCCGCGCAAGCGGCCAGCGCCAATGCCATTGCCAACCAGACCGACGCCGCCGCGCTGCAAATCGCTTCCGACGCCGCCCAGGCCGCTGCCGCAGCGGCCGCAGCGCAAGCGGCCGCCACCGATGCCACCGTGCTGGGCCAGGCCGCCACCGCCGCCAATGCGGCCGCCCAGGCCGCCGCCGCCCTGGCCAACCAGACCGACGCCGCCGCACTGGGCGCCGCGTCAAACGCCGCCACGCAAGCGGCCAACAACGCGGCCACCCTGGCCAATCAGACCGATGCGGCCGCACTGCAAGCCGCCTCCGACGCCGCCCAGGCCGCTGCCGCAGCGGCCGCCACGCAGGCGGCCGCCACCGACGCCACCGTGCTGGGCCAGGCATCGAATGTTGCCGCCGCCGCCGCGCTGGCCGCCGCCACCCTGGCCAATGCCACCGACGCCGCCGTGCTGACCGGCATCTCGACCGCCGACGACCAGCTGGCCGCCGCCGCCCTGGCGCTGGCCAACGCCACCGATGCGGCCGCCTTGCAGCTTGCCTACGACGCCGCCCAGCTCGCAGCGACCAACGCCGCGACGGTGGCCGCCGCCACCGACACCGACGCCCTCAACCAGGCCGCCAACGCCGCCAATGCGCTGTCCGCCAACGCCGTCACCCTGGCCAACGCCACCGATGCAGGCCTGCTGGCCGCTGCCGCCGCCACCACCGCGCAAACGGCCAGCAACGCCGCCACCCTGGCCGGCGCCACCGACGCCACCGCGCTGGGCCTGGTGTCCGATGCGGCCGCCGCCACTGCCGCCAACGCACAGACGCTGGCCGACGCCACCGACGCCGCCGCCCTGGCGCTGGCGTCCGGCGCGGCGGCCGTCACCGCCGCCAACGCACAGACACTGGCCGACGCCACCGACGCCGCCGTGCTGGCCACGGCCGCCGCCACCGCCGCCAATGCGGCCGCCACCGCGCAAAAGCTGGCCGACGCCACCAATGCGGCCGCCCTGCAAATCACCTCCGATGCGGCCGCCGCCGTGGCGCAAGGCGCCGCCACCCAGGCCGGCCTGACCGACGCCGCCGCGCTGGCCATCGTCTCGGGCAACGACGCCGCCGCCGCGCTGGCCGCGCAGACGCTGGCCGACGCCACCGACGCCAACGCGCTGCAAGCCGCCTCGAACACGGCCGCTTCCGTCGCGGCCAACGCGCAGACGGTGGCCGACATGACCGATGTCCCCACGTTGCAGGCTGCCTATGATGCGGCCGCCGCCAATGCCGCCACCGCCAATGCGAATGCCGCCGGCATCAACCTGAATGCGGACATCAGCGCCGCCAACGCCAGCTCCCTGGCCGCGATTGCCGCCCAACTGACGGCCAGCCAGGCCAATGTCGCCGACCTGACCGTCATCGTCAACAATCTGCAGGTGCTGGCCGATGCGGCCGACGCCCTGGCTGACGCCACCGACGCCAATGTGCTGGGCCTGGTCTCGGCCGCCGACGCCATCACCGCGCAAAACCTGCAGGCAATCGCCGACGCGACCGACGCCGCGGCGCTGGCCGCCATTGCGGCACAGGCGGTCAGCGATGCCGAAACCGCCGCCCTGCTGGCCGGGGTCGACCTGAGCGCGGTGAGCGCCGCCGCCGCCGCCGCCGCATCGGCCGTCGCCGCCGCCGATGCGCTGGGCGTGATTTCCACCGCCGACGCCGTGGCCGCCGCCGCCGCCGTGGTGCTGGCCGGGCAAACCGACGCCACGCTGCTGGGCGCGACGTCGGCCACGCTGGCCGCCGCCGCGCAAGCCACCGCCAACCTGACCGACGCCGTGACGCTGGGCACGGCCTACACCGCCGCAGCAGCTGCGGCCACGGCCGCCCAGGCTGCCGCCGACGCCAGCGACGCCGTCGCGCTCGGGTTGATTTCGACGGCCGACGCCGCCACCGCCAATGCGCTGGAGACCATCGCCAACCTGACCGACGCCACCGCGCTGGGCGTGACCTCGACCACCGATGCCGCGCTGGCCGCCACCGCCCAGGCCACCGCCAGCCTGACCGACGCCGTCGCGCTGGGCGTGATCTCGACCGCCGCCGCCACCGCGTCCACCGCCGCCACCAACCTGGCCAACCTGACCGACGCTGTTGCGCTGGGCACGGTCTCGACCGCCGCCACGGCCGCAGCCAATGCCGCGCAGGCGACCGCCAACCTGACCGACGCCGCCGCGCTGGGCCTGATCGCCACCGCCGATGCGGCGCTGGCCGCCACGGCCCAGGCCACCGCCAACCTGACCGACGCCGTCGCCCTGAACCTGGTCTCGACAGCCGCCAATACGGCCGCCGCCGCCGCCCAGGCGACGGCCAACCTGACCGATGCCGTCGCACTGGGCACGATCTCGACCGCCGCCACGCAGGCGGCCAATGCGGCCGCCGCCACCGCCAACCTGACCGACGCCGTCGCGTTGGGCCTGGTGTCGACGGTCAACGCGGCCACGGCGGCGACCTTGCAGAACACGGCCAACCTGACCGACGCCGCCGCGCTGCAACTGATTGCGACCGCCGACGCGGCCGCCGTCACCACCACCAATGCGCTGGCCGCGGTGCTCGATGCCGTGGTGCTGGGCACCGCGCACACGCTGGACGCCACCGCAGCCCTGCTGGCGACCACGGTGGCCGCCCTGACCGACGCCGCCGCCTTGACCGTCACCGCCAACAATGACGCTGCCGCCGCTGCCGCCGCTGCCGCCTACTCGGCCTCGCGGCCGCTCGACGTGGTCGCTGCCCTGGCCGCCACGGTGGCCGCCACCACCGCCACTTTGTCGCGCGCCGCCGCCGATGGGGCCATTGCCGACGACGCCAATGCCGCGACCGCGGTCGCCAGGTCGGCCGCCTCGCTGGCGCTGCTCAACCAGGCGATAGCGGCCGATAACGCCGCCACTGCCGCCGCTGCGCAAGCGGCGCTGTCGCAGGCCGCCGCACAAACCGCGCTGGCCGACGACGCCGCCGCCGCCGCCGCCGCCACCGTGGCGGCCACTTCGCTGGCCGCCACCCAGGCCGCGCAGGCCGCCGATGCGGCGGCCGCATCGACCGCCGCCACCGCCGCCAATGCGCTGAGCGCCTTGAATGCCGCCCTGGCCGCCGACGCCGCCGCCGTCTCGACCGCCGCCAACGCCGTGCTGGCCAATGCCGCCACCGCCGCCGCCGTGGCCGATGACGCCGCCGCCGCACTGGCCGCCACCACGGCCGCCGCCTCGCAGGCGGCCGCCAGCGCCGCCCAGCAGGCCGATGCGGCCGCCGCCAGCGCGGTGACCATCGCCAACAATGCCATCGCCGCCCTGAACAGCGCGCTGGCCGACGATGCCGCCGCAGCGAACGCCGCAATCAACGCCGCCAACACGCTGGCCGCCACCAATGCCGCCATCGCCGCCGATACGGCCGCCGCCGTCGCCGCGAATGTCGCCGCGCTGTCGGCCGCCGCCACGGCAGCGGCCCAGGCCGACGACCTGGCCGCCGCCACCGCCGCCACGGTAGCCGGCCTGTCGCTGGCCGTCACGCAGGCGGCGCAGGCGCTGGACGCCACCGCCGCCGCCGCCGTGGTCACCGCCAACAACGCGCTGGCGGCCCTGAACGCGGCCCTCGCCGCCGATGCCGCCGTCGCCACCACCGCCGCCACGGCGGCGGCCTCGCTGCTGGCCACCACCAATGCCCAGGCGGACGACGCCGCAGCTGCCGCCGCGGCGACAGCCGCCGTGCTTGCGCAAAACGCCGCCGACGCCGCACTGCTGCTTGATGGCGCCGCCGCCTTCATCGCCGCCGCTGCCGCCACGGCGCTGGCGCAAGCCAATGCGGCGCTCAATGACGACAATGCCGCCGCCACGGCGCTGGCGCAAGCCAATGCGGCGCTCAATGACGACAATGCCGCCGCCAATGCCGCACACGTCGCAGGTATCTCGCTGGCCGCCACGCTGGCGGCGCTGAACGACGACGCCGCCGCCGTCGTCGCCAACACGGCGCTGAATGCGGCGATCGGCGACCTGAACATTGCCGTCGCCGCCGACGCCAATGCCCTCAGCCTGCAAAGCGTGGCCGACGCCGACGCGCTGGTGGTGATCAATTCGCGCTCCGCCGTCGACGCCGCCAACCAGGCCAATGCCGATGCCGCCGCCGCGCTGGCCGCCTTGAACGCCGCGCAGGCCGACGATGCCGCCGCTGCTGCAGCCGCCACCGCCGCCGCAGCAGCGCTGGTGGCCGCCAATGCGGCGCAAGCGGACGACCTGGCAGCGGCAGCCGCCGCCGCCCAGGCCGCCATTTCGGCCGCCGCCACCGCCGCCGCGCAAAGCGACGATGCGGCCGCCGCCACCGCCGCCACGGCCGCCGCCGCCGCGCTGGCCGCGCTGAACACGGCCCTGGCCGACGACGCCGCCGCCGTCACCGCGCAGGCGGCCGCCGTGGCCGCGCAAGCGGCTGCGACCAACGCACAGAACGACGACGCGGCGGCGCTGGCCGCCGCCGCACTGGCGCTGGCCGCCACTACCGCCGCCAACGCCGCCGCCGCCCTCACCGCCTACAACAATGCGCTGGCCAACGACGCAGCGGCAGCCACTGCAGCCGCCGCCGACGCCGTGGCCCAGGCGGCGCTGCAGGCGGCGCTGGCCGACGACGCAGCGGCAAGTGCGGCACAAGCCGCCGCCGCCATCGCGCAGGCCGCGGCAACGGCGGCGCAAAACGACGATGCGGCCGCCGCCGCCGCTGCCGCCAGCGCAGGCGCCGCCCTGGTCGCGCTGAACGCCGCGCTGGCCGATGACGCGGCCGCCGCCAACGCCGCGGCGATTGCCGCCACGGCTGCCACCGCCGCAGCCGCTGCCACCGCCGACGACGTGGCTGCCGCTGCCGCCGCTGCCGCTGCCGCAGTGGCGCTGGCCGCCGCCACCGCCGCGCAAAACGACGATGCCGCCGCCGCCCAGGCTGCGGCAGACGCCGCCGCCGCGCTCACCGCGCTCAACGCCGCCCTGGCGGCTGACGCGGCCGCCGTCAGCACGGCCACTGCCGCCGTGGCCGCCGCCGCCGCGCAAGCGGCCTTGAATGACGATGCCGCCGCACTCACAGCCGCCACACTGGCAGCCAATGCGCTGGCCGCCGCCACCGGTGCGCAAAACGATGACGCCGCGGCCGCCCAGGCCGCACTGGCCGCCGCCGCCGCGCTGGCCGCGCTCAATGCCGCCTTGGCCGACGACGCCATCGCCGCCACCGCCGCCACCAATGCGGCGCTGGCCGCCGCCGCCGCCCAGGCGGCGCAAGCCGACGACACGGCCGCCCTGGCCGCTGCCGCCAACGCCGCTGCGGCAGTCGCCGCCGCCACCGCCGCGCAAAACGACGACGCTGCCGCGCAAGCGGCCGCCGCCAACGCCGCCGCCGCCCTGGCCGCCCTGAATGCGGCGCTGGCCGACGACGCCACCGCCGCGCAGGCAACCGCTGTCGCCGCCGTGGCCGCCGCCGCCGCACAAGCGGCGCAAAACGACGATGCGGCCGCCCTGGCCGCCGCCGCAGCAGCGGCCAATGCCGTCGCTGCCGCCGCGGCTGCGCAAAACGACGATGCCGCCGCCGCCCAGGCCGCCGCCAACGCCGCCGCCGCCCTGGCCGCCCTGAACGCGGCGCTGGCCGCCGATACAGCCGCCGCCAATGCGGCCCAGGCAGCGCTGGTGGCAGCCAGCGCGGCACAGGCGGCGCAAGCCGCCGATACGGCCGCCCTGGCCGCTGCCGCCCAAGCGGCGCAGGCCGCCGCCACGCTCGCCGCCGCGCAAAACGACGACGCCGCCGCGCAAGCGGCCGCCGCCAATGCCGCCGCCGCCCTGGCCGCCTACAATGCGGCCTTGGCCGACGACGCCAGCGCCGCCGCCGCCGTGCAATTCGCCGCACAGGCCCAGGCCAGCGCCCAGGCCGCGCAAGCGGACGATGACGCCGCCGCGCAAGCGGCCGCACAGGCCGTCATTGCGCAGGCCGCCGCCACCGCGGCGCAAAACGATGACGCCGCCGTGGCCGCGCGCGACGCCGCCCTGGCCGATGACGCCAATGCGGCAGCCACCGCCAATGCCGCCAGCGCCGCGCTGGCCGCTGCCAGCGCCGCACAGACGGCCGATGCCGCCGCAGCGGCGGCCGCGATCCAGGCCGCCAACTCGCAGGCGGCGCTGCAAGCCGCGCTGGCCGACGATGCGGCAGCCGCCGTCGCCAGCCAGAATGCCGCCGCCGCCCTGGCGGCGTATAACGCGGCCCAAGCCGATGATGCCGCCGCCGTGCAGGCGCTGGCGGCCTACGACGCGGCGCAAGCGGCGATGCTGCAGGCGATCACCGTGGCGGCGCAAACCGACGCCGGCGCGCTGGGCGCCATCGCCGCCAGCGATGCGCAAACGGCGGCCGGCCTGCAATCGATCGCCGACCAGACCGACGCCAGTGCCCTGACCCTGCAAGCGCAGGCTGACGCGGCAGCGGCCACCGCCGCCGCCAACGCGGCGCAAGCGACCGACGCGCAAGCCCTGAGCGTGGCGGCCGATGCGGCCATCGCCAGCGCACTGCAAGTGCAGGCAACGGCCGACCTGACGGACGCCGCATCGCTGACAGTGGCCGCCAATGCCAGTGCGGCGACGGCGGCTGCGGCGCAAGCCCAGGCCGACCTGACCGACGCGGCGCAGCTGTTCACCTTGAGCCAGCTGGCACAGCACAGCCCGCAGATCCTGTCCGACTTCCAGGGCGGCCTGCCGGCCGCCGGCGGCGACGTGATCGACATGTCGGCGATTGCCGACCTGACGGCGTCGGTGGCGGTCGGCGTGTCGCTGGGCACCGACTTCGGCAACGACAACATCTTCATTTTCAATGAAACGGCGGTGTCGATCGGTGCGGCGGCCAGCGCGATTGCGGCCGACAACAGCGTGCTGTCGGGCCAGGGTTATATCGTGATCCGCGATATCGACAATGGCGGCGCGGTGACGGTCTACCACTCGAGCGACCTGAGTTCGGCGCAGTCGCTCGATACGGCGCTGGTATTGCTCAGCAACGTCAATATCACGCAACTGACGGCGGCCAACTTCATCGTCTGATCGCGGCGATCGGCAGTCGCAGGCGGGGGCGCCGGCAGCCCCCGCCATCTCTTGAATCCGCAGGCACCCAAGGGCCAGAAAGACGCAATGAGATTACCTGTTTTACCAGTTTCGACCACAGGCCGCGCCTCCCCGCGCGGCTTCCCGACCTGTCTCGTGGCCGTGCTGGCCGCCGCGAGCCTGGCCTTCACCTCCCCTTGCGCGCAGGCGCAAAGCGCCACCGCCTGGAGCTTCGACCAGGTGCTGCGGCAAGCGCTGCAAAGCCACCCCGCGATCCAGGGCAAACGCTCCGTGCAGGCCGCCGCGCGGGCCGACCTCGATGGCGCGCAGTGGCAGCGCTTTCCCAGCCTGTCGGCCGAAGTGCCGACCGGCTCGCAGGAAACCGGCGGCGTGGTGCGCATCGACCAGCCGCTGTGGAGCGGCGGACGGATCGACGCCGGTATCGATGCGGCGGGCAGCCGGGTCGACGCGGCCGGCGCCGGCATCGAGGAAGAACGCCTGACCTTGTCACTGCGCGTGATCGCGGCCTACACCGAAGCGCTGCGCCAGACGGCGCGCGTGCAGGTGGCCCAGACCGGCATGGCCGAACACGACCGCCTGCTCGACATGATACGGCGCCGCGTGGAGCAGTCGGTCAGCTCGCAAACCGACCAGCGCCTGGCCGAATCGCGCGCCTATCAGGCCGCCAATGACGTGTCGAACGCGCGCCAGGCGCTGGCCAATGCGCTGGCGCAGCTGTCGCAGCTGGCCGGCAAACCGGTGCGCATCGTCACCCCGGCCGGCATCGGCGTGGGCGAGCCGCTGCCGGACGCCAACCTGGAACGCGTGATGCGCCAGGCCGTGGCCTATTCGCCGACCCTGCGCCGGCTCGACTTCGAGGCGCAGGCGGCCGACTCCGAGATCGCCCTGCAGCGTTCGGCCTACATGCCGAAGGTGCTGCTGCGCGTGGAAAAACCCACCGGCGGCATCAACGCCGACAACCGCACGCGCGCCATGCTGGTGCTGCAGGCGCAGCCGGGCGCGGGCCTGTCGGCCAAGGCCGGCGTCGACGCCGCCGTGGCGCGGCGCGAAGGCGCCCGCTCGGCCCACGACGCGGCCGAACGCGACGTGCGCGAACGCTTCACCATCGACTGGAACGAGGCCGAATCCAGCCGCGAGCGCCTGGGCAATGCGGGCGAATCGAGCACCACCTCGACCCAGGTGTTCGAATCGTATGCGCGCCAGTACGTGATCGGCCGCAAGAGCTGGAACGACGTGCTCAACGCCGTGCGCGAAGCCACGCAGGCGCAGTTCGTGCTGGAAGACACGCGCGCCCAGGCGATCGCCGCCAGCCTGCGCCTGGCGGCGCAAACCGGCACCCTGGCCGGCCGCACCGCGCCATCCAACTGAACACATGCATCAAGGAGACAGCATGGACACTTCCATCAAACACGGCCTGCTGCCACTGGTCGACCAGGCGGCGCGGCTTACCGGCCAGCACCTGGCCGCCGCCCGCCTGGCCGACCTGCAGCGCCAGCTGGACCACCTGGACGAAGACGGCGGCGCCGCGGCGGTATTGAGCCAGGTCTGGCAGGCGGCCGGCCTGGAAGGCGCGGCGCGCCTGCTGCACGATCCGACGCCGGGCGAGCTGCCCTTCGCCATCCATAGCGACAGTACCGGCTGGGGCCTGCTGCAGGCGCGCGCCGGCGACGGCGCCTGGCGCGGCGAAGGCATGGATGGCCGCCCTTTGCTGCTGGCGTCGCTGGCCGGCCTGGCCTGCGTGGGCCTGCCAAGGCGCAACGCCCAGGGCGCCGGCAAGCTCGGCGCCCTGGACCTGGTGCGGCGCGCGCTGTGGCTGAAAAAAAGCGTGTTTGTCGACGCCGTGCTGGCGACCGCCATCGTCACCCTGCTGACCATGGCCACTTCCCTGTTTTCGATGCAGGTCTACGACCGCGTGATTCCGAACCAGAGCTTTTCCACCTTGTGGGTGCTGGTGGTGGGCGTGGCGCTGTCGATCGGCCTGGAATTCATCCTCAAGCAGGTGCGCAGCCGCATCGTCGACCACTCGTGCAACGAGGTCGATCATGAATTGTCGGAGTGGTTTTTCCAGCGCATGCTGGGCATCCGCATGGAAGTGCGTCCAGCCTCGGTGGGCACCCTGGCGGCGCAGGTGAAAGGCTTTGAAATGGTGCGCGGCGTGCTGACCTCCACCTCGCTGTTCGTGCTGACCGACGTGCCGTTCGCGCTGCTGTTTTTGATCATGATCACCATCATCGGCGGCTGGCTGGTGGTGGTGCCGCTGGTGGCGCTGCCGCTGGCCCTGGTGTGCGGACTGATGTTCCAGCGCGCCATCCAGGCGCATACGCGCAACAACCTCAATGCCAGCAACCGCAAGGCCGGCCTGCTGGTCGAAGCGGTCGACGGCGTCGAAACCCTCAAGGGCAGCAGCGCCGAATGGATGATGCAGGCGCGCTGGGGCGAACTGGTGGCCGAGACCAGCCACGCGGAGCAGAATATCCGCGACTACGCGGCCCTGTCGCAAAACATCACGGCCGGCTTCCAGCAGCTGACGAACGTGGCCCTGATCTCGATGGGCGCCTGGTTCGTGGCCGAAAACCAGATGACCATGGGCGCGCTGATGGCCTGCACCATCATCAGCAACCGCGCCCTGATGCCGATCGTGCAGCTGCCCGCCGTGATGGTGCAATGGGCGCATGCGCGCGCCGCCATCGACGGCCTGGAACAGGTGATCAGCCTGCCCAATGAAGCGGACAACGCGGCCCATGCGCTGACGCCGCGCGGCCTGGACAAGGGCCTGCGCTTCGAACGCATCCGCTTTTCCTACGGCGGCGCGCAGAAGGTGGCGCTGGAGATCGATGCGCTGGCGATACGCCCCGGCGAAAAAGTCGGCCTGGTGGGCGCCATCGGTTCCGGCAAGAGCACCCTGCTCAAACTCGCTTCGGGCCTGTTCCAGCCGTCCGAAGGCAAAGTGTACCTGGGCGATGTCGACATGGCCCTGCTGGCGCCGCCGGTGGTACGTGAAATGATCGGCTACCTGCCGCAGGATACGCGGCTGTTCAGCGGTACCCTGCGCGACAATCTATTATTGGGCCTGGCCGATCCTGGCGAGGAAGCTATTTTGGCGGCCGCCCGGCGCACGGGCCTGATCGACCTGATCACCGGCCAGCCGCGCGGCCTGGCGTTGGCCATTACCGAAGGGGGGCGCGGCGTGTCGGGCGGCCAGCGCCAGCTGATCGCGGTCACGCGCATGCTGCTGGCGAAACCGAAGATCTGGCTGCTGGACGAGCCGACCGGCGCGATGGACGCCAAGACCGAAGCGCGCATCGTGGCCCTGCTCGGTGAATTGTCGGCCGAAGGCGTGACGATGGTCGCCACCACCCACAAGAACGCCCTGCTGCCCTTGCTGGACCGGCTGGTGGTGCTGCAGGCCGGCCGCGTGCTGCTGGACGGCCCGCGCGACGCGGTGCTGGCCAAACTGTCGGGAAAACCGCAGGTGGTACCGGCTTCCCCGGCGCCCGCCCCCGTCGTTGTACAAGGAGCCGTGGCATGAACAACCTGAATCGGGTCACGAAAATCGAGGTCAAGAAAGAGGCCAGGCGGGGCCGCACGCTGATCTGGACCTGCAGCATCGCCCTGCTGGGCGTGATCGGCTGGGCCTCGTGGGCGGAACTGGACCAGGTAACGCGCGCCAACGGCCAGGTGATCGCCAGCTCGCGCAACCAGATCATCCAGGTGGCCGACGGCGGCGTGCTGGCCGAATTGCGCGTGCACGAGGGCAGCATCGTCAAGCGCGGCGCCCTGCTGGCACGATTCGACCGCACGCGGGCCGAATCGAGCTACCTGGAAAGCACGGCCAAGGCGGCCGGCCTGAAGGCGGCCGTGGCGCGCCTGCAGGCCGAAGTATTTGGCGGCACGCCGAAGTTCCCGCCGGAACTGCAGGATTTTCCCGAGTTCCGCGCCAACCAGCTGGCCCTGTTCGGCAAGCGCCAGGGAGCGGTACAGGCGGAAGTGAGCGCTTTAGGCAGCAGCATGCAGTTGATCAAGGAAGAGCTGGAAATGAACTTGCCGCTGCTGGAAACGGGCGACGTGAGCCGTGCCGAAATATTGAAACTCAAGCGCCAGGTGGTCGACATCCAGGCGCAGATCACGAACCGCCGCAACAAGTATCTGCAAGAATCCCAGACCGACCTGGTGAAAGCCCAGGAAGACCTGGCCAGCGTGCTGCAGACGGTCACCCAGCGCAAGGAGCAGCTCGGTTCGACCGATATCTACGCGCCTACCGGCGGCATCGTGCGCAACGTCAGGCTCACCACCCTGGGCGGCGTGGCCAAGCCCGGCGAAGAGATCCTGCAGATCGTGGCCACCGACGACGACCTGATCATCGAGGCGAAGGTGAAGCCGGCCGATATCGCCTTTATCAAGCCGGGCCTGCCCACCGCCGTGAAACTGGACGCCTACGACTACGCCATCTACGGCCGCCTGCGCGGCACCGTCAGCTATATCAGCGCCGATACCCTCAGCGAAGACAACAAGGGCAACGAACAACCCTACTATCGCGTGCAGATCAAGACCAGCGGGCGCAATCTGATGGGCAAGAACGGCGAACCGATCCTGATCCAGCCCGGCATGACGGCCACGGTGGAAATCAACACGGGCCGCAAGACGGTGCTGCGTTATCTGACGAAACCGATCACCAAGACGTTTTCGGAGTCGCTGGGGGAACGCTAGTCCCACTTGCGCCACCGCAAACAAGCACTAACTGAGCCACTGCAAGCAGCCGCCATCGCCCTACACTGTGTTTCCCAGCAGCATGGAACACAGGCGCGGCGATGGCATATCCGAAGATTCCCTATGTGACCGGCAGCGAACAGGCGCTGCTGCAGTGTGGACGTCCACCGCAGCAACTGGCGCATGTACGCGTGCGGCGCGAGCTGCCCGGCAATGTGATCGTGATCCACGGCGTCAACGATGTGGGCACCAGCTTCGAGGCGATTGAAAAGGGACTGTGCCAGGGGCTCGATGCGCGCCTGTATGGCATGCGTGAAGGCGGGCCGGCGATCTTGCGCCCCGCAGTCTGGCGCATGCCGCAGCCAGGCGACAAGGACAAGCTGGAGCCGGACCCGGATGCGATCTACTTCAGGCGCCATCTGGTCGATACCACCAACAGCCCGGTGATCCCGTTTTACTGGGGCTTCCGGGAGCGCAGCAATGCGGCCAAGGTCGTCAATGGCCAGAACACCGACCGCCACGGCAACCGGCTCGACAAGGACATGTCGAAAAATGGCGGCCCCTTCGGCAACGCCACCAATACCCTGCCCGACATGTGGAACAAGGGTCTGTATTCGCCGCTCGACGTGGGCGGCGATCCGGTGCGGCCATTGATGACGGCGCCGGGACGCATGTACATGGTGCTGGCCGCCAGGCGCCTGGCGGCCCTGATCGCCATGATCCGCGACTACGACAGCAACGAAGTGGTCTCCATCGTCGCGCACAGCCAGGGCTGCCTGATTTCGCTGCTGGCGCAAGCATTTTTGCTGGACGAAGGCAAGCGGCCGGCCGATACCCTGATCCTCACGCATCCGCCCTACAGCCTGGTGGAAGAGACCACCATGTTTTTCGGCACCATCGAAACAAGCCGAATCTTTGGCGGCGGCCAGGACCCGGCGATGGAAGGCAAATATGACGCCATCAACAACCGCCAGACTTTCCATGCCCGCCTGCAGACCTTGGTGAATATCGTGCAGGGCGTGGTCGCGAAAAAGCACGCCACGCCCGCCTTCGGCCAGATCAAGGACGATACGCTGTGCCACGGCATGGCAGGCGCACCGTGGAAAGCCGAGGCGGACCGCGACAACCGCGGCAAGGTGTATCTGTACTTCTGCCCGGAAGACATGACGGTCGCGCTGGACAATATGCAGGGCATCGGCTGGCAGGGCGTGCCCGATCACTTGGGCGGCAACCGCCTGTCGACGACAAAAGGCAAGAAGGAAAAAAGCATCTGGGGCGACGGCCCCACCTACTGGGAAAAGGAATATCAGCGCCGCCAGCCTTTGCGGGAGCTGGGCGCGGGATTTTACCAGCGCGTGTTTACCGCCAAACGGCGCCTCGATCCGGCAAAGAAAACCACCGGCCCGGTGCTGGTCGGCCTGCCGCCGCACGATTTCGCCCTGCGCCTCGATGGCGAGGACGACCACGCCCATGTGGCCGGCGCCAACCGGGGTCATCGCGCCAGCCACGACGAGGCCCGGTGGCCGCCCGTCCCGCCCGGCAAATGGAATATCTTTTCGACCGAAGCGGGCCGGCGTGAAGGCCTGCGCACCATCAACGGCGAAGCGCTGAACGTGCCCACGGCCGCCGTGCTCGATGGCGGAGAACTGCGTCCCGGCCAGTTCCCCGCCGACTCAAGCCAGACCACGCTGCCGCGCAAGGAGCAAGGCCCGTGCGAAGAAGTCGACCCGATCGACGCCGCCATCGCCGTGACCAGCGGCCAGGGCTTGCGCAAGCTTCCGAGAGAAGTCGTCACGGATCCTCGTGCCGAGCCTGACCGGAAAGCAGTACATGACTATGGCCCTTTCAGCCCGGCTGCGCACAAACAGGTGGAGCAAGCACTCAATCTGGGCAAGACGCCAGGAGACTGGCGCAAGCTCGAACGTGTCGCGCGCTACCCGTACGGCGGCGACCAGCTGTATATCGATCCCCTGGAAACGCCCAATGCGGCGCGCAAGCGCTGGCAGCATGAAATCAGCCCCAAGTCCTTCCACGGCGCGATTATCGGCAACGCGGAAAATCATTGCCATGTGACCGCGTATGACGTGGCGATTGGCGGCGGCAAAGCAAGCAGTGATCCCAAGTTTTACCGGTATTTGTGTGCGGTGGCGGATTGGCGGTTGCAAAAAAATATCAAAGTACTTGAACGTCCATCGATATTGAGATGGAAAGTTTTTCTCGCGCAATTTGCCCCCTATTGGGCCACAGAGCCTTCGGCACGCAAAGAACTTATTGAGGGGAATGCTCACTACTATAGCTCTGGAGAATTACCTACGTGCATTCCGGCTCTGCAAGCGGGTTTGCCGTCCACAGTAGTGTGCGAAACGGTCAATGGGCGACGCACAGAATCTGTGCTCCCTCCTCTCGGCCGACGGGCCATCAACGATAGTCCAAAATGAAAAACATGCCATCCATCCCCATGCCGTTCTTAGAGGACCATACGATGACCAGCCGGACAGGGAAGTACCTTCAATCGCTCTTGCTGATACCGCCTATTGTTGCCGCAAGCTTGCTCGGCACGCGCTGGTTCAATCAGCAGAGCCCGGCCCCAGCAGCCAAGCCGATCACCCAAGCAGCACCCGTCAGCGAGCAATCCCGGCGCGAGTATGTACTGGAGGTAATCGGCATGGGCGTGACGCTGGATAAATATCGTCAGGGCAAACTATGGGAAGCCCTGCAAAAGGGAAACCCGCATGCCAGCATACGCGAGCAGGATATTCAAAAATATACATGGGATGAAATGGAAAGATCGGGCATTGCTGGTGGCCGTGGTGGCGACACGCTGGAAAATGGTGCACGGGAGACCCCCATGTATTTTGGCGTGCCCGTGTTTAATGCCGAGCCGTCCATTCATGATACGGACATGCTGGATACACCCGATTCTCCCACAATAGGCCTGGCTGCTGGCGCCGCCCCCTCCGGCCTGCACTGGCATCTGTTTCTCGCGGGCGCACGCCGCTTTGGCGAATATCCTGACCGTATCCTTGGAGATGTATTTGCCTTTTTCGATGCCAACCCCGATGTGCCTTACATCGTGCTCAATTCCGAGGACAGCATGTCCACGCGCGACTTGTACCGTCCTGATGGATCACCATCGCTGGTCAGGAACGGCTATTACATCCCCGAAATGCCAGATGCCTCTGCCCTGTTCGTGCTGGCCCGGCGCGAGCGCATCGATGCCGTGCGCAAGTTTGCGTTTGACGATGCGCCGCCCGAGGACAGTGTCGACGACCTCAACAACTACGGCGTGGCGCGGCGACTGTATCTTGCTTATGATGAATTGACACGTAAAGTCCCGGTATCGAACGCCGGTTCATCCGTTGGACGCGTACCCACCATCGAAGAATGGCTGCCCGTCGCCGCCCAGTTCGCCCGCCGTACCGATATTCGCGGCACCGGCAGCTTCAGCCGGCTCGACAAGCTGCATGGCCGCAATTACCACCCGCCGAAGGACTGGCAGCCGACGCCCTGGTTTCCGATGCCTTTCAACCGTGAACAGCTGGCCCAGCTGGACCGCCTGCCCACCCTGGGCTTTATCCACCGCCCCACCTTCGTGACAATGGTCGACGCGGACGGCAAGCTCCTGACGCGCCGCGACCAGCGCGAACAGGCTTTGCAGGCGGGCTGGCGGGAAGCGCTGCGCAGCCTGCCCGAGACAGAACGGCCGGCGGCGCCGGCACGCCTGGTGGCCGCCACCGGCGGCGACACGCAACAGTTAATCACGCTGCACAGGACCTTGATGAAGCACGCAGAAGATGGCGGCACCGAACTCGACAGCGGCAACCCCGCACAGTGGATCGACACCGACCGGCGTCTCGGCAACACGGGTGCGGCTACCTGGTTCGTGCAAATCGCCATCGGCTTGATGGGCAGCTACCGCGATGGCGGCGTCAGCGCGGCGGTCAACCTGCGCAACCCTCGGGAAGCGTCCATCGTGCTGGTCAGTCCGCCGCCGGAGGAAAAACGCCGCACACAACAGCACCCGAACGGCGGCGACGTGTTTGGCCACCATGGCACGCCGGCCATCGATCCGGCGAATTATCCGGCGAATTAGTCAGTTTCAGAAGGTGACGCAACAGCCGCTGTAGCAAAACGGGCACATCGCGTGCCTGCAATCTCATAAGCTTCAGCCAGCGGGTGAGACATCGCCTCCAGCTTGATACTTGTGGTCGATAAAGATGGGCTACACTTGTCGTGAAGAACGCTAAAATAGCGTCCCTCACTTCATCGGTTAATCCGAGGATACTCACGTCCCTCCTGATACATGGCACTCGATCCCTCCACCATCCTTATCCTCTCGACCGCGCTGGCCGCTGCCGCCGCGCTTTACCTGGCCGTGGAGTGGCGCAGCGTGCGCGAAAAATCGCTGCTGTTCTGGAGCGCGGGGTTCGCCGTCATCACCGTCGGCTGCACCCTGGCCCTGCTGCGCACCAGCGGCTACTTGCTGATCGGTATCTGGTTTGCCAACGGCTTGCTGATCGCCGCCCACTGGCTGTTCCTGGCTGGCGTCGCCAGGTTCACGGACACGCGCCTGTCGCGCGCGTGGTACCTGCTTGCCCTTGCCTGGCTGGCCGTGCTGCTGCTGCCCGACGCGGCGTGGTGGTCCAGGGTCATGTTCGTCATCCAGTCGCTGCTCATTGCAGGCGTCAGCCTGCGCGCCAGCTTCCTGCTGCGCCCCCATGGCGTTTCACTGAGTGTGGGCGCGGTGCAGCTGCGCTACGTCCTGCTGCTGCATGGCCTGTTTTACTTTGCCAAGGCCGCATCGATCGTTGCGCTCGATGCCTTCGTCGACCTGGCCGCCTTCCATGGCGAGGTGATCCGGATTTCGCTGGTGGAGGGCGCCATGGCGATCATGCTGATCGCCTTGTCCATGACCGGCACGGAGCGCCACCGCCGCGAAGAACGCATCGGGCAGCTGGCCGCGCGCGACCCGCTCACGGCGCTGTACAACCGCCGCGCCCTGGACCAGCGCGCGCCCGGCCTGCTGGCACAGGCCACGCCGCACAGTCCCGGTGCCTTGCTGCTGATCGATATCGACAACTTCAAGCAGGTCAACGACCTGCACGGCCACAGTGCCGGCGACAGATTGCTGGTGGCGCTGAGCGAAATGATCTGCAATACCTTGCCGCAGAGCGCCCTGGCCGCCAGGCTGGGTGGGGATGAGTTCGTGATCCTGCTGCGCGGCGCCAGCAGCGACAGCGTGGTCACGCTGGGGAATGCCTTGCGCGGCATGTTCGGACAGATGGCGCAGCAGGCGTTTGCCACGCCCAAGGCGGTGACCCTGAGCGTGGGCGCCACGCTGTTCGAGCAGCCGCCGGCAAGTTTATCCGCGCTGCTCGAACTGGGTGACGCCGCCTTGTACGCGTCCAAGCGCGAGGGGCGTGACAGCGTGCGAGTGGTGCGGGCCGCCTGATACCGGCCGGCGCCGCGAAATCAGGTAGACGCTGAAAAAGCGAAAGAACTGGCGCCAGCTGAAAGCAAGATAAATATCCTGCCAGAGGAAAAGCGCCGCACACAAAAGCACCCGAACGGCGGCGACGTGTTTGGCCACCATGGCACGCCGGCCATCGATCCGGCCAATTATCAGGCGAATTAGTCAGTTACTCGAAGAGATCGGCATGTGAGCCGGCACGTACAAAGATGATCAAACCAGGTTTTGCGGTGTCGTCCAGCTTGTAGAGCAGCAGATAGTCGCCCCCGATATGACATTCCCGGTGGCCCGCCCAGTTGCCAATGAGCGGATGATCGAGCCATTCCGCGCCGAGAGCGATATCATTTGCCACGAGCAGACATCGCTTCTTTCAAACGATGCATGTCATAGCGCCCAGCACGAGACAGACGTTCCCAGTCCTTCAGGAAAGACTTGGCATAGTCCGCCGCTCTTGGAAAAGGAGCTCGCTTACTGGCTGCTGGCTTTTTCGAGGTCATCAAACAGTTCAGAAGCAGTCGCAAAACGGGCACGCCGCGTGCCTGCAATCTCATCCGCTTCAGCCATGGCCGCACGTGTTTCCTCGTTCGGTACCTTGAGCGTGAATGGCATCTGTTTTTCTGCCACCACACGCATCAAAAAAACACGTACCGCATCTGAAACGGACAGACCCATGGCGTTCAATGCCTCGGTAGCATCTGCCTTGAGCTGCTCGTCCACGCGAACGTGGACCATTGTTGTCGTAGCCATCCTGGGTCTCCATTGCATGATTGAGATACCTTGTATCTCAAATTTTATATGCCGCAGTGATGGCGCGCCTCTGGCTCCAAGCCAGACTTATTCAAACTGCTTTCTGAACGCCTCGAACTGCGCCGCCAGGCCATCGAAATCGCTGCGCAGCTGCAGCACTTCCTGTTCCAGCTGGGCCACCCTGCTGCCCTGCTGCGGCGCGCTGACGGCGCCGGCGTAGCCTGCCGCCGTTTCGATCTGCGCCAGCGCTTCGGCGCCACCCAACAGGTGGCCGTAGCGCGGCTCTTTCGCGCCGGGGGCGACGGCCAGCTTGGCCACCAGCGGCGGGTATTTGTCGATCAGGAACTGCAGGCCGGATTCCACTTCGGCCACGGATTTGAACTCATGCACGCGGCCGCTGCGGCTGCGGATTTCGCCGGCCGTCTGCAGGCCGCGCAGCATCAGGATGGTGAGGATGGCAAGCTTGTCCTGTTCCAGCGACCATTTGATGCGCATGCGGTGTTCGTACTTGGCGACGCGCGCGCCGGCCTGGGTGATGCCGTTGACGAACTTGCGCTGCATCAGGCGCTGCAGCACGTCGTACACGGTTTCTTCGGACAGGGCCATCACGGGATCGCGGCTGGACAGCTGGTTGCAGCCGTTGGTCAGGGCGTTGAGCGACAGCGGATAGCTGTCCGGCGTCAGTGCTTCCTTTTCGGCCAGCACGGCCAGTACGCGGATCTCGAACGGGTCGAGCAGGTTGGGATTATCGGTGTTTGCTGCGCTTGCTTCAGTACTCATGCGTCATCCTCTTTCACTAGTCCACCAGCTTGTTCATCTGTTCCGTATCCAATTTATCACACTCGGGCACACCCTGGCAGCAAATGCCGGCCCGCTTCAGGGTCGCCAGGATGGTTTCGATGCGCTGCTCCTGCGCCACGGCGTGCGTGATCAGGCCCTGCAGCGCTTTCGACAGCGGATCGTCGCCGTTCGGCGTGACGCCATAGGCGGCGAACAGATGGGCGGTACTGCCTTCGCGCAGGGCGTTGAGGTCCTTCTGCACGATATGCGCCGGGTTGCCGACGGCCGTGGCGCCGGACGGCACGGGTTTGAGCAGCACCGCGTTCGAGCCGACCTTGGCGTAGGCGCCCACGGTGAAGCTGCCCAGCACCTGGGCGCCGGCGCCGACGATCACGCCGCGCTCCAGGGTGGGATGGCGCTTGCTGCCCGTGTGCAGCGAAGTGCCGCCCAGGGTCACGCCCTGGTAGATGGTGCAGTCGTCGCCGACCACCGCCGTCTCGCCGATCACCACGCCGAAGCCATGGTCGATAAAGACGCGCCGGCCGATCACGGCGCCGGGATGGATTTCGATGCCGGTGATGATGCGCGCGACATACGAGATAAAGCGGCCCAGCCACTTCATGCGCCGCAGCCAGCACCAGTGCGCCCAGCCGTGCATGACGATGGCGTGCAGGCCGGCATAACAGGTCAGCACCTCCCAGCCATTGCGGGCGGCCGGGTCACGTTCGATGATGCTGTTGATGTCTTCGCGCAGGTGGTGGAACATGGGACGTGGTTCTTAATCGGTGACAGGATGCAAATGGTAGCGTATTCGGCGGCGTGCTGCCGGAGAGGCAGATAAACAACCGCCGCCTCTAGGGCGGCGGCTGATCTTTTTTGGAAGCGCTACAAAACGTTCAGGGCAAGGCGCATTGCCGAAGACAGTACGAATAGTACGGCGAGGCAATGCAACGCCGCCATGGACGTTTTTCAGGCTTCCAGCGCGATACGCTGGCGACGTGCCTCGTAGAGACACACACCGGAGGCGACCGACACGTTCAAACTCTCGACCGAGCCGAACATCGGAATATTGACGAGGATGTCGCAAGTGTCGCGCGTCAAACGGCGCATGCCTTCGCCTTCGGAACCCATCACCAGCGCGGTCGGGCCGGTGAAGTCGGCTTCGTACAGGCCTTTTTCGCCATCGTCCGAGGTGCCGATCAGCCAGATGCCGCGCTCTTTCAGCTCGCGCATGGTGCGCGCCAGGTTCGTCACGGTGATATACGGAACGGTCTCGGCGGCGCCGCTGGCGACCTTGGCGGCGGTGGCGTTCAGGCCCACGGCGCGGTCTTTCGGCACGATCACGGCATGTGCGCCGACACCGTCGGCCACGCGCAAGCAGGCACCCAGGTTGTGCGGGTCGGTGATGCCGTCGAGGATCAACAGCAGCGGCGGGCCGTCGACGGCGTCCAGCAGTTCGTCCAAGTTACGCGCCAGCGACAGTTGCGAGGCAAACGCGATCACGCCCTGGTGGCGGCGGGTGCCGACGATCTTGTCCAGGCGCGCCGAATCGACGGGCATGACGCGCACGCCGGCTGCCTTGGCGGCGGCGATCATGTCCTTCATGCGGCCGTCGACGCGGCTGGCGTCGACAAAAATTTCTTCCACCGACGACGCTTCATGACGCAGGCGCGAGGTCACGGCGTGGAAGCCGAAAATCATTTTATTCTTCATGGTGTATCGTTTCTTCTATCGCTTCTTCTTGCTTGTTTTCGAACCAGTTCTTGCTGCGCGTGGCGCCGCCGCGGCAGGTGCCGCGACTGGGGTGTTGCTGGCGGACTTGCCGCGTTTCGGCTTGGCTGCGCCATTGCTGCCATTGGCGCCGCCGGCCTTGATTTCATGGCGCTGCTCGGTCGCGGGACCGGGCTTGACCATGGATTTCTTGTTACGCTTGCCACCGGCCAGCTTGTCCGACACTTCTTCGCCAGCCACTTCGCCTTCCGTCACCAGGCGCAGATCGATCTTGCGCGTTTCCAGGTCGACACGGGCGACCTGCACCGTCAGGCGGTCGGTCAATTGATAGCGCTTGCCGGTGCGTTCGCCGCGCAGTTCATGGCGCGCATCGTCGTACTGGAAGTAATCGGTACCCAGCTCGGTGACGTGCACCAGGCCTTCGACAAACAGGGTGTCCAGCTGCACGAACACGCCGAAGGTGGTCACGCCGGTGATGGTACCGGTAAATTCCTCGCCGAGCTTGTCTTGCATGAAATAGCACTTGAGCCAGGCTTCCACGTCGCGCGACGCTTCGTCGGCGCGGCGTTCGTTGGCGGAACAGTGCACACCCAAAGCATCCCAGATGGTCAGATCGGTCTTCTTCGGCTTGCCTTCGGCCTTGTCTTTCGCCTGCTGCTTGCGCGTGGCGTTCGACACGTTGGTGTTGAGCACGGTCTTGTCGGACAGTTTCGGCTCGTACTTCTTGCCTTGCAAGATAGCCTTGATGGCGCGGTGCGTCAGCAGGTCGGGATAGCGGCGGATCGGGCTGGTGAAGTGGGCATACGCTTCGTACGCCAGGCCGAAGTGGCCGATATTGTCCGGGCTGTAGACGGCCTGCTGCATCGAGCGCAGCAGCATGGTCTGCAGCAGAGCCGCGTCGGGACGCAGCTTGATCTGCCGCATCAGGGTCTGGTAATCGGTGGCTGTCGGCGTGTCGCCGCCGGTCAGGTTCAGGCCGACCTGCTTGAGGAAGGTGCGCACTTGCGTGAGCTTTTCCTTGGTCGGGCTGGCGTGGATGCGGTAGGTGCCCGGATGCTTGTGGCGCAGCAGCAAGTCCGCCGCACACACGTTGGCCGCCAGCATGCACTCTTCGATGATCTTGTGCGCCTCGTTGCGGGTGCGCGGGATGATCTTTTCGATCTTGCCGGCGCTGTTGCAGACGATATAGGTTTCGCTGGTCTCGAAATCGATGGCGCCACGCTCGCTGCGCGCTTTCAACAAGGCGCGGTAAACCAGTTCCAGGTTTTGCAGGTGCGGCAGGATATCGGCGCGGCGCGCGGCTTCGGGACCCTTGGTGTTGCCCAGTACGGCGGCCACTTCGTCATACGTCAGGCGCGCGGCGGAATGGATCACGGCCGGGTAGAACTGGTAGGCTTTCAGCTCGCCCTTCTCGCTGACGACGGCGTCGCACACCAGGGTCAAACGGTCGACCGCCGGGTTCAGCGAGCACAGGCCATTCGACAGTTTTTCCGGCAGCATCGGGATCACGCGGCGCGGGAAATAGACGGAGGTGCTGCGTTCGAGCGCGTCGGTGTCGAGCGCGTCGTTCGGTTTCACGTAATGGCTGACGTCGGCGATCGCCACGATCAGGCGGAAGCATTTGGTGCGGCCGATCTTGACCGGCTCGCAGTACACGGCATCGTCGAAGTCGCGTGCGTCTTCGCCATCGATGGTGACCAGCGGCACGTCGCGCAGGTCGACACGCTCTTTCAGGTCGGCGGCGCGCACTTCGAACGGCAGCTTTTCAGCTTGTTTGAGGGCAGCGGCGGAAAAGATATGCGGCACATTGAACTTGCGCACGGCGATTTCGATTTCCATGCCGGGGTCGTCCAGCGCGCCCAGCACTTCGACGATCTTGCCGACCGGCTGCTTGAAGCGCATCGGCTGCTCGGTCAGTTCAACGCTGACGATCTGGCCGGCTTTCGCCTTGCCGACCGAACCGGTGACCAGGATGTCCTGGCCGATGCGCTGGTCTTCCGGCGCCACCACCCAGGTGCCGTTTTCCTGGATCAGACGGCCGATCACATGGGTATTGGCGCGGTAGGTGACTTCCACGATCGTGCCTTCCGGGCGGCCGCGGCGGTCGGTGCCGACGATGCGGGCCATGACCTTGTCGCCATGCAGCACTTTCTGCATTTCCTTTTCAGGCAGGAACAGGTCGGCGCTGGCGTCGTCGGGTATCACGAAACCGAAACCGTCGCGGTGGCTGGTCACGCGACCGGCCACCAGCGCGCTCTGGTCGGCCAGGCTGAAGATGCCGCTGGCGTCAGACTTGAGCTGGCCGTCGCGCTCCATCGCCTTCAGGCGACGAACCAGGACATCCATGGAATCGGCATGCACTTGCAGCGTTTTCCCGAGTGACTGCGGATCGAGAGGCGCGTTGACGCTGCGGAATATGCCGAGAATGTCCTCCCGGCTGGGGATGGTGTGGGTATTTTGGCTCAAAAGTATTTCTATAGTTGTATTGACAGTGATCAAACGGAAAACAGGCCGATGACATCACCGTCAATTGACACGGTGATAGGCCGTAGTGTACCGGACGACGCCTTGGTTTGCCTAACAGACAGCGTACTGGAAACAGGCCTGCTCGCTCCTTGATGAAAATTTGTGGAAAAGCGCGCCAGGCATTTGACATCGGCAAATATTGCTCTATAATCCTTGTCTCTTGCAGCGAATCACCTTCAACGGTGGGGCGTTACAGGAAAGCGGTACAGGGTTGATGTGCAGTATGGAGCGAAAGCTCATCTGGCGCAAAACTCTTCAAGTCGCTATAATAGCAGAATTGGCAGGTATTACTTGTCAAGCAGCATCAGTGCCCACGTGGCGGAATTGGTAGACGCGCATGGTTCAGGTCCATGTGCCTTTGGGTGTGGGGGTTCGAGTCCCTCCGTGGGCACCATTACCGGATTCGCAAAAAGCCGCAAACTTTCACGAGTTTGCGGCTTTTTTCATTTCTTGCCGGCATATCCTGGCTGTCGGACTTTCTGACAATCCACGGCGTCGATCACCCTGTCCTCAACGCAAGTCCCTGATTATTAAAGACGAGCACGCTTTTTGCGTGGTGGTGGCATACCCCCTCACTCCGTGGAGCCACCATGAAAGCCCGTTCATTTTTCCTGTGCCTGGCCGCCAGCCTGCCCCTGACCTGCCTGGCCGCCCCCATCTTCAACCTGCAATACGTTCCCGGCACCTCGCTGCAGGCGCAGCAGGGCTTCCAGGCCGCCGCCGCGCAATGGTCGCGCGTGCTGAAAGACAACGTCACGATCGAACTGACGGTCGGCTTCAATTCGCTGGGCAACAGCATCCTGGGCCAGACCGGCTCCAGCGAAGCGTTCTACCGCTACGGCGACGTGCGCAACGCCTTGGCGCAGGACGTCACCTCGGCCTACGACAATCAGGCACTGGCGCATCTGCCCGGCGGCGGCGATTTCGGCGTACTGATCAACAATACGGCCAACAATCCGAACGGTCCCGGCAGCGCGGTGCCGTATATCGACAACAACGGCGACGACAATAATCAGTACCTGTACATGAGCAACGCGGAAGCCAAGGCGCTGGGCCTGGCACCACCGGGCCAGTCACTGCCCGGCTGCCTGGGCGACTGCGACGGCTTTATCCAGTTCAATAGCGACTTTACCTTCGATTTCGATCCCGGCAACGGCATCGCCGCCAACGCGATCGACTTTATCGGCGTCGCCATGCACGAGATCGGCCACGCGCTGGGATTCCTGAGCGGCGTCGATATTCTCGATTACAACTCGCCGCCGCTGGGCGGGCCATATGACGACATCGAATTTACCTATGTCTCGCCGCTGGACCTGTTCCGCTATTCCGATGACAGCACCGCGGCCGGCGTGATCGACTGGACGGCCGACAACCGCGACAAGTATTTTTCGCTCGATGGCGGCCTCACGCGCGGACCGCTGTTTGCCAACGGCGCCTACCACGGCGACGGCCGCCAGGCCAGCCACTGGCGCGACCAGCTCGGTCTGGGCATCATGGACCCGACCGTCGCCTATGGCGAACGGCTGGTGCTGAGCGCCAGCGACCTGATCGCCCTGGACGCCATCGGCTGGGACGTCAGCCTGTTCGCCGTGCCCGTGCCGGGCACCCTGCCCCTGCTGGGCCTGGGACTGGCGCTGATGGCCTTGCTGCGCCATAAAAACAGGCAGTTTTCATAGGGAAGGCGCTTTTTTCACGTGAAAACAGTCTTTCTTGAAGAAAACAGCAAATGTTGATTGACCGAATGCGCGCCAACCCTTATGATTTTGTCCGTCGCTGCAGAACACGCAGCGATGAGCAAGAAAGCAGCAAAGCAGCACAATGCCCACGTGGCGGAATTGGTAGACGCGCATGGTTCAGGTCCATGTGCCTTCGGGTGTGGGGGTTCGAGTCCCTCCGTGGGCACCAGCAACGGGCAGTTTTCGTTGTTATCCGCAGTAAAGCAGCAGAAGTAAGGTAATAGTAGTCGGTAGCACATATGCCCACGTGGCGGAATTGGTAGACGCGCATGGTTCAGGTCCATGTGCCTTCGGGTGTAGGGGTTCGAGTCCCTTCGTGGGCACCAGCAACGAGTGGTTGTCGTTGTTATCCGCAGTAAAGTAGCAAGGCAAGAGCAGTCAAGTAATAAAGTAATACAGCAGCATCAGTGCCCACGTGGCGGAATTGGTAGACGCGCATGGTTCAGGTCCATGTGCCTTCGGGTGTAGGGGTTCGAGTCCCTTCGTGGGCACCATTACCTAATTCGCAAAAAAGCCGCAGACTTTCATGAGTCTGCGGCTTTTTTCATTCTGCCGCCCCTTTTATTTCGCCAGCGCCGCCTTCACGGCATCGGCCAGGCTGGTGGTCGGACGCTGGATCAGGGTGCTCAGCTGCTTGCCATGCTCTTCCAGGCCGCCCTTGGCCGCGCCCGCGTCGGAATCGGCCAGCAGTTCGGCAAAGCCTTCCGGCACGCCCACGCTCACCAGCGCCGCCTTGAAATCCGCTTGCGGCAAGTCCTTGTACACGATGCTCTTGCCCGACTGGCGCGCCACTTCGGCCGCATAGTCGCTCAAGCTAAAACTGTCGTCGCCGGCCAGCTCGTAGATGGCTTGCGGCGCGGCGGCCGTCAGCACGGCGGCGGCCGCTTCAGCGTAATCACGGCGCGCGGCCGACGAGAAGCGGCCGTCCTGCGCCGCGCCCAGCACCACGCCGTGCTCCAGCACCGGGGCCAGGTGTTCCGTGTGATTTTCCAGGTACCAGCCATTGCGCAAAAAGCTGAACGGCAGGCCCGAGGCACGGATCGCCGCTTCGGTGATCACGTGTTCGGCCGCCAGGCCCAGCGGCGTGGTGTCGGCGCGCAAAACGCTGGTGTAGGCCAGCAATGCCACGCCGGCGCGCCTGGCCGCATCGATCACGTTCTGGTGCTGCTGGGCGCGCTGCCCCACTTCGCTCGACGAGATCAGCAGGATTTTGCGCGCGCCCTGGAACGCCGCGTCGAGGCTGGCGCCGTCGTTGTAGTCGGCCTGGCGTACCTGCACGCCTTGCGCGGCCAGGCCGGCGGCCTTGGCCGGATTGCGCACGGCGGCGATGATGGTGTTGGCGGGAACGGTTTTCAGCAGTGAGGCGATAACGTGCTGGCCCAGTTTGCCGGTGGCGCCGGTGATGACGATCATGATGAGTCCTTTGTTGTTGGGTGAGAACAATCTATAATAGCGCCACCACTTACGAAATGTAAGTACGTACCTTTTGGTAAGTATGAACATTTATTCTTTCAAGGTCACTACCATGTCCACAGACACTCCCGGCGCCAGCATGCGCGCCGCGCTCGCCAAACAGAACCAGGGCGCCCACCTGATGGCGGCCGCCTGCCCTTCGCGGGCCGTGCTCAGCCACCTGACCAGCCGCTGGGCGGTGCTGGTGCTGGTGCTGCTGCTGAGCGGCACCAGGCGCTTCAGCGAACTGCGCCGCGAAGTGGGCGGTGTCAGCGAAAAAATGCTGGCGCAAACCCTCGACGCCCTGTGCAGCGACGGCTTCGTGCTGCGCCAGGCCTATCTGGTGATACCGCCCAAGGTGGAATACAGCTTGACGCCGCTGGGACGCGAGGCGGCCGAACGGCTGGCCGTGCTGGTCGACTGGATCGAAGACAACTACCCGCGCATCGAACAGGCGCAGGCCGCGCCGGCGGACCTGGCCGCCTGACCTGCCGGATACCACTGCCGGATACTATTGCTTTTTGTTACCAGTCGAACATTTACAGTGAAGGGCCTTGATGTAATACTAGGCCCACGAACAGGCGTCATGATTGCGACACCATGAATCAGTTGATTTCCCCCACCGCCGACCGCGCCAGGGTCTTGCTGGTCAGCAGCGCCACCAGCGATATGCGCGAACTGCTGTATGTGCTGGACCGGCATAACCTGGGCACCGGCGTGGCCGGCGATATCGATGCCGGCGTGGAGCTGGCCGCCGGTGGCACCGACCTGATCCTGCTTGACGCGGCGCTGGCCGGCGCCAATATCGACGCCACCTGCCTGCGCCTGCGCAATGCCACCGAACGCCATGGCGTACCGCTGCTGCTGATGTCGTCCTCGCCCAGCGCCGAAGAACAGGGCCGCAGCGTGGGCGCCGGCGCCAGCGACTATATCAAGATGCCGTTCAATGCGCGCGACGTGGCCGAAAAAATCCTGATGGAACTGGCGCTGCACAAGACACATCAAAGTGACCCTGCCGCCGCGCCGCCGCGCCCCGTCCATCCGCAAACGCTGGAAGTCAATTACCACTCGATCCTGGCCGGCTCGCCCGATGCGGTGCTGCTGTTCGACATCGACAATGCCCTGCTGATCGACGCCAATCACCTGGCCGAAAAGCTGTTCGGCATGCCCCAAGCGACCCTGCTGCAAGGCGGCATCGAGCGCGTCTTTCCCGGCCGGCAGGCGGACGGCCGGGCCTCGACCCAGCTGCTGCAGGAAAAAATGCACGATACGCTGCAAGGCAAGATCGTGGTCTTCCGCGCCGAGTGCTGCCACCGCGACGGCCACGCCATCGCCTGCGAAATCCGGCTCATGCGCTTGTCGGTACCGGGCCGCCAGCTGGTGCACGCGCGCATCATCGACCTGACCGAGCGCAACCTGGCCGAAGCGCTGCGCGCCGGCCAGAACGCGCTGCTGGAAATGATCGCCAAGGGCGCGCCGCTGGTGCCCACCCTGGAGCGCCTGCTGCTGCTGATCGAAGGCCAGTCGCGCGGCGTGTATTGTTCCGTCATGCTGCTCGACGAAGATGGGCAGCACATGCACAGCGTGGCCGCCCCCAGCCTGCCGCGCGAGTACATGGACCTGCTCGAAGGCGTGCGGATCGGCGCCGGCGTCGGCTCCTGCGGCACCGCCATGTTCCTCGGCGAGGCGGTGGTCGTCAGCGATATCGAACACGATCCGCTGTGGGCGCCCTACCGCGGCATGGCCGCCGCGTTCGGCCTGCGCGCCTGCTGGTCGCAGCCGATCTTCGGCCAGGACGACACGGTACTCGGTTCGTTCGCCATGTATTACCGCGAAGTGCGCAGCCCGGTGCCGCAGGAACTGGTGCTGATCGACGTGGCGGCCGACCTGGCCGGCATCGCGATCGCCCGCATGCGCCACGAGCAGGAACTGCAGCGCCACCGCGCCCACCTGGAAGACCTGGTGGCCAAGCGCACGGCGGCGCTGACCCTGGCCAAGGAACAGTCGGAACAGGCCAACCGCGAACTGGCGGCGGCCCTCGAACACTTGTCGATTACCCGGGATGAACTGGTGCGGCGCGACAAGCTGGCGGCCCTCGGTGCGCTGGTGGCCGGCATCGCCCATGAACTCAATACGCCGATCGGCAACGGCCTGGTGGTGGCCACCACCATGGCCGAACGCACGCAGGCCCTGCAAGCCGGCCTGCAGGACGGCTTGCGCCGCTCGGAACTGGAAACCTATCTGGCGCAGGCCGGCGAAGCGGACGCCATCGTGCTGCGCAACCTGCAGCGCGCGGCCGACCTGGTGTCGAGCTTCAAGCAGATCGCCGTCGACCGCGCCAGCTCGCAGCGCCGCCACTTCCTGCTGCGCCAGTTCATCGCCGAACTGATGCTGCCGCTGTCGGCCACGTTGAAGGGCGCCGGCCATGTCCTGAGCCAGGACGTGGCGCCGGAGCTGGCGATGGACAGCTACCCCGGCCCGCTGGGCCAGGTGCTGAGCAACCTGGTGGAAAACTGCGTGCGCCACGCTTTCGAAGGGCGCAGCGGCGGCGCGATCGGCATCACGGCGCGCGCCAGCGCCGACGAGAAAACCATCAGCATCGCGATTGCCGACAATGGCGCGGGGATTGCCGCCGGCGACCTGGCGCGCATCTACGACCCTTTCTTTACCACCCGGCTCGGCTCGGGCGGCTCGGGCCTGGGCCTGCACGTGGCGCACAATATCGTCACCGGCGTGCTCGGTGGCCATATCGAGGCGGCCAGCAGCGAGGCCGGCACCACGTTTACCTTGCACCTGCCGGTCGTCGCGCCGCAGGCCGGCGCCTTCACTGGAGAACAAGATGAAGCAGCTGATCGCCGCTAGCCTGCTGGCCGCCTGCACCGCCGCATGGGCCGCACCGGCGCCCTGGTACAAATGGCGCAGCAAGGTCGATGGCACCCTGTCGTGCGCGCAATCGACCCTGGGCTTCGGCTGGGAACTGGCCTCGGGACCGTACAAAGATAGCCGTTGCGAAAAACCGGCGCTTGTTAAATAATGGGGCACAACAACACGGGGCAACCGGCTTGACAGCAAGCGATGGCAATGCAGTGCCGAAGAGTATTGGAAGATAAAAACGTATCTATTCAAACCGAGGAGACCACATGTTTACCAATCCCGAACAATTCGCATCGGCCACCAAGGCCCTGTTCGAATTCCAGCTGATGACCTTCAACACCCTCACCACCAAGGCGGTGCAGGGTGTGGAGCAAGTACTGGCCTTGAACATGGCCACCGCCAAATCCGGCATGGAAGACAGCATCGCGGCCGGCAAGGAAATCAGCCAGGCCAGGGATCCGAAAGCGGCCATGGCCGCCGCCGCCGCCCAGCTGCAGCCCGGCGTGGCCGGCGCCAAGGCCTACAAGCAGCAGCTCGATGAAATCATCAAGGACATCCACACCGAGTTCACCACCGCCGCCGAAGCCCATGTGGCCGAAGCCAAAAGCAACTTGAGCGCCCTGATCTACGACGTGACGAAAAACGTGCCGCCCGGTTCGGAAAACGCCGTCGCCATCGTCAAGGCCGCCATCGACAACGCCTTCCTCGGCTACGAGCAAGTGACCAAGGCCACCAGACAGGCCGTGAAAACCGTGGAAGAGCAGATCGCCAAGGCCTCGGCGCAGGTCGCGCAGGCGTCGGACAAGGCGACGGCGGGCGTGCAGGAAGCGGTGGACAAGGCGGCGCCCAAAGCCGCCAGGAAAAAGTAGGTCGGATCAGGCCGCAGGCCGTAATCCGACACCACCCCAGTCCTTGCCAACAATGTTGTCGGATTACGCGGCGTTCCGCCGCTAATCCGACCTCCCCACAATTACCGGCACGATCCGGTACACACACCGTCTCCCCCCTTCCAGCAGATACTCGCTGCGCTCCACCATACAATCGTCGCCCAGCACGCGCTGGAAGATCGCCAGTTCCGAACGGCAGAATTTCTGGCACGCCGTTGCCGCCGCGCAGATCGGGCAATGGTTTTCCACCAGCAGCACGCTGCCGTCCGGCTGTGCCTTGCTGTCGGCCATATAGCCTTCGCCATCGCGCGCCATGGCCAGGCTGGCCACGCGGTCCGACAGCTGCGCGCCGTCATCGATCAGCGCGCGGTAGGCCGCTACGCTGCCCGCCTCGCGCGCGGCGATCAGTTTATCCAGTCCCTCGTCGCCGAACAGCTGGCGCACCTGGCTGATCAGTTCCAGGGTCAGGTCGGCGTGGCGGTCGGGAAAGCGCGCATGGCCGGCGTCCGTCAGCGACCAGCGCCGTGACGGCCGCCCCACCTTGTCGGCCACGTCCTCGAAAGTCACCAGGCCTTTGCCACGCGCCGCTTCGAGCTGGCGCCGCGCGCCCATCGAGGTCACATCGAGCAAGACCGCCAGTTGCTGCGCCGTTTGCGAGCCGCGCATTTTCAGCAGGAACAGCGTCTGTTCCGAGGTGGCCACAGTGGCGCTCATGCCGCCGCCTTCAGCTCCGGCGCATCGGTGGCGTTCAAATGCCGGCGCCAGCCATGCATGCGCCAGGCCGACCAGGCCGCGCACAAGGCGCCCACCACCAGCACCAGCCGCGTGTCAATCAGGATCAGCAGCGAGCCACCCAGTGCGACGATGATATTGGCGATGCAAAAGGTGGTCGACAGCAAGCCCATCACGGCGCCCTGGCCGTGCGCGCTGAAACGCTCGGCGCACCAGCCTTGCAGCACCGTGTTGTACAGCGCGTTGGGAATGCCGAACAGCACGATGGCGGCAATGCCGACCCAGATATTGCCCATCGCCAGGATGGCGATCGCCAGCGCCACGGCGCAGGCATACCAGCCGGCGCGCAGCAGCGGCGCATGGCGGCTGGGGCCGCCCGCCAGCAAGGAGGTGATGGTCATGGTGCCGCACAGGCCCACGTTCACCCAGGCGATCGCCTGCGCATCGTAGTGGGCCGTTTCAACCAGCCACAGCGGATAAAACTCATAAAAACTGGCCACGCCGCAGGTCAGTGCCAGTTGCACGATGAACAGGGTGCGCAGCTCTTCGTGGCGCAGCAGATTGAGCGAATGGCGGTCGCGCGCCACCTGCCACCACGAAGTCGTGAGCAAGGATGGCGTTTCGCGCGGCAAGCCGACCGCCACCAGCACGGCCACCAGCATCAGCGCGCCGGCGGCGATCCAGAACGGCACCGTCACGCCCCACGCCAGGGTAGCGCCGGCCAGGATCGGCCCCACCAGCCAGCCCAGGTAAAAAGCGCCGTTCAGCCACGACATGGCGCGCAGGCGCAGCGGCCCCTGCAACTGGTCGGCCAGCATGGCGCGCGCCACGGCGCCATTGCCTTCGAGCAGGCCGGTGATAAAGCGCGCGACAATAAACAGCGGGTAGGACTGGATCACCAGGGCCCAGGCCGTGATCGCATGGCCGATGGCGGCGCCGACGGCGGTGCGCATCAGCAAAGGACGGCGGCCATAGCGGTCCGACAGCGGCCCCAGCAAGGCCGAGCCGATCAGCAGGCCCAGCGGATTGATGGTCAGCGCCAGGCCGAACAGCAACTTGGACGGCAGCCCCATGAAGTTATTGAAGGCATTCGGCGCCTCGGCCGCGAACAGCGGTGGCAAGATCGGATACGGCAAGGAGGCGCCGATGGTGGACAGCAGGGCCAGCAGGCAGGCGGCGGTGATCAGGATGACATTTTTCATATGCAGAATATACCGGGCGACTTGCAATAAGTAAACAAATTTGATTATTTATCAGTTCCCGCGCAACGCCTGGCGCACCCGCAGGGGAAATCGCTGGGCAAGCGGGCCGACACGGTTTAAACTGTATATAAACACAGTAAAACCATATCCAAGTAACATCAAAGAGCCTGCCTGCCCCATCATGTTGAGAGTCCTGGACAATCCCTTGTACTATCTGGAGAACTTCCAGGGCGTGCTGAACTGGATCAGCGAGCGCTATGCCGATCTGCTGAGCGTTGAAGAAACGCAGTTCATCGCGCAGTTCGCGCAACTGCCGCAAGCGTCGCGCGCGCTGTTCGTGCGCCTGGTGATGCGCAAGGGTTGTCTGTTTCGCGCCAGCAAACTCAACTACGCTGAAATCGGCGACACGCGCAGCGCCGCCCTGCCCCTGCTGGCCACCGGCTGGGTGGTGGCGGACCCGGCCATCGATATCGCCACCCTGTTCGAGCTGCTGCTGAAACCCGAACTGCAGCAGGTATTCCTGCTCGCCGGCCCCTTGAAAGCGGCGCGCAAGACGGAACAGCTGGACGCATTGCGCGAGCAACATCCGGGCGAACAGCCGTTTTCCGCCTGGTATCCGGCCTCGAACGACGTGCTGTACAGCATATGCAACCAGCCCCTGTGCGACCGGCTGCGCCTGATTTATTTCGGCAACTACCACCAGGACTGGTCGGAATTCGTGTTGTCCGACCTGGGCGTGTATCAATATGAAAAAGTGGAGTTTTCGCTGGCCTCGCGCGGCTTTCGCACGCGCCAGGATATCGCCCACTACGAAGTGCTGCATCAGTGCCGCGAGCGCTTCAACGACGAGGCCGCGCCCGCCGCCCCCGACGAGGTGCTGCGGGAACTGGCGGCGCTGGCGCCCGTGAGCGACAACGCCTGGCTGGCCAGCCGCCGCGACAAATTGCAATTCCAGATCGCCCAGCAGCTGGAAAAATCGCAGGACTGGCCCGCCGCCTACCGCGCCTACGCCGACTGCCGCTATCCGGGCGCGCGCGGCCGCGCCATTCGCGTACTGGAAAAGGATGAACAGCCGGGCGCCGCCTACGAGCGATTGTCGATCGCCCTGCAGGCGCCCGAAAGCGAGGCCGAGCGCCAGTTGCTGCTGCGCATGGCGCCCCGCTTGCGGCGCAAACTGGGCCACGCGAAACAGGCCGCCACGCCAGCCGCGCCGGTCGAGCGCCTCGATCTGCTGCTGCCCTTCCCGCAAGAAAGCTGCCACGTGGAAGGCGTGGTGCTGCAGCACTTGACGCAGCAGGACGCACCCGTCTATTACGTGGAAAACACCCTGATCAATTCCCTGTTTGGCCTGTTGTGCTGGCACACGATTTTCAAGGCGATCCCGGGCGCCTTTTTCCACCCGTTCCACCGCGGCCCGGCCGACCTGCACAGCGCCGACTTCCATGCGCGCCGCCTGGACGACTTTGCGGCCTGCCTGGCGCAGCTCGACAATGGCGACTACCGCGCCAGCATGCGCGCCACCCATGCCGCCAAGGCCGGCATCGTGTCGCCGTTTGTCAGCTGGCAGGTGCTCGACAGCGAATTGCTGGAGCTGGCCCTGGCCTGCATCCCGGCCACCCATCTGAAAAAGGCGTTTGAACGCATCTTGCTCGACATAAAAAGCAACCGCACGGGATTTCCCGACCTGATCCAGTTCTGGCCGGCCGAACAGCGTTATCGCATGATCGAAGTGAAAGGCCCGGGCGACCGCCTGCAGGACAACCAGCAGCGCTGGATCGCGTATTGCGCCCAGCACGCGATGCCGGTGACCGTGTGCTACCTGCAATGGTCGCAGGCGGTGGCGGCGTGAAGCGATACACCATTGCCGTGCGCGCCCTGTGCGAATTTACCGCGAAAGTCGGCGACCTGGACCTGCGCTTCACGCCCTCGCCCACGGCGCAGGAGGGCATCGCCGGCCACGCCACCGTGACCGGCCGGCGCGACGATGATTACCAGCGCGAAATCAGCCTGGCCGGCGACTTCGGCCCGCTGCATGTGCGCGGCCGCGCCGACGGCTACGATCCGGCCCGCCGCCAGCTGGAAGAAATCAAGACCTATCGGGGCGACCTGTCCACCATGCCGGCCAACCACCGCCAGCTGCACTGGGCGCAGGCGCGCATCTATGGCTATTTGCTGTGCCAGCAACTGAACCTGCCCATGCTGCGCGTGGCGCTGGTGTATTTCGATATCGCCAGCCAGAAGGAAACCATCCTGCACGAGGAATGCACGGCGGAAGCGCTGCGCATCTTTTTCGAACAGCACTGCACCCTGTTTATCGACTGGGCCGAGCAGGAACTGACCCACCGCGACAGCCGCGACCGGCAACTGGCGGCGATGGCGTTTCCCCATGCCGACTTTCGCCCGGGCCAGCGCCAGCTGGCCGTAGCCATGTACAAGGCCAGCAACCGCGGCTGCTGCCTGCTGGCGCAAGCGCCCACCGGCATCGGCAAGACGGTGGGCAGCCTGTTTCCCATGCTCAAAGCCACGGCAGCGCATGGCCTCGACAAATTGTTTTTCCTGGCAGCCAAGGTACCGGGCCGGCAGATGGCGCTCGACGCCTGCGCCATCCTGAAAAACAGCGCGCCACTGCTGCCGCTGCGGGTGCTGGAACTGAGCGCGAAAAGCAGCGCCTGCGAGCACCCGGACAAAGCCTGCCATGGCGAATCGTGCCCGCTGGCGCGCGGCTTCTACGACCGCCTGCCGCTGGCGCGCGAAGTGGCGCTGGCAAGCGGCCTGATACTCGACAAGGAAGCCGTGCGCGCCATCGCCCTGCAGCAGGGCGTGTGTCCCTACTACCTGGGCATGGAACTGGCACGCTGGAGCGATGTCGTGATCGGCGACTACAATTATTATTTCGACCTCAGCGCCATGCTGTACGGCATGACCCTGGCGCATGACTGGAAGGTCAATGTGCTGGTCGACGAAGCGCACAATATGGTGTCGCGCGCGCGCGGCATGTACACGGCCGAGCTTGAACATATCCAGCTGAAGGGCTTGCGCAAGTTCGCGCCCGAACCGTTGAAAAAACCGCTGGACCGGCTCAACCGCCAGTGGAACGCGCTGCTCAAGGAACAAGGCGAAGACTACCTGGTGCATGCGGCCCTGCCCGACAAATTCTTCGGCGCCCTGCAGGGCGTGGCCACCGCCATCGGCGACTACATGGCGGAGCATGCGGCCTCACTCGATGAAGATTTGCAGCGTTTTTATTTCGACGTGCTGCTGATCAACCGCCTGGCGGAGAGTTTCGGCGACCATTCGCTGTTTGACGTCAGCAAGACGGCCAGCGGCTCGACCATCTGCATCCGCAATATCGTGCCGGCGCCGTTTTTGAAACCCCGCTTCGAGGCCAGCCACAGCACGGCCCTGTTCTCCGCCACCTTGAGCCCGTGGAATTACTACAACGACACACTCGGCATGCCGGCTGGTACGGCCTGGGTCGACGTCGACTCGCCTTTCCTGGCCGAGCAGCTGGCCGTGCGCGTGGCTGACAATATTTCCACGCGCTACCAGCACCGCGCCGCCTCCCTGCTGCCCATCGTCCAGCTGATGGCAAAACAGTATGCGGAAACGCCGGGCAACTACCTGGCGTTTTTCAGCAGCTTCGACTACATGGAAAAGACGGCCACCCTGTTTGCCCAGCATTTTCCGGACGTGCCCACCTGGCAGCAGCCGCGCCGCATGGACGATACGGCGCGCACGCAGTTCCTGGGGCGCTTCGGACTGGAAACGCGCGGCATTGGCTTTGCCGTGCTCGGTGGCGCCTTTGGCGAAGGCATCGACTTGCCGGGCGCGCGCCTGATCGGCGCCTTTATCGCCACCCTGGGCCTGCCGCAGATCAACCCGGTCAATGAACAGATACGCCAGCGCATGGGCGACATCTTTGGCGCCGGCTACGACTATACGTATCTGTACCCGGGCATGCAAAAAGTGGTGCAGGCGGCCGGCCGCGTGATCCGCACGCAGACCGACAAGGGCGTGGTCTACCTGATCGACGACCGCTTTGCGCGGCCCGAAGTACGCCAGTTGCTGCCCACCTGGTGGGAGGTGCGGATCGAGCCGCGAGCTAGCCTTCCAATATCTTGAGCTTTTGATAGCCTGACTTGCTGACCGGAATACGCGTGCCGTCGTTGAGGATGGCCACATGGCTGTCCCTGGTCGCCGGTTCGATGCGGCTGATGACCTCGATATTGAGCAGGTAGGACCGGTGCACGCGCAGGAACCTTGCGGGGTCGAGCTGGGCTTCCAGCTCGCTCAGGCGCTGGCTTTTCAGCCAGTGCTTGCCGTCGGCGCAGATGCTGACGTAGTCATCCTGCGCCTCGACATAGGCAATGCTGGCGGCCGGGATCACATGCACCGTGGCACCATCGCGCGTCAAGATGCGCGACAGGGGCGCGGCCCGTGTCGCGGCTTCGTGCACCACTGCTTGCAAGGCCGCCGCCGGCGCAAGGTGACTGCGCGCATGGGCCAGGGCCTGCTCGAAGCGCTGCTCGCTGTACGGTTTCAGCAAGTAATCGAGCGCATGGCATTCGAAGGCCTTGAGCGCATACTGGTCGTAGGCGGTGACAAAGATCAAACGGGTTTTCGCACCGATCAGCTCGGCGACTTCGAAACCGTCCAGGCGCGGCATCTGTATGTCGAGAAACACCAGCTCCGGCGCCAGCTCGGCGATGGCTTTCACCGCTTCAAATCCATTCGCGCATTCGGCCACGATCTCGATATCGTCATGGCGCGCCAGGTATTCGCGTAATACGGCACGCGCCAGCATTTCATCGTCGACGATGGCCACCCGCATCTTGCTTTGCATTTACGCTTCCTCCGTGGAACCGGTCTGTGCCGGCATTGATATATTTACTTCAAAACCGCCGTCCTGGCGCGCCCAGTGCACGCTGGCTTCATGGCCGTAGGCGCCCAGCAGGCGCTGGCGTACATTGTCCAGCCCGACGCCATTGCCGCGCGGCGACAGTTGCTCGTGGTCGACAGGGTTGCGCACCTGTATCCGCAGCAGGCTGCCCACGCGCCGCGCGTCAACCACGATCACGCCGCCCTCGGTCAGGCCGCAGATGCCATGCTTGACGGCATTTTCCACCAGCGGCTGTATCAGCATGGGCGGCAACAAACAGTCCAGCGCAGCGTCATCGATGGCCTCCTCCACTTGCAGGCGCTGGCCGAAGCGCACCTGCTCGATCGCCAGGAAATGACGGATCAGTACCAGTTCCTGCGCCACCGTGATGTGCTTGTGCGCTTCCAGGCTCAGGCTTTGCCGGAAGAAACTGGCCAGTTCCACCGTCATGGTGCGCGCGCCCGCCGGATTGATGGAGGTCAGCGCGCTGATCGAGTTCAGGCTGTTGAACAGAAAATGCGGATCGATCTGGGTGCGCAGCATGCGCAGCTGGGCTTGCTGCGCCATCAGCTGCGCTTCCAGCCCGCGCTGCTCGGCCGTCTTGGCGCGCACGAATTCGAGCAGCAGATAATGCACGGCGCCGGCCAGGCAATACAGCAATACGCCGAGACCAAAAAACAGCCACAGCAAAGCCGGGTTCAGGGACACGCCCAGCCACGGTACTTCCGGCAGCAGGCTGAGGCTGTTGATGAATTGCAGCAGGGTTGCCCACAACAAGCCGGCAAACAGGGCCGCCACCCCCATCACGCCCAGGATGGCGGCCGGATGGCGGCCATTGAGCGGATAGGCGCGGCACAGGTAAAAGGTGGAAAAGCCCGTGCCGATGGCGTACACCAGGGTGGCCGGCACCACCAGCAGCACGGCGTTGATCCAGCGCACCGGCGCCGCGCGCGACAGCACGAAGGCCAGCGCCAGGCCCAGCGCCAGGCATACCAGGAACGCCACCACGGCGGCGCGCCGTCTCGACAGGGCTGCGGTCATCCGGCGCCCTGGCCTAGTTGCGGATTTCCAGGCCGCCCATGATGGCGTAGCCGCTCACATACAGGCGCTTGTGCTGGTGTGGCGGCACGATGGTTTTTTCTTCGAAGCCGCCGAGGATGGGCGTGCCTTGCAGGATCACGCTCCAGTCGGGCGGCACCTTGATGGTGATGCCGCCACACAGGGCGAACACATTGAGCACGGCTTCGCCTTCGATCGAGGCCTGGCGCAGGTCGATCTCGCAGCCGGCCATGATCACATTGATGTCGCCGCCGCGGAAACGCTGCGACGACACGCGCCGCACGAAGCCGCCCAGGATGGCGGACACTTCGATGATGCTGTCGTCATCCGCTTGTCCGCTGGCATCGGGCGCCGCCTTGTCCAGCGATACGGCGCCATTGCGGGCCTGGCCGAACGAGTCAGGCTGTGCCGGGCTTTCCTGGCGTGCGGCAAATCGCCGGCGCTGCTGGCGCTGGCGTGTGCCGGGCAGCGACTTGGTCACCACGGCAATACCGATGCCGATGATCACGAGCGGCCACAGCATGTTCCAGCTGATATAGAACAGGCCCATGGCGCGGAAGGTCCAGGTCACGCCCAGCAAGACCATCACGCCGCCCAGCACATAGCCGGAGCGGGTACGGCTTTGCGAGATTTTCAGCAGGCCGAAGATGATCAGGATGGTGGGCCAGAAACGGAAGGTATAGCGCACGCTGATGAAGCCGAGGTTATCGAGCAGGAACACCAGGCCCAGGCCGATCACCAGCACGCCCAGGATGATCTGCGATGGCGAATCGAGTGGCGGTTTATTTTTCATGTTCGGACTCCCGGTAAGCCATGAAGTGTTTGTTCAGCAAGGGTTCGAGCACCATGCCCGCGCCCCAGGCGATCAGCAGGGCGGGCCAGCTGTTGTAGAAACTCAGGTTCCACAGTTCTTCGTACGACACATACCACCAGGCGGCGAAAAAAATCAGCCACAGGCCACTCAAGACCTGCTTGGCCGAGACCGGCGCCACCAGCTTGTTGATGCCGAAAAGCACCATGATCACCGGCCAATAGTGCCATAGCTGGCGATAGTCGCGCAGATAGATGATGTCGAGCCGGTCGAGCAGGAAGACGGCGCCGACCACGATCAGCAGCACGCCCCACAGCAGCTGGCTGCGGCGCCAATAAGCTTGTTCAGATTTCACGATGCCCCCTGGTTGTTGGTTGATCGTAAAGATACGCGGTGGCGCGAAAAAAGGAAACGCCTGTTCGGCGAATGGCGGACGGGGATCGGTGAATGGCGCAGAAGACAAAAAAAAGGCCGGCTGAGCCGGCCCTGAAGGGGTCATTCAAAACAGACGCCGGAGAAAGCGATATCAGGCGTGGCGTCTGATCACAACATCCACGCGCTGGAAACTGGTGCCGATCCTTGAGGCGACCGGCTGACCTGCTGGAAGATCGAACATGCCGCCAACCTCACGGCAGTGCGCCTCAACCAAAGCGTAGCCATCTTAACCGCCATCTCCGCCATTCACCGTTCGCCAGCGCACATAACGCACGCTTTCTGAGCTGTATCAATAAGATGGCTTGAGCCATATCGTTATACACATTTTTCCACCGATAAAATCAATGGCTTGACGCTTCCCTGCCTCTGCTTTCAAGGCGTGCGCTGATAACTGCACGGCAAACATTTCAAGTCAGGCCACCGGATTTTCGCCTAATTTTCAGGCAAAAACTGCGCAAAACTCCGATTCGCGGTAAATGAGCGGACATCAGAAAAAGATCTGTAAAACGCTCGGGTTCGAGCATGGCCGGAATCTCGCTCATCGCTACCGCCAACTCAGCATATTTTAGAGGCATCTCTGTTATTATCGCTCGTCATATTATTAGCTACCCGCGCGACCATGCCAAACTTCTCACATTATGTCAGCGAATTGATAAAATTCTGGAATGATCTGGGATGGCTTGCCAATTTTCTGGCATTCGCCGCGATCATGTTGCCAGCAAGAGGCAAAATCAAAGCAATGATGAGCCGGCGGCGCCAGAAGAGGAGGTATGCTGCCAATAATAAAATGAACAGTGCATCTTATCTGGAATGGATGCAACGCGCCATATCAAAAATCTATGCAGGCCGCGAGCTTGTTTCGCTGTATGGCAAAAAATATCCCGCAATTATTCTCAGGCCGAGTAAAAAATTTCTTTATCCATTCAGTGATCTGTGTCATTTAGCATCCACGGATATCAAGCCCTTGCGCTTGAGTCGATTACAAAAGGATTACCTGCGCTTCCTCGGCGATTCGGTCAAACGACCAAAGATGAAGGGATTCGCCACCAAGGAAATTTTGCTGGACGAACGCGGAAAGATCGTCGCCGTGCACGCACAGGCAACAAACTATCAGCAGAATCTTGTTACGGCGCACATTCTGGAATGGGAGCTTTTCAAGCGTTACAAAAAAAATGCAGAAATCACCGACGACATCCTGTCGGAATTGAAGTTACGTTCGGCATATCACGGAGGCCAACCACCACTTCAAGCCGTATTGAAGCCATGCGACGCTTTCCCGTTAATCAGCGTTCAAGCACTGGTGATCTACAAAGACTACAAGGATCCCAACAACGTAATGTGGAAGGCGATCGTTGCGCAACGCGGCGAGAATGTGGCGATCAAGCCGGAGCTGTGGCAAATCCAGCCAGCCGGCGGCTTCGAGGTCTATGGGCACGAGGATGATGATCTTGACATACAGCTCAGACAAGGCTTTGATGTCCGTGCCGCGCTATTCAGGGAGTATGCGGAGGAGCTATATAACGTCGAGGAACTCAGCTTTCGCAGTGACGGAAGAGATTCCGGCAGCATTCTGGCGGAACCCCATATCTCACAGCTCATCACACTTATAGGCGATAACAAAGCGAGCATGGATTTTCTAGGCATCATCACCGATTTGACCACATTGCGCCATGAGCTGTCGTTTTTGATTGTCATCGATGATCCAGATTACTGCCGTTATCCCATCATCGGCAGTTCCGAGGCAAAAAGAATGTTCAGTCTCAGCATGGCCGAGTTAAAAACGACATTTTCAAACCAGAATGTGAATTCAAGCAGTGCTGGCCTGCTGCAACTGGCGATCGAAAGCGACAGACTGAAATCGCTCGGCATTTCCTCGTTGCTCGAGACTGCCGACGCGGGGACGCCCGGATAAGGCCGCGTTGTTCTTCGATCCGGACGACATTGAAGCGGCCTATCTGCTGCGGGAAAAACAGCCTTCGCCAAAGGCAACGATCAAACAGGTGCTACGCCAAATCGCTTGCCTCGGAGCTACCTGACGCGCAAAGGCGAAGGCGAGCCTGGTGTAAAAACCATCCGGCTCGGGTTGAAGGATCTACGCGTGGCCGTCAAGATGATGCGCGCCATGCGAAGAGTGGGGCAAGGATAGCGTTGCGTATCACGTGGTGGGCTTGAGCATATCGTGGGCGATCCAATCGAGCACGGTCGGTCCCGCCGGCTTCCAGCCCAGTGCACGGGCCCGTTCGCCACGCACGCGGCTATTGGAACCGAGTCCATACGAGGCCATTTCATAACCCCATTCGGCAATCGCTTCCGGCAACGGCCAGTCCTGCGCCGGCCCCAGCTGCAGGGCCTCGGCGATGGCCGCCGTCATGTCGCGGAACGCGGCTTCGCCGGACTCGACAAAGTAAAAGGTGCCGGCCGGCGATTTTTCCAGCGCCAGAAGATACAAGGCCACGACGTCATCGATATGCACATTCGACCAGACATTGCGGCCCGGCCCCACATGGCGCACGATGCCGCTCTTGCGCGCCTGCTTGAGCAAGCGCGGCAATTGCACGCTGTCGCGCGGCAGGGCGCCGTGGCCGTAGATCAGGGTATTGCACAGCACGCTGGCGCGCACGCCTAGTGTGGCGCTGGCCAATACCAGGTCGTCGATGGCGACGCGGGCCGCCTTGTCGGCGGTCGGCTGCGGCAGTTTGTCTTCGTAGTAGAGTTGTTCGCTGTCCTCGCCACCCGACGCGTCGCCGACAATCGACGAGCCGCTGGTGTGCAGATAGGGTTTGTTGCTGCCGGCCAGCGCTTCGATGATCGCTTCCACGGCGCCGCGATGGTCGCTGCTGGCGGCATTGATGACGGCGTCGGCCGCCCTCGCCTGTTCGATGATCAACTCACGGTCGTTGAGGGTGCCGAGCACGCCCTGCACGCCGATGCCCGCCAGTTCGGCCAGTTGTTCCGGCTTGCGCACCAGGCCGGTCACACTATGGCCGGCGGCAACCAATCCCTTTGCGATGGAACTGCCGATAAAACCCGCCGCACCTGTCAGAAATACTTTCATGGCTTGCTCCTTGTTTGCTGTCTATCAGAGCAGGCAAGTATGCGCCGCATGCGCTGGCGCAAACAGCCTTGGCGCGGCAAATGATTTATGCATGCGCCGCAACAATGCCTCAGGTCTTGCCTTTCGCCAGCGGCAGCACGGCGATATAGCGGCTTTGATAGGTGGGGTCCTGCGGCGTCAAGATCGTCAGCCGGTCGCGCGCGCGGGTGGCGGCCACATAAAACCGGTTTTCTTCTTCCAGCGGATCGGTCTTGCTGCGCGGGAATTCGTCGACCGCCAGGTAGGGCAGGATCACGTGGTTGTATTCCAGGCCCTTGATCTGGTCGATGCAGGCGATCACCAGCCTGGCCTTGCCGGTCGATACCATCACGGCCTCTTCCATTTCCCCCAGCCAGCCGGCAAAACCGTCCAGCGCCACACCCGCTTCCGTACAGACGGCAATAAAACCGTGCAGCGAGCGCGCCACCACCCTTGCCTGGGCGGGATCGACATAGATGCGGCGCGCCGTCTGTTCCAGTTGCAGCATGGCAAACACATGCTGCAAGGCGGGGCCGGCAGGCGCATCGGCCGGCTGGGCGCGCAGGTACTCGACGGCGGCCAGGGTCAGGGCCGCCTTGTCCTGGTTGACCGACTTGGCCAGCTGGTTGGTCAGAAAGCCTTCCAGCAACTCCGGATAATTCGCCAAGTCGGCCTTGGCCTGCTGCAGTTCGGCGCGCGTAAACGGGATTTCCGCAAACGCCACCAGGGCTTCGAGGATCTCGCCGCGGCGCGGACCGCTCTTGATCGCATGCAAGTCAATGCGGGCGATGGCAACCATGCCGCGCAGCATCAGCACTTCCTGGTTCAACAGATAGCTGTTCATGTCGACCAGGCCATAGGCGATGCCGCTCTGGAACAGTGCCGTTTCCACGCGGATCGCCTGGTCGCGGTCGCGCAGCAAAATCGCCGTGGTGCCCGCATGCGCATGCTCGAGCGCGGCGATCAGCTGGGCGCTGCAGGCTTGCGGCTGGGTATGGTCATAGTGCAGCACCTCGACCGGCGTGCCGCGTGTCAGGGCCGACACGCTGGGCTTGTTCTTCAGCGCGCCGACGGCCTGCGCCAGCTGCGTGCCGTAGCGGTAGGACGCCGTCAGCGGCATGCGCTGCAAGGCGGGGAATTCCTGCTCGAAACGCTGGCGCAAGAAGCGGTGGTCGGCGCCCGACCAGGTATAGATCACCTGGTCCTTGTCGCCGGCGCCGCAGAAAAACGCGTTACCGCGCCGTATCAGCATGGTTAGCAGGCGGAACGACGCCTCGTTCAGGTCGTGCAGTTCATCGGCGACGATAATTTGATAGGCCGGCAACTGCTGGCGCAGCGGTTCGTCGCCGCCCAGCATGCGCACCAGGTCGTAGGTGGCGTCGAACGGCGCGCGGAACTGGATCTCGCCCGTATCGGCGCCGCGCAAGCCCTCGTATTCGCGCAGCCACAGATAATGCGTGCGCGACATGCCCAGCATCTCGAGATTGTCTTCCAGCGTATTGCTGTCGAAATCGGGCGCGTCAAAATCGAGCCGGGCCTTGGTGCGCAGCTGCAGCTTCAGGAACTCGGCGATCGCCGCATTGGTGGTGTTGATTTCGAGCGGATAGCGGTGGGCGTACTTTTCCGACACCACCTCCAGCGCTTCCCAGGCCATCGGCCGCAGTTCCTCGTTGCTGCGTATCGACGCCACCTGCATGCCTTCCATCTGCCGCAAGACGTTGGTTGCAAAGGTGTCGAAGGTATCGATCGTCAGGCGCTTGACCACGCCCAGCGGCACGCCGATCTCGAGCAGGCGCTGGCGCAGGGCCACCCGCGCCGCTTCCGTAAAGACCAGCGCCAGCATGCGCTCGGGCGGACGGCCGCGGTGCAGCGCTTCGGCCAGGCGCAGCGCCAGGGTGGTGGTTTTCGCGGCGCCGGCGTTGGCGTCGATCAGCACGACTTTTTTTTGCGCCGTCTGGATCGCCAGCTGTTCTGGCGTGGGCGTGATGCGCTTGGGAACAAATTGTGCGGCGTTATCTATACTCAAAAGAAATCCTGTGTGATGGTGTGCTGGCCGGCGTGAACGTGTGACCGTTACCAGGAACAGGTGCGCAGGCCGGTAAAACCCTCACCGCGTTCCGGCGCCTGGAAGGCGCGCATGCGCGGCGAGACAAGCCGGGGCGGCGTGGCAAACGAGGCGCCGCGCAGGACCTGGTGGTGCATGAAGTGTGGCGCCGAATATTCGCGCCAGGCAGCGGGCACGAAACCCGGATACGGTTCGAACGGCGTCGCCGTCCACTCCCACACCTGGCCCCACTGGAACAGCGGGTGGCCGGACGTCGCAGCATACTCCCATTCGGCCTCGGTCGCCAGGCGGCGCCCGATCCAGGCGCAATACGCCTGCGCCTCGTACAGATTGATGTGACGCACGGCTTCCTGCGGCGGCAAGATGGCCGGCTGGCCGAAACGCCGGGTACGCCACTGCAGCGCGTCGCGCTGCCAGTACAAGGGCGAGGACCGCTCCTGGCGCATCAGCCAGGCGCTGCCGGCCGCGCTCCAGAACTGGCGGTTCTGGTAGCCGCCATCCTGCACAAAGTCGGCAAACTGGGCGTTCGTGACGGGCGCGCTGTCGATGGCAAACGGCGGCACGTAACAGGCTTGCGGTGGAGATTCGTTGTCAAACGCAAAGCCGCCAGCGCGCTGCGACCCCAGCTCGATACTGGCGCCGGGAAAAGCGATCTGGCCGCCGCCGGTTGCCGCCGGACTGCTATCGAGCAGGCTGGCGGGCGCCTGCACGCCCAGCCACTGCAAGCCGGCCAGCATGGCTTCGCCGCACAGGTCTTCATGGGCCAGCGCCAGCCGGTATGGATACAGGGCGCTGTCGCGATTGGCCACGCGCGACAGCTTGTCGAGCACGCGGTCCAGCACCTCATGGGCATACATCCTGACCGCGCCGGTATTGGGCAGCTCCAGGTTCCAGCGCGCGCGGTGCGCCACCAGATTGGCGTCGAACAGGTCGTCGCCACGGCTCAAGAGGCCGTTGTAGACGGCATCAAACGGATGGCTGGTCGGCGCTTCGCGCAGGATGAACCATTCGGCAAACCAGGCGATATTGCCCAGTTGCCAGAGCGGTGGCAGCAGATGGGGTTCTTGCGGCAGGCGCGCGGCCACGTCGTAGCCCGCCTCCGCGTAGCGGTCGAACAGCGCCAGCGTATGCCGGCGCGCCGCGCTCAATGCCTGTGCAAGTTGCTGGGCGCTGGCGTGGCGAAAAGAAGCGTTGGGTAAAGTCATGGCTGATTGTAACGACTTTTGCCAGAACCTCCCTACTTGACCAGCAACTCGCCTTGCAAGGGACTGACCACCGATTTGGGCATGCTGACGATAAAGCTGCTGCCCTTGTCGGTGTCGGACTGGATCGCCAGGGTGCTGCCATGGCGGAGCAGCACGTGCTTGACGATGGCCAGGCCCAGGCCCGTGCCCTGGGTTTCGCGCGAGCGGCTCTTGTCGACGCGGTAGAAGCGCTCGGTCAGGCGCGAAATGTGCTCCTGGCTGATGCCGATGCCGGTATCTTGTGCGATGAACTGCGGACCGGCCGGGCCGTCCTGCCAGCGCAGGGTGATGGTGCCGCCGGCCGGCGTGTAGCGCACGGCGTTCGAGGCCAGGTTGCCGAAGGCGCTGTACAGCTCGTCGTAACTGCCCAGCACGTCCGGGCCCTTGTATTCCAGCTTGATGTCATGCTTGCCGCCTGACAAAGCTTTCGCATCGCGCGCCACCTGCTGCATCAGTTTCTTGACGTCCACCGGTTCGGGCCGCAGCGGGTAGTCGACCGACTCCAGGCGCGACAGGGTCAGCATGTCCTCGATCAGATGCTGCATGCGGTGGCCCTGCTCCGTCATCAGCTTGATGTGGGCCGCGCGCGTGGTGGCGTCCAGGTCGAGTTCGGTGGCAATTTCCAGGAAGCCCACGATCACCGTCAGCGGCGTGCGCAGCTCGTGCGAGGCGTTGGCGATAAAGTCGCGCCGCATGCGTTCCAGGCGCTCGGTTTCCGTCACGTCGTGGGTGACGAGGATCTGGCGGCGGTTTTCAAACGGGATGATCTGCACGATCAGCTTGCGGTTGCGGAAGGTGATCGTCAGCGGCTGGTCGTAGCGTCCCAGGATGATGTAATCCATGAACTCGGGGCTGCGGATCAGATTGGTCACGCGCATGCCCTTGTCGCGTTCATGCGTCAGGCCCAGGTGTTTCTCGGCGGCCGGGTTGCACCATTCGAGGAACAGCACGTCGTCCATGATGACCACGCCATCGGGCAACAGATGCATGGCCTGGCGGAAACGCGCCAGCCATTCGGTCAGTTCGGTCTGGTTTTTCTCGTCGTCGCGGCGCATGCGGTACAGGCGCGCGAAAATGCTGGTCCAGGCGCCCCAGCCGTCGGGCAGCTTGGCGCTTTCCGGATTGTCCAGCCAGTTACTGAGCTGGAACAGATACGACAGCTGTACGAATACCATCATCGCCATCAGCACAAAGGCGATGCCCAGCGCGTAAGTGGCGCCGAACAGATACCACACCACGGCCACGCCCACCAGCGCCAGCGCCATGCGCAGCGCGGCGGGTACCCAGAACAGCAATTTCGGATTCATATGAGACAGGCTTAAAAAAGGCTGTTAAAAGGCTAATGCCGTTTATTGAGTTAGCTTCCCGGCTGCGCCAGCACACCACAAAGCATGTTAAAACGCCAGTCCTCAGCACAGGCGTTCCGGGCCAAGCGAGCCTGAAAAACGTCGAGGGCAAGGCGCAGCGACGACGACAGTACGAATGTACGGCTAGGAGCTGCAACGCCGCCATCGGCGTTTTCTCAGGCTCGCGTCTGCGGCCCGCTGATATTATGTCTTGTTACGTGGAACAGCTTGATAACGGCATTACTATAAAAAACGCTTTATTTTTCAGACAACATGTAGCCAACGCTGCGCACGGTCTTGATCAGGCTTTCGGCCTCCTTCAAGGCTTTGCGCAAGCGCAATACGTGGACATCGACCGTGCGTTCCTCGATCACCACATGGTCGCCCCACACCTTGTCGAGCAGCTGGCTGCGCGAAAACACGCGCTCGGGGTGGGCCAGCAGGAATTTCAGCAGCTTGTATTCGGCATGGCCGATATCGATCTTCTGTTCATCCATCATGACGGTGCAGCTGACGGGGTCGAGCGCCACGTTGCCGGCGCGCATAGGCGCCTGCGCGTGTTCCGGACTCTTGCGGCGCAACAGCGCCTTGGCGCGCGCCAGCAGCTCGCGCGGCGAAAACGGCTTGGTGACGTAATCGTCGGCGCCGCTGTTGAGGCCAGCCAGCTTGTCTTCTTCCATGCTCTTGGCGGTGAGCATGATGACGGGAATGGCGGCGAAATTACGGTCGGCGCGGATGCGCGACAGCAAACGCAGCCCCGTCTGGTCCGGCAACATCCAGTCGAGCAGGATCAGGTGCGGGGTGCGGTGCTGGATGAATTCCCAAGCATCGGCGACATTTTGTACAGAACAGCAATTCCAGCCGGACTCGCGCAGCGAATAGGTCACCAGTTCAACGATGGCCGGCTCATCTTCTACAATCAATACCGTGGTTTTATCAGATGCCATAAATCTTACTCAGGGAGCTCCTCGGAAATGGCAGGGGCAGCCGATTTGGTGTGGCGGATGTCCTTGCCGTCCACCACGTAAATCACGTACTCGGCGATGTTTTTCGCATGGTCGCCGATCCGTTCGATGGCCTTGGCCACCCACAGGGTATCGAGCGCCGCCGAGATCGTGCGCGGGTCTTCCATCATAAACGTAATCAGGTTGCGCATGATAGAGCGAAATTCATGATCGATGATGGCGTCCTGTGCAATCAGGGCCAGCGCCTGCTGGCCATCGTTGCGCGCGAACGCGTCGAGCGCGTCATGCAACATGTCGGTGGCCGTATTGGCGACGCCGCGCACCATCTCGTAATGGTTGACGACGGCGTTGCCGCGCTTGTGCAAATTTTTTGCCACGCGGGCAATTTTGGTCGCTTCATCGCCCACGCGCTCGAGATCGGTAATGATCTTGATGGTGGCCATGATGGTGCGCAGGTCGTTGGCGGTCGGCTGACGGCGCACGATCAGGTGGCTGCAAGCGTCGTCGAGCGACACTTCGAGCTGGTTGACGACGTCGTCTTCGCGGATCACGCGGTCGGCGCGCTCCGGATTGCCGATGCGAAAGCAGGTCATCGCATCGAGGAACTGGGTTTCAACGATGCCGCCCATCAGGAGCACTTTCGAGCGGATCGCTTCGAGTTCGTTGTCGTATTGCTTGGATGAGTGTTCGCCTAACATGCTGTCTGTCTCCGTATTCAGTAATGGTATGCCGGTGTGCCGTTTGCGGGGCGAATCAGCCGAAGCGGCCGGTAATGTAATCCTGGGTTTCCTTGCGGGCCGGATTCATGAAGATCTGGTCCGTCTCGCCGAATTCCACCAGCTCGCCCAGGTACATATAAGCCGTGTAGTCCGAGCAGCGCGCCGCCTGCTGCATATTATGGGTCACGATGGCGATCGTGTAATCCTGTTTCAGTTCGCTGATCAGTTCTTCCACTTTCGAGGTCGAGATCGGATCCAGCGCCGAGGTCGGTTCATCGAGCAGCAGCACGTCCGGTTTCACCGCCACGCCGCGCGCGATGCACAGGCGCTGCTGCTGGCCGCCCGACAGCGACAGGCCGCTCTTGGTCAGCTTGTCCTTCACTTCGCCCCACAGCGCGGCCTTTTTCAGGGCCCATTCAACGCGCTCGTCCATCTCGCCTTTCGACAGGTCTTCATACAGGCGCACGCCGAAGGCGATATTGTCATAGACCGACATCGGGAACGGCGTCGGCTTCTGGAACACCATGCCGACCTTGGCGCGCAGCATGTTGACGTCCTGGTCGGCGTCGAGCACGTTGCGGCCGCGGTACAGGATAGTCCCTTCGGCGCGCTGGCCCGGATACAGGTCATACATGCGGTTCAGGGTGCGCAGCAGGGTCGACTTGCCGCAGCCCGACGGGCCGATAAAGGCCGTAACCTTCTTTTCATGGATGTCGAGATTGACGTTGTGCAGGCTCTGGGTCTTACCGTAGAAAAAGTTCAGGCCCGAAATCTCGATGGTTTTCTTTTTTGGCGCCAGTTCTTGGGCAGGATTCATTTGGGTATTCATGATTTCGCTTCGCTGTAATGAGCTGATAACGGCTGATAGTGATGATATTTAATTAGGAACTTTTTGGCTGAACACGGTACGCGACAGGATGTTCAGGGCCAGTACGCTGAAGGTGATCAGCAGTGCGCCACCCCAGGCCAGCGAGCGCCAGTTGTCGTACGGGCTCATGGCAAACGAGGCGATCACGGACGGCAGGTTGGCCATCGGCGCGTTCATGTTGAAGCTCTGGAACTGGTTGTTCAGGGCCGTGAACAGCAGCGGCGCGGTTTCGCCGGCGATACGGGCCAGGGCCAGCAGCACGCCGGTGATCACGCCGGCCTTCACCGCACGCAGACGCACCAGGGTGGCAACCTTCCAGCGCGGCGCACCGAGGGCAAACGCGGCTTCGAGCAGGCTGTTCGGCACCAGGCGCAGCATATTGTCGGTGGTCCGCACGACCACCGGCACGGCGATCAGCGACAGCGCGATGGCGCCGGCATAGCCCGAGAAATGTTTTACATGCGCCACGTACAGGGCATACACGAACAGGCCGATCACGATCGATGGCGCCGACAGCATGATGTCGGTGACGAAACGCGTCACTTGCGCCAGCTTGTTTTCTTCGCCGTATTCGGCCAGGTAGATGCCGGCAAAGATGCCGATCGGGGTGCTGACCAGGGTCGCCAGGCCGACCATCAGGCCGCTGCCGACGATGGCATTGATCAGGCCGCCACCTTCGCTGCCGGGGGCCGGCGTGGTGTTGGTGAACAGGTCGATCGACAGCGCGCCGAAGCCCTTGACGATCAGCGTGATCAGGATCCATACCAGCACGGCCAGACCCAGCACCATGGCGGCCACCGACAGGGCGATGCCGATGCGGTGCATCAGCAGGCGCTTGCGGTAGACAGGGTTCATGGCCGGCTTGGCCGGAACGTCGAGAGTGCTAACTTGGCTCATTTTGTGCCTTCTTTGCGGGACATGCCAGCCAGCATCAGCTTGGCGGCGGACAGGACGATAAAGGTGATGACAAACAGGATCAGTGCCAGCGAGAACAGCGAGGAGACGTGCAGTTGCGACTGCGCTTCGCCGAATTCATTGGCCAGCAGCGAGGTGATGCTGTTACCGGCGGCAAACAGCGACCACGACAGCTTGTTGGCGTTACCGATCACGAAGGTGACGGCCATGGTCTCGCCGAGGGCGCGGCCCAGGCCCAGCATGACGCCGCCGACCACGCCGGTCTTGGTGTACGGCAGCACGATCTTGCGCACCACTTCCCAGCGGGTGCAGCCCAGGCCGTAAGCCGATTCCTTCAGCACGGCCGGCACGATCTCGAACACGTCGCGCATCACCGAAGCGATGAAGGGGATGATCATGATGGCCAGCACCAGGCCGGCGGTCAGCAGGCCGATACCCATCATCGGGCCGCTGAACAGCGGGCCGATCAGGGGCACGTTGCCCAGCGTGGCTTTCAGCACCGGCTGCACGTAGTCGGCAAACAGGGGGGCGAACACGAACAGGCCCCAGATGCCGTAGATAATCGATGGCACGCCGGCCAGCAGTTCGACGGCCGTGCCCAGCGGGCGGCGCAGCCAGGCCGGGCAGATTTCGGTCAGGAACAGGGCGATGCCGAAGCTGACAGGAAAGGCGATCAGCAGGGCGATCACGGAGGTGACCAACGTACCGATGATGGGGATCAGGGCGCCATACTGGTCATTGACCGGGTCCCATTCGGCGGAAAAGATGAAGTGCAGGCCAAAGGTCTTGAAGGCCGGTATCGATTCGAGGATCAGCGAAATGATGATGCCGACCAGGACGACCAGCACCGACAGGGCGAACAGCATCGTCACCTTGTGGAACAGGAAGTCCTGCATGCGCTGCTTGCGCATGGTCGACAGCAATGCCGCCTGGCTGAGGGAATCGGTCATGGTGCCGCCTGGCATGGGGATCGTGGAGGAGTTGGATTGTGCGCTCATATTGGGCCATGTGTGGTGTTACTGACGGTACAGCTGAATGCCTGTTTTTTACTCGTTTAGCCGGGAGCGCCTGCCTTGCAATGCAGGGCGGGCGGTCCTGGCTAACTCCCTGCCCCGCCGCTGGCGCGGCGAAGCAAGGATGGGACGTTATGGTAACGCTGTCAGATTAGTAGATTGCCTTGCCCGATGCATCTTTCAGGTTGGCTTTCCACGATTCCTGCACCAGTTTCACGACCGATGCCGGCATTGGCACGTAGTCCAGTTCAACGGCGGCGGCGCCACCGTTTTTGTAGGCCCAGTCGAAGAATTTCAGGACTTCCTTGCCCTTGGCTGCGTCAGCCTGGGTCTTGTGCATCAGGATGAACGACACGCCGGTGATCGGCCAGCTGTTCTTGCCAGCCTGGTCGGTCAGTACCACGCCGAAGCCTGGGGTCTGGGTCCATGGTGCCGAAGCAGCAGCTGCCTTGAAGTTTTCGTCGTCAGGCTGCAGGAAGTTGCCGTCCTTGTTTTGCAGCTGGGTGTGCGACATATTGTTTTTCTTGGCGTAAGCCCACTCGACGTAGCCGATCGAACCCTTGATACGCTGCACGTTGGCGGCAACGCCTTCGTTACCCTTGCCGCCCACGCCCACGGCCCATTTCACAGCCGAACCGGCGCCGATTTTCGATTTGAATTCCGGGTTGGTTTTCGACAGGAAGTCGGTGAACAGGAACGACGTGCCCGAACCGTCGGCGCGGTGCACCACGGTGATTTCCGTGTCCGGCAGCTTGACGCCGGTGTTCAGCGCGGCGATTTCCGGCGCGCTCCATTTGGTGATCTTGCCCAGGTAGATGTCGGCAACAACCTTGCCGGTCATTTTCAGCTGGCCAGGTTTCACGCCGTCCAGGTTGACGATGGTGACCACGCCGCCCATGATGGCCGGGAATTGCATCAGACCGGCTTCTTCCAGCTCCGGTGCCGTCAGCGGCATGTCGGATGCGCCGAATTCAACGGTCTTGGCCTTGATTTGCTTGATGCCTGCGCCGGAACCCACGGATTGATAGTTCAGACCGTTGCCGGTGTTGGCTTTGTAGGTCTCGGCCCATTTGGCGTAGATTGGGTACGGGAAGGTTGCACCAGCACCTGTCATATCTGCCGCCATGACGGAAGCGGAAGAAAATGCCATCGCTGCCGAAGCACCCACGACGATAAATTTGAACATTTGCTTCATTTGCATATCAAGTCCTCAGGTTATTACAAGGTTGTTGGGGCCTCATGCCCCGGTGAATGCTGTGCAGTCTAGCAAGCGAATGTGACAGCTTTATGACATGCCTGGAATTTGTTGAAATATTTGCCTACGCCCCGCAAACCGCCTTTTTTGACGCGCTTCATGACATGCCCGAGAGCGCTTTATGACAGCCCATGTCACGGCCACGTCATATTTCATCATTACACTCTTGATACGTCATCATCATGTCAACGCGCCCGAATACGGCTAGAATTAACTATCTGTAAAGTTAGAAGAATATGAAACCTGAACTGCACACGGAAGTGACCAAATCGGGCATCCTGCTTGACCGGGAATTGTCGCAACTGACCTTCAACCGGCGCGTGATGGCGCAGGCCGAAGATCCGAATATTCCCTTGCTCGAACGCCTGCGCTATCTGTGCATCGTCAGCAGTAACATGGATGAGTTCTTCGAAGTGCGCGTGGCCAGCCTGCTGGCGGCCGGCAGCATCGGCGGCACCCTGGCCGGCCACCCCGCCCTGGCGGCCAATCTGCAGCGCATCGACAAGGAATGCCATGCGCTGGTGGAACAGCAATACGAGATCCTCAATAACGACGTGCTGCCAGCCCTGCGTGCGGCGGGCGTGCATTTGCTGCGCGACCAGGACCGCAACGAGGCGCAGCGCGCCTGGGTCAAGGATTATTTCGACCGCGAAGTGCGCCCGCTCCTGACGCCGATCGGCCTGGACCCGGCGCATCCGTTTCCACAAGTAATTAACAAGAGCCTCAATTTCATCGTCTCGCTGAGCGGAAAAGATGCATTTGGCCGCGGCACGGCGATCGCCATCGTCAAGGCGCCACGCGTGTTGCCGCGCGTGATCAAGCTGCCGGACGAGATTTCCGACGGCGTCTCCTTCTGCTTGCTGTCTTCCGTGATCCACGCGCATATCTCGGATCTGTTCGCCGGCCGTGAAGTGATCGCCTATTCGCAGTTCCGCGTCACGCGCGACAGCGACCTGTGGGTCGACGAGGACGAAGTCAAGAACCTGCGCCAGGCCCTGAAGGGCGAGCTGGTGGGCCGCCAGTTCGGCACCTCGGTACGCCTGGAAGTGGCGCGCAACTGCCCACAGGAATTGTCGCAATTCCTGCTCGACCAGTTCAACCTCGACCAGAGCCGCTTGTACCGGGTCAATGGTCCCGTCAACCTGGTGCGTTTGTCGGAAATGATCGACCACGTCAAGCAGCCGGCCCTGCGCTTCGCGCCGTTCATCCCGGGCCAGGCGCACAAAGCCATCGGCAACGACCTGTTCGCCACCCTGGCCAAGCACGACATCCTGCTGCACCACCCGTACCAGTCGTTCCAGACCGTGATCGACTTTATCCGCAGCGCCGCCTACGATCCGGCGGTGGTGGCCATCAAGCAGACGATTTACCGCACCGGCATGAATTCGGACCTGATGGAGTCCCTGATCACGGCCGCCAAGCTGGGCAAGGAAGTGACCGTCATCGTCGAACTGATGGCGCGTTTCGACGAAGAAGCCAATATCAACTGGGCCGACAAGCTGGAACAGGCCGGCGCGCAAGTCGTCTACGGCGTGGTCGGGTTGAAAACCCATGCCAAGGTGGCCCTGGTAATCCGCCGCGAAGAAGGCGCGCTGCGCTTCTACGCCCACCTGGGCACCGGCAACTACCACCCGACCACCACCAAGCTGTACACGGACTTCGGCTTGCTGACGGCCAAGCAGGACCTGGCGGTGGAAGTCAATGAAGTGTTTATCCACCTGACCAGCCTGACCAAGCCGCACAACCTGAACCACCTGTGGCTGGCGCCGTTCGGTTTGCAAAGCGAGATCATCAAGGCCATCCGCAACGAGGCCAAGATCGCCCGATCGGGCCGCCGCGGCCGCATCATCGTCAAGATCAATGCGCTGGTCGATGAATCGGTGATCCGCGCCCTGTATGCGGCCTCGACCGACGGCGTGAAGATCGACCTGATCGTGCGCGGCGCCTGCACCCTGAAGCCTGGCGTGCCTGGCCTGTCGGAAAACATCAAGGTGCGTTCGGTGATCGGCCGCTTCCTGGAACACAGCCGCATCTATTATTTCAGGAATGATCTGGCGCACGATGTCTACCTGGCCAGCGCCGACTGGATGAGCCGCAACCTGTTCCGCCGCGTGGAAGTGGCGTTCCCGATCCTGGACCGTGCCCTGAAACGCCGCGTGATTGCCGAAGGCCTGAACCCGTATTTGAAGGATAATACGAATGCCTGGGAACTGGAACCGACCGGCCAGTACACGCGCCGCAAACCGCGTGCCAAGCAGACGCCGTTCAGCGCCCAGCAATACCTGATGCACAACCTGGGCACGCCCGCCCCGGACGTGGGCGAGTAAGCCCGCCGACAGCCACAGTCACTACCAGGAGGAAACCATCATGGATCTTATCTTGTGGCGCCATGCCGAAGCCGAACCGGGCGTGCCCGACCTGGAACGCGCGCTGACCGTCAAGGGCCAGAAACAGGCGCGCCGCATGGCCGAATGGCTGGGTTCGCAATTGCCCGACAATTGCCGCATCCTGGTCAGCCCGGCCGTGCGCACCTTGCAAACGGCCGAGGCGCTGGGCCGCAAGTTCAAGCTGATGCCGGAACTGGCGCCCGGCGCCGAAGCGGAAGATATCTTGAAGGCGGCCAACTGGCCCGGCAACAAGGAAACCGTGCTGATCGTCGGCCACCAGCCGACCCTGGGCCAGGCGGCCGCGTTGCTGCTGACGGGTGAAGTGCAGGACTGGGACATGCGCAAGGCCGGCGCCTGGTGGTTTTCGCAGCGCGAACCGGGCGATGCCCTGAGCGTCTATCTGAAGGCGGTGATGGCGCACGACCTGGTGGTGAAATAAACGTCAAGCCGGCGCAAGGCGACTGCGCAGTTTGCTTGTAAAGCGCCGGCTATCTGCTAGAGTTTAATTGCATCAACACCGCGCCGTATCAGGGTGACACCTGGCGCTGGCGCATTGAGCAACCCAGCGGACAGCCGTCCAACGGCGGCTGAAACATCATGTTGACCTTTCTTGTCTTTCTCTTTATCGCCATCTTCGCCGCCATCATCGGCTTTGTCGCCTTTGAACTGTTCGAAGAAACGCGCGGCAGCCACCACAAACTGATGGACCGCTATCACGAGTAGCGTACCCCGGTTACTATCAATGGCGCCAGTGACGGCAATCCCCGTCCCTCGCGCCATCGCTTTTTTCAGACTCCCGTTTTGAACTTGGTATAAATGCGCGTCATCAGGCGGCGGATGTCGGCCGTGATCGCTTCCGGCGCGGCCATGCGCTGCTTGTCGGCGTCCGGCAGGAAGATCGCCTTGTTCTCGGCGATATCCTTGCGCACGTATTTCAGGCTCGGCGTATTCGGATTGGCGTAGAACACCTTGTTGGTCAGGCTGGCATGCACTTGCGGACGCAGGATGTAGTTGATGAAGGCGTGCGCATTGTTCGGATGCGGCGCGTCGGCGGGAATCGCCATCGTGTCGAACATCAGCGCCGCCGTCTTCGGCACCAGCACCTGGATCACATTACCGTTCTTGGCGTCGAGCGCACGCTGGCGCGCGATATTGATGTCGCCCGACCAGCCCAGCGCCACGCAGACGGAACCGTTGGCCATGTCATTGATATAGCCCGACGAGCTGAACAAGGTCACGTAGGGGCGGATCGCCTGCAGCACCTTGCCCGCTTCCTGGTAATCGGCCGCCATTTTCGAGTACGCGGGCTTGCCCAGGTATTGCAGCGCGGCCGGCAGCACTTCGGATGGCGAGTCGAGGAAGGAGACGCCGCACGATTTCAGCTTCGACACATATTTGGGGTCGAAGATCAGGTCCCAGGCGTTTTCCGGCATCGGCATGGTACCGAGCGCGGCCTTGACCTTGTTGACGTTGATGCCCACCGTGGTATAGCCCCACAGCCAGTCGACCAGGTAGTCATTGTTCGGATCGATCTTGGCCAGCTTGGCCTGCAGGCTGGCGTCCAGGTTGCCGATGTTGTTCAGCTTGCTCTTGTCGAGCTTGCGCAGCAGGCCCGCATCGATCTGCAGCTTCGCCCATTGCGCCGTCGGCACCACGATGTCATAGCCCGACTTGCCTGCCACCAGTTTCGCATTGAGGATTTCGTTATTGTCGAAAACGTCGTAGCGCACCTTGATGCCGGTTTCCTTCTCAAAATTCTTGATCGTCTCGTCGCCGATATAGTCCGACCAGTTGTAGATATTCAGGACCTTTTCTTCCTGCGCATGCGCGGGCAGCGCCAGCACGGCCGCCGCCAAACTCATTCCAAGTACGATGCGTCGTCCTGCCTGCCATTTGCTTGCCATGTCCCGATCTCCAGAGTCGTCAAAAATAGGGTTGATGATAGCAACAAGGGCGCGGTCAGGTCCAGCCTGATCGCGCCCTCGCCCCCTGCTACAGGAAAGATTTATACCTTGTCGAGACCCACTTGCGCACCCGTAAACACCAGGTTGCCGCCTTGCGCATCGATATGGATCTCGTCCTTCGGCCCGAACTTGCCCTCCAGGATCAGCTTCGACAGCGGATTTTCGATCTGCTGCTGGATCGCCCGTTTCAACGGCCGCGCGCCATACACCGGATCGTAGCCCGCCTCGGCGATCTTCTGCAGTGCGGCGTCGGTCAGCGCCAGGCCCATGTCCATGCGCGCCAGGCGTTCTTCGAGGATCTTCAGCTGGATCTTGGCGATCGCGCCGATATTTTTCTCGTCCAGGCCATGGAACACCACGATCTCGTCGATACGGTTGACGAACTCGGGACGGAAGTGCGAACGCACCTCGGCCATCACCGCCAGTTTCACCACGCCGGGATCATCGCTTTCCATCGCCTGGATCTTGTGCGAACCCAGGTTCGAGGTCATGATGATGACGGTGTTCTTGAAGTCCACCGTGCGGCCCTGGCCGTCCGTCATGCGGCCATCGTCGAGCACCTGCAGCAGCACGTTGAACACGTCGGCATGCGCCTTTTCCACCTCGTCGAGCAAAATCACGCTGTAGGGCTTGCGGCGCACGGCTTCCGTCAGGTAGCCACCCTCGTCGTAGCCCACATAGCCGGGTGGCGCACCGATCAGGCGGGCCACCGAGTGCTTCTCCATGAACTCGCTCATGTCGATGCGTATCATCGATTCTTCCGTATCGAACAGGAATGTCGCCAGCGCCTTGCTCAGTTCGGTCTTGCCGACACCGGTCGGCCCCAGGAACATGAAGGAGCCATACGGACGGTTCGGATCGGACAGGCCCGCGCGCGAACGGCGGATCGCATCGGCCACGGCCGTGATCGCCTCATCCTGGCCCACCACGCGCTCGTGCAGTTTCTCTTCGATATGCAGCAGCTTGTCGCGCTCGCCCTGCATCATGCGCGAGACGGGAATCCCGGTCGCGCGCGACACCACTTCGGCGATCTCTTCGGCGCCCACCTGCGTGCGCAGCAGTTTCGGCCGGTCCGACGGCACGCTGGCGGCGCCGCTGTCGGCCTGCTTGAGCTGGGCTTCCAGCTGCGGCAGCTTGCCGTACTGCAGTTCCGACACCCGCTGCCAGTTGCTCTCGCGCGTGGCCTGCTCCATCTGCAGCCTGACCTGTTCGATCTCTTCCTTGATATGCGTGCTGCCCTGCACCACGGCTTTTTCCGCCTTCAGGATTTCCTCGAAGTCGTTATATTCGCGCTGCAGCTTGACGATCTCTTCATCGATCAGGCCCAGCCGGCGCAGGGACGCCTCGTCCTTCTCTTTCTTGACGGCCTCTTTCTCGATTTTCAGCTGGATCAGCCGGCGTTCCAGGCGGTCCATCACTTCCGGCTTGGAATCGATCTCGATCTTGATCTTCGCCGCCGCCTCGTCGATCAGGTCGATGGCCTTGTCGGGCAAAAAGCGGTCGGTGATATAGCGGTGCGACAGTTCGGCAGCCGCGATAATGGCGGCGTCGGTGATCTCGACCTTGTGGTGCAGCGCGTATTTGTCCTGCAGGCCGCGCAGGATGGCGATCGTCGCCTCCACCGTCGGCTCGTCGACCAGCACCTTCTGGAAGCGGCGCTCAAGCGCGGCGTCCTTCTCGATATATTTGCGGTACTCGTCCAGAGTGGTGGCGCCCACGCAGTGCAGCTCGCCACGCGCCAGCGCCGGCTTGAGCATATTGCCGGCGTCCATCGCGCCTTCGGCCTTGCCGGCGCCGACCATGGTGTGCATCTCGTCGATAAAGACGATGCTCTGGCCTTCGTCCATCGCCAGCTCCTTCAGCACGGATTTCAGGCGTTCCTCGAATTCGCCGCGGTACTTGGCGCCGGCCAGCAGGGCCGCCATGTCGAGCGACAGCACGCGCTTGCCTTTCAGCGATTCGGGCACTTCGCCGTTGACGATGCGCTGCGCCAGGCCTTCGACAATCGCCGTCTTGCCGACACCGGGCTCGCCGATCAGCACCGGATTGTTCTTGGTGCGGCGCTGCAGGATCTGGATGGTGCGGCGGATCTCGTCGTCGCGGCCGATGACGGGGTCGAGTTTGCCCTTGCGCGCGCGCTCGGTCAGGTCCAGCGTGTATTTTTTCAGTGCCTCGCGCTGGCCTTCTGCCTCCTGCGAGTCGACTTTATTGCCGCCGCGCACGGCCTCGATGGCCGATTCGAGCGACTTGCGGCTCAAGCCGTTTTCGCGCGCCAGCTTGCCCGCGTCGGACTTGTCGTCGGCCATCGCCAGCAACACCATTTCGCTGGAAATGAACTGGTCGCCGGCCTTTTGCGCTTCCTTGTCGGCCAAGTTCAACAATGCCGCGAATTCGCGGCTGATCTGCACATTGCCGTCGGTGCCCGAGACTTTCGGCAGGCGTTCCAGCGAGGAAGTGAGCGCCTTGGACAGGCCGCCGACATTCGCGCCAGCACGCTGCAACAGCGAGCGCGCGCCGCCGTCGTCCTGGTTCAGCAGGGCGGTCAGCAGGTGCACCGGTTCGATATAGGGATTGTCGTTGCCCACGGCCAGGCTTTGCGCGTCGGCCAGGGCTTCCTGCAGTTTGGTGGTGAGTTTATCTTGTCGCATGATGAAAAGTGCTCCCGGTTAATTCGTTGTGAATCAAATTGGGGTGTGGCAGTACTTTTCAAGCATACACATTGCAACAAAATAATGCAGCGCGGCTGCGGGGAGAATCAAACCGGGCTGGCCGTCCATTTCGCCAGCGCGGCGTCATCGGTCACGCGGGCATCGACCCAGCGCGCGCCTTGCGGCGTGGCTTCTTTTTTCCAGAACGGCGCTTCCGTTTTCAGGTAGTCGATAATGAATTCGCAGGCGGCAAACGCCTCGCCGCGGTGGCCGGACGACACGGCCACGAGCACGATCTGCTCCTGCGGCCGCAATGGCCCGACGCGGTGGATCACCAGCGCGCCGGCCAGCGGCCAGCGTGCTTGTGCCTGCTCGACGATGGCCAGGATCGACTTTTCCGTCATGCCCGGATAGTGCTCCAGCTCCATCGAAGCCACGTCCAGCCCCTCGTTCATGTCGCGCACGGTGCCAACGAATCCCACCACCGCACCCACCTTCGGGTCATGCGCGCGCAATTGTGCGATCTCTTGACTCAAGTCAAAATCGGCTTCCTGGATGCGAACGCCGATGCTCATTGCGCGCCACCGATGCGGCGCAGCAGCGCCTCGATGCGGCTGGCCGTGCGGGCGTCGGTCAGCGCGGCGATGGCGCACAGCTGCATCAGCTGCGAGGCCTGCGTGAGCGGCTTCTGGCCCGATTTCAGCGACGACTGCAGCACTTCGACCTGCATTTTCAGGCGGTCGCGCGCGAACTCGGCGCCGCTGTCGACGCCGGCGACGATTTCCAGGCGCAGCACTTCTTCCAGCAGACGTGGCTGGTTGGCCTGCAGCCTGGCCACATAGGCGGCGCTGCCGTCACCGATGGCGGCCAGCGCGGCGGCAAAGCGCGTCTGCAGGCTGCGCTCATATTGCGCGTCCAGCGGCGGCAAGGCGCTCCAGCGTTCGGTCCAGGCCTGCGCATCGGCAGCGCCGGCGTCGGCCAGTTCCAGTTCCAGTGCCTGCACCAGGCGCAGCTTGTCGCGCATGGCATTCGCTTGCGCGGCGCCGGCGCGCTGGGCGATGGCGTCGGCCTGCGCCTGCAGCGAGGCGATGGCGTCCTGGTAGCGCTGCTCGATCTTCGCTTCGCTGGCGCGCGGCACGGGGCCGGTGCTGTTCCAGGCGGCGCGCGTGTCGCGCAGCAGGTGATTGATAAAGGCGGTGCGCTGCTTGTCGTCGCCTCCGGGCACGACGGCCGTTTCCAGTGCCGCGCACAGCGCTTCGCGCGCATGCAGGTGTTCGCGCCGTTCATGGTCGGCCGCATGCGCGGTTTCCTTGCGCCGGGCAAAGATATCGTCGCAGGCGGCGCGGAAACGCTGCCACAGGGCTTGTTCGGCGCGGCGTTCCAGCGGCAGGGCCTTGGCCAGTTCCTGCCATTTATCCTGCAGGGCTTTCAGCATGTCGACCGTATTGCGTTCGGACGGTTTCAACAGGCCCACTTCGACGATCAGCTGTTCGCGGCGCGCCGTTTCGATCTGGCGCTGGGTGTCCAGCGGCTTCGACAAGGCGTCCAGCGCCGCGCCGAATTCGCCGTCCAGGCGTTTCTTTTCCTTGCGGTCGATGGTGCCCAGGCGCGTCCAGGCCTGGCGCAGGCGCTGCGAGTTCGATGCCACCTGTTTCCAGTCGGTGCTCTCCTGCGATGCCAGGGCGGTCGCCTCAAGGATCAGTTCCTGGGCCTTGGCCGCGTTGCCGTGGCGCTCTTCGGCCAGCTGCTTGAAATGCAGTGCCGCCGGCGCATAAGCCACCGTGCAGGCGGCGTCGAAACGATCCCACAGCGATTTCGGCGCCGGGCCGGACAAGGTGTCGAGCGACTTCCAGCGCTCGCGCAGGCTGCCGACTTTTTTCGCCAGCTCGCTCATCGGCAGCGCTTGCGCCGGCAATTCCTCGCCGGCCTTGACCAATTCTTCGCGCGAGACGTTGCCGCCCCAGCGCGCCCAGTCGGCCAGTTGCTTGAACTGCGCGCGCACATGGGCCAGGCGGTCGGCCTGGGCCGGCGTCAGGCGGCCATGCTTGCTGTCGCGCAGGGTCTTGTCGTGCTCGGAGGCCACATGCAGCAGGCCTTCGGCCAGCGCCGCTTCCATGGCGTCGAGCGCCGTGAAGAACTGCTCGGTGCTTTCTTTCGATACCGGTGCGGACTCCTGGCGCGGCTTGCGCGGCGCTGCAGGTTCACTGGCGACCGGCGCCTCGGGAACCAGCGGTGCGGGCGCCGTGGCCAGCAAGGCCTGGAATTGTTCTTGAAGACTGTCCGACAGCACCGACTCGGGCAGGCGCGGCAAGGCCTGCCATGCGCGCTTGAGCGCTGCCGGGTCCAGCGTGGCGGCGTCCTGCGCCTGCCATTCGGCCAGCGCCGCCTGGCGCGCATCGAATACGGCCTGGTGCTGCTGCAGCGCCTGCAAGGCCGTTTGCGCCTGCTCGCGCGCCTGGGCAAAATCAGCACCGAGGTGTTTTGGCAGCGAGGCACATTCGGGCGACTGCACATGCTGCGCATGCTCGGCATCGAGCGTCGCCAGCGCTTGGGCCAGCTCCTGCGCCGACTGGCCGCCAGCGGCCAGCTTGCGCGCAGAAGCGACCGCGTCGATCACCGCGCGCTGCAGCGCCACTTGCGCTTCCAGGCGGGCGGCCAGGCCGGCGCGCACGCTCGTGAATTGTTCGGCCAGTTCCGGCGTGGCCTTGATCACCTGCCATTGACGGTCCAGCTCGGCGACCTGGTTGGGGCTCAGTTTTTCATCGTTCAGCAAACGCTGGGCGGTGGCGATGCCGGCCTGGGCGCGCTGCGCCTCGGCCGCCTGGTGGCGGATCAGATCGATGCGGCCCTGCACCAGCTTGGCGACGCGGCGGTCGGTATTGCGCATGGCCTGATGGACTTTTTCCAGCAGCGGCAACGCGTGCACATGTTCGGCCGCGATCAGGCGGGCTTCGGCAAATTCACTGGCGATAATGAAGTCAAAGGCGGCCGCTTCATCGCCGGCCACGGCATGGGCGCGCGCCAGCTGTTCGGCGCGGCGCGATGCGCTCTGCGCCGTGGCGGCGGCCTGCTCTGCCACCACAGGATCCGGTGCGGTGGTTTTGCCGGCCTTGCCGGCCTTGCTGGCAGTACGCTTGAAGAGAAATTCGAACATGACGGGTTTCGCGTGGATCAAAACCACCATCATAACAAAGCCAGGGGCATTGCATCAGACAGCAATGAAGTAATTATCAAACTATAAACTTAAAGATTTTTCCATCAAACCAGGCCTGCCACCAGCCCTATGCCACATGATGTTGCGGTGCCGCGGCGTTGGCGCCGGCCCCGGAGTTAGCGGCCACTGCGGGTGCATGCACCGGTGCGGCAGCCGGGGCAAGCGCGGCTGGCGGTACAAAGGGCAGCACGCGCGCCTTGCTGCGGCGGTTTTCTTGCACCCGCGCATCGTGGGCCAGGAACTGGTAAGCGATGGCAAACCAGGCCTCGCCGGCGATCACCCGGCGCGCCAGGGCGAACAGCTCGCGCTCTTCCATCTCCAGCCGCGCCATCAGGGCCGCGCAAAAACTGTCGATGGCCGCGCCCAGCTGCTCCACCTGCTGTTCCAGTTGCTGCTCCGAGTTGTTGACGGCCGCCATGGCGCGCCGCTGTACCAGGTTGACGCTTTCCAGCGCGGCGTGGTTGAGCCTGTTAAGTTCCGCCAGCAGGCCATCGGCATGCGGCGTGGCCTGGCGGATCGCGGGCACCAGGTACTGGTCGATCTTGCGCCAGTAACCGAACTGATACAGGCGGTTCAGCCAGTCGCCCGCGTAGTCGAGGTGCGCCAGGGTCAGCTGGCGCTGCTGGCGCAACTGCGCATGCATATATTGCTGAAACGACAGCAGGCTGACACGGATGCTGGCCTGCTCGACCGACAAGGACACCAAAGCATATGTTGCTGTTAGCATGCACTCACTCCCTTACTCCCGATATGCCTTCATTGACGCAGGCTGAAAGTGAAAGTGTAAGGATTGCCGACAGGGTCAAGCTTGATCCTGCACAAAACTGGTGCATGCCAAGCGAACCCGGCCAACCATTATTTTGGCGCGCGCAGGCTGATGTGCAAGTCCACCACACCAGGCTCTTCCGATGGCGTGACGGTGCCGCCAAAGCTTTTCACCAGCCTTTGCATGCCCTTGTTGCGCGCCATCGCCTCGCCCACCAGTTCCTCGGTGCCGCGGCTGCGGAAATAGTCGACCAGCTTTTCAAACAGGATATGGCCCAGGCCCTGCGCTTTCAGTTTCGAGCGCACGGCAATCGCGAAATCGGCCGTGATATTGTCCGGGTCGGCCACCGCGCGCACCACGCCCAGGGTTTCCTGCTCGCCGTCCGGCCGCACATGGGTGGCGATAAAGGCCATCGCGCGGTCGTAATCGATCTGCGTCAGGCGCGCCAGCTGCGACAGCGGCAGCTCGCGCATCGACGTGAAAAAACGCAGCCGCACGTCGTCCGGGTCGAGCGCATTGAACAGGTCGATATGATGCAGCGCGTCCTCGGGGCGGATCGGGCGCAGCACGATGGACTGGCCCATCCACGTCACCTCTTCTTCCAGCTCCTGCGGATACGGGCGGATCGCCAGGCGGTCGGCGCTTTGGCCCGGCTGCAGGCGGATGCGCGCGTCGAGCGCGATCACGCCGTCGGCGTCGGCCACCAGCGGGTTGATGTCGAGTTCGGCCAGCTCGCCGATATCGGCCACCAGTTCGGCCACCTGGATCAGCGCATGGCAGATGGCGTCGATATTGGCGGGGGGCTGGTTGCGGTAGCCGGCCAGCAGTTTCGACACCCGCGTGCGCGACAGCATGTCGCGCGCCAGCACCATGTTCAGCGGCGGCAGGCCGATCGCGTGGTCGGCCGTCACCTCCACCGAAATGCCGCCCTGCCCCACCAGGATCACGGGGCCGAAGGCGCTGTCGGTGGTGACGCCGACGATCAGTTCATGCGACTGCGGCCGGCGCGCCATCTGCTGCACCGTGAAGCCGTCGATCAGCGCATCGGGCCGCATCTTGCGCACGCGCTTTTCCATCGCGGCGGCCGCCGTGCGCAGGATGCCGGGATTGTCGAGGTCCAGCGCCACGCCGCCGACGTCCGATTTATGCGCGATATCGGGCGAGTGGATCTTCAGCGCCACCGGATAGCCGATGTCGGCCGCCACCGCCAGTGCCTCTTCCACGTCGGCCGCCATGCGGGTGGTGGCCACCGGGATGCCGTAGGCGGCCAGGATTTCTTTCGAGCGGCATTCGCCGAGCACCGTCTGGCCGGCGGCCAGCGCCTGCGCGACGATTTCGCGCACGCGCGCGCGGCGCGGCGTGCCGGAGAGCGGCAGCTGGGCCGGCACCTCCATCAAGGTGTCCTGGTTGCGCCGGTACTGCACGATCTGCATGAAACCATGCACGGCTTTTTCGGGCGTGTCGTAGGTGGGGATGCCGGCGCGGTTGAACACCTGGCGCGCCGGCGCCACCATGGTCCCGCCCAGCATGCACGACAGCACCGTGCGCGAGGTGGCCTTGATCAAGGGCGTGACGGCTTCCGCGATCTCGATCGAGGACACCATCGCGCTGGGCGCATGCAGCAGCAGCATGGCGTCCGCTTCCGGCTCCGACAGCAGGGGCTTGATGGCGTCGACATAGCGCTGCACCGGCGCGTCGCCGGCCAGGCCGACCGGGTTGTCGTGCGACCAGCCGGGCGGCAGCGCCTTTTCCAGCGCGATCACGGTTTCCGGCGACAGTTCGGCCAGCTTGCCGCCGCTGCCCACCAGCGCATCGGTGGCCATCACGCCCAGGCCGCCGCCATTGCACAGTATCGCCAGGCGCTCGCCGCGCTGGGCACGGATATGCGTCAGCGTTTCGACCGCGTCGAACAGCTCTTCGGCCGAATACACGCGCAGCATGCCGGCGCGGCGTATCGCCGCGTCATATACGGCATCGGACCCCGCCAGCGCGCCCGTATGCCAGGCCGCCATCGCCGCGCCTTCCGCCTCGCGCCCCGCTTTCAGCACGATCACGGGTTTGCTGCGGGCGGCGGCGCGCGCGGCCGACATGAATTTGCGCGCCGCCTGGATGTCTTCCATGTACAGCAGAATGGCGGCCGTATCGATGTCGCCGGCCAGATAGTCGAGCAGGTCGCCGAAATCGATATCGGCGCTGCCGCCCAGCGAGATGAATTTCGAAAAGCCCACGCCGTGGGCATGCGCCCAGTCCAGCACGCCCGACACCAGCGCCCCCGATTGCGACACGAAGGCGATCTTGCCGGCGCTGGCCCCCACATGGGTAAAACTGGCGTTCAGGCCGATTTTCGGCACCAGCAAGCCCATGCTGTTCGGCCCCAGGATGCGCAGCAGGTGCGGCTTGGCCGCTTTCAGCATCAGGTGGCGCTGCTTGCCGTGTTCAACATTGTCCAGGCCCGCCGTCATGACGATGGCCGCGCGCGTGCCCATCGCGCCCAGATCGCGTATCAGGCCCGGCAAGGTGGCCGGCGGGGTGCAGATGATGGCCAGGTCGGGCGCTTTCGGCAATTGCCCCAGCTTGTGGTAGCAGCGCAGGTCGTGCAATTGATCGTACTTGGGATTGACGGGATAGATGGCGCCCTGGAAGCCGCCTTGCAGCAGATTGCCGAGGGCGATGGCGCCCAGGCTGCGCTCGCGCCGGGAAGCGCCGATCAGGGCCACCGAGGCCGGCTTGAACAGCTTGTCGAGATTACGGATACTCATGCTCTGGCCTTATGGACTGTGCTTGCGATCTGCCTGCAGCGGCTGCGACAGTGTATAGGATGCGCCGGCAAAAAAACTTGACCTTGTGGTGTCTTTTGCAAAAAAGTGCCAGCGCTGCGAAGCGCGCCGCTACCAGCGCGAACGGTGGCTTTCCGTCACGCCCGCCAGCTGGGCCACGATGCGCTTGGGCGCCTGCGCGCTGGCGCGCACCCAGCCGCTGAAGGTGCCGATCGGCTGGATGTAGCGGCTGGACGCCAGCCACAGATTGCGCTCTTCGCGGCGCGCCCCTTCCGGCTTGAAATGCAGGTCCAGCAGGTCGTCGTCGGTCCAGACGTGCCAGGGCGCCATCGGATTGTCGGGATTGAAGTCGAAATGGGCGCGCGCCAGCGGATACAGCTGGCCATCGAGCCACAGCGCGTTTTCGTGGGCGCCGAAATACCCTGCCTGCAGATTGAAGCCCAGGTCCAGGCCATGCGCCGAGGCCCAGCGCCATTCCGTTTCGCGCGCCAGGAGGCCGTTCGAATAGTCGAAGCTGGCCACGCCGTCGTCGAGGCTGTAGCCGATGGCGCCGCAGCGCACCGTGCCCCACAGCGGCAGGCCGCCCGACTTTTGCGTGGCATGTACGCCGCCGCCGTCCACCGGGCCGACGGCCAGCAGGATCGGCGACACGGTCGGGCCGAATTCGGCGTCGATGCCGAAGTGGCCGCTATCCATCCGCAAGCGGTAGCGGTGCTGGGGCGCGGCCTCGATGGTGATCGTCTGCGACAGGAAACGAAAGCGGCTGCAGCTGTTGGCGGCCGCATGCGGCGCCACCCTGGCCGACAGGCCCGGCACGCCATCGCGCGAGAAAGACGCCACCAGCTTGCCCTTGCGCCGGTCGAAGGCGTAGGCAAAGGCGGTGCTGGTCCAGCCCAGGTCGACGATGGCGACGGCACAAAACAGTTCCGGCGTGGCCAGCGCCACGTAATGCCAGCGCTTGTGGTGGAACAGCCGCCACAGCGCGCCGCGCGCGTGCGGCGGCGCCAGCCGTGCCCAGTCAAAGGCGCGCGCCAGGCCGGCATGGCGGCCGAACGGCGGCGCGCCGCTGGCGTCGGGCAAGGTGGCTGGCGCTGGCGGCAGGGTCATGCGGCTGGCCTCCGGCATGAGGGGGACCGGCGATGCTGGCGATCGGGTTGGTTCATGCGATAAAGATACCGCATTTTGCCCGCGCGGTACGCATGTTTGACGCACCGGATTGCCGCGCCAGCGCGCCACTTCACGGCACGCTTGACAGGCCCGAAAGGCTGGGATAATGTGAGCAAATATTTCCATACGGAAATTAAATTCCCCGACACCAATGATCATTCTGTACACGTCTTGCGCGCGCGGGCGGCACCCTGGTGGCTGGAAAAACCTTCTCATCTCTCACTAAATAAAAATCAAGGAAGCGTGTCATGAATCAATTTCGGCATAGCCTGCGCGCAGTTCCACTGCTGTCGCTGGTATTGGCGCTGGCGGCCTGCGGCGGTGGTGGCAGCGAAACAACGACGGCGGCGTTGCCCACGGCCCAGCTGGGCGCGGTCGTGTCGTCGGAAACCGTGCTCACGCCGGTCGGCGCCACGGCCAGTTCCGCCGAACGGGGCGACCTGTCGGCGGCGGCGGCCATCGACCGCAACGACAGCACGCGCTGGGGCAGCGGCTTTACCGATGGCGAATACCTGACGCTCGATTTCGGCGTGTCGAAAGCGATCACCCGCGTGCGCATCTCGTGGGAAAACGCACACGCCAGCGCCTACCTGCTGCAGGTCTCGGACGACCTGAACAACTGGACCACCATCCGCAGCGTCGACAACAGCAGCGGCGGCGTCGAGGATCTCACGGGCCTGTCGGGCCACGGCCGCTACCTGCGCATGCAGGGCGTCAAGCGCGCCGGCCAGTACGGCTATTCCATCTTCGAGATCCAGGCGTTTACCGGCACGCCGGCCACCGTGCCGGCAGAACCGCCGGTGACGCCGCCCGTGATTCCCGCCGACCCGACCCAGCCAGGCGTATTCATCAAGCCGGTCGCCGCCACCTCGTCGCCGGTGGAAAACCCCGGCATGTCGGCCGCCATGGCGATCGACGGCAAGAGCGCCACGCGCTGGGCCAGCAGCTTTGAAGACGGCGCCTGGATCCAGTTCGACTTCGGCGCGCCGACCGCCATCGGTTATATGCAGCTGCAATGGGAAAACGCCTACGGCAAGGAGTATGCCTTGCAGACCTCGAACGACGGCCAGAACTGGACCCAGGTACGCTACGTCACGAACGGCAAGGGCGGCACCGAGGAATTCTTCAACCTGGGCGTCACCGCGCGCCATATCCGCCTGCAGGGCGTGGCGCGCGCCACCCAGTATGGTTATTCGCTGCTGGAAGCGGTGTTCAAGTCGCCCGGCAGCGACAATACCCTGCCCACCGCCGCCACCTCGGCACTGAAATTCCCGCTTGACGGCAGCGCTTTGGTGCCCCTGCCAGCTGCCAGGGAACCGCTTGAAACGCTGCAGTTCTCGCTGGCCGACGGCACCCTGGTGACGCGCTTCGGCGCGCGCGGCCTGGCCCGCCATGGCCGCGAACGGGGCGAGGAATGGAACGAAATCGGCTACGGCCCGAACGAGACGGTCGACCCGGTCACCGGCCTGGCCGTCGACAAGGGGCCGGGCAACTACCTCACCTTCGTGCCGCAATACTTCAAGAACCGCACCTGGGGCGTCGAGATCATCGACAACAGCAAGGTGGCGGGCGTGACCAAACCGACCCTGATCGTCAACCAGTACACCACGGTCGACTTCCTGTCCGGCGGCGTGGCCTTCTTCCGCGGCTTCGACCGCCCCGGCGTGACCGGCTACGGCTGGATGTCGCCCGGCGAACTGGTCGACCGCAATGTGCCGGTATGCAAACCGCTGGCCTACCCGGCCGCCGGCAAGCTCAATACCGCCAACGGCATCAATGGCGCCTGTACCCTGTTGATCAAGGAATATCCGGGCCATGGCAGCCTCGACGCCAGCGGCATGCCGAATGGCACGGACGTCAAGGCGCGCGCCCTGGCGTCGGGCGACATCATCGAAGTGTCGCCGTCGATGTTTTCCACCAAGGAGGCGATGGCGGCCCAGGGCGACGATGGCGGCATCCGCTACTACTCGTATGAATGGACGTATGTGGTGGGCGCCGGCCTGCGGCCGTGGTATGGCGTGCAGCCGCGCCTCAATTCCGTGCCGCTGCCGGCCGAGACGCTGTCGGGCGGCCTCGGTTCCGTGTCATATAACTACTCGGACAACGCGCTGTTCATGTTCCAGCAGCCGCACAACCATATCGGCATGCAGAACATGCAGCGCTTTGTCGAAGGCCGGCGCCTGGTGCACACCAATTTCCGCACCGGCGAGCACAACGAAGGCCGCAACGACCGCTACGCGCCGGCCGTCGGCCTGCAGGGCCAGCGCTACACCCAGTCGGCCTGTATCGCCTGCCACGTCAACAATGGCCGCAGCCCGGCGCCCGCCTCGATCAACCAGCGCCTCGACATGATGGCCGTGCGGGTCGCCGCGCTCGATGCAAACGGCCTGCAGGTGCCGCATCCGCAATACGGCACGGCGATCCAGATGAACGCCGTGTCCGGCAACGGCGTGGCGCAGAACTGGGGCAACAGCGTGGCCGTCGGCGGGTTCGAAACCAGCAAGGTCACCCTGGCCGATGGCACGCAAGTCGAATTGCGCAAGCCGACGCTGGCCTTCGACGGCGCCGTGCCGGCCATCGTCTCGCTGCGCGCCGCGCCGCCGATGATCGGCACCGGCCTCCTGGAAGCGGTGCCGGAAGCCGACATCCTGGCGCGCGTGCGTGCCACGCCCGACGCCGACGGCGTCAAGGGCCAGGCCAACTTCGTGTTCGATCCGGAATCGGGCGCAGTGCGCCTGGGCCGCTTCGGCTGGAAGGCCGCCAAGGCCACCTTGCGCCAGCAGGCGGCCGAGGCCCTGCTGCTGGACATGGCGGTGACGTCGCCGGTCTATCCGAACCGCGCCTGCATTGCGGGGCCAAGCGCCTGCGCGGCCGGCGGCAAGCAGGCCGGCATCTCGGAATCGGACCTGCAGTCGATCTCGCACTACCTGGCGCTCGTCGCCGTGCCGGCCCAGCGCAGCATCGCCAGCGGTTTCCCGAAAGGCGTGGCGCCGATCGACGAACTGAAGGTCGATGCGCAGCAAGTGGCAGCCGGATCGAAACTGTTCCAGGGCATGCGCTGCGCCGCCTGCCATACGGCGGAAATGAAGACCGGCGCCGGCCACCTGTTCGCCGAACTGCGCGACCAGACCATCCGCCCCTACACCGACCTGCTGCTGCATGACATGGGCCCGGGCCTGGCCGACAAGTTCGCCGAAGGCCAGGCGCAAGGCGGCATGTGGCGTACCGCTCCGCTGTGGGGCATCGGCTACACGGAAAAAGTGCTGGGCAAGGAAGGCAAGGCGGGTTACCTGCATGACGGCCGCGCACGCAGCCTGACGGAAGCCATCCTGTGGCACGGTGGCGAAGGCACGCGCGCAAGGCAGCGTTTCGAAGCGCTGTCGAAGGCGGAACGCGAGTCGCTGCTGGCGTTCCTGAAGTCGCTGTAACGTTGCAAAAGGGCCGGCGCCAGCGCGCCGGCCATCTTCCTCAGTCTTTTTTCTTGATCAGCCCCGCCAGCGCCGCGAACGGATTGTGCGTGGCCGGCGCCACCTCGGCCGACAGCAGGCCCGCGCCACGGTCCGCTTCCAGGTAGCGCGAGTGCTCGTTGTCGTGACAGTACAGGCACAGCAGCTCCCAGTTGCTGCCGTCGGGCGGGTTGTTGTCGTGATTGTGGTCACGGTGATGCACGGTCAGCTGCTGCACGTTGGCGCGCGTGAACTCGCGCATGCAGCGTCCGCAGATCCACGGATACATTTTCAGCGAGCGTTCGCGGTAGCCGCTCTCGCGCCGGTCGGCGGCGCGGCGCGCTTCGGCGACGATTTTGTCCAGCCGGGCCGCGTCGGGCTTTTTGGTTTGCATGGCAAGCAACTTTCAAGATGGGAGGGAGAAGCCGCCATTTTAGCGCCAGCGCCGGCCAAACTGGCGGCAGCGGCAGCGCCTTGTCACGGCTGGACAACTTTTTTAGCTTAAATTGCGCCATGGGGCTTTGATTTAACGCAAAATAGACTGAGCGAACCACTCTTCCATGACTCTTGCGCGCAAGCATATCGATGACAAGAACCCTGCAACGCCTGGCCAGCCGTGTTTACAACATCAGCCTGCTTCCCCTGTTCGCGCTGCCGCTGCTGCTGGCGCTGTGGGGCGGCCTGGTCTATCAGGTGGGCCAGGAGCGCGCCGGCGCCAGGCGCGACGCGGTGGTGGCCAGCCAGTCGCTGGCGCGCACCCTGGCCGACCATACCGGCTATATCCTGCGCCAGACCGATCACGCCACCCAGCTGTTCAAGCTGCAATATGAAGCCACCGGCGCCCGCCTCTCGCTGGCGCAGTTCACGCGCACCCAGGGCATGATGGACAGCGTGCTGCCGTCCAAGCTGGAGCTGCCGATCGCCGTCACCGACGCGCTTGGCAATATCGTTGACAGCGCCAATGGCCATGCGGCCGGCAACCTGGCCGGCCAGCCCTTCTTTCGCACCCTGGCGGCCACGCCCGGCGATATCGCCCTGGTCGACACGCCGGTGCTCGATGCCGCCAGCAAGAAATGGATGATACGCTCGGCGCGCCGCCTGAACGATGGCGCAGGCCGCTTTGCCGGCGTGATCGTGATCCTGGTCGACCCCACCTATTTTGTCGACGACTACGACCGCCTGAACCTCGACGAACACGGCGCGCTGATGCTGGTCTCGCGCGACAGCGGCCACTCGGTGGGGCGCATCGGCGAACGGCTGATCACCAGCGACAGGATCGACTTTCGCATGCCGGGCCCACCCACCCATGCGCCTGACGAAGCGGAGATCACGCCGCCGCTGGACGCCACGCCGCGCATCTACAGCTACCGCGACCTGGGCCGCTATCCGCTGCTGGCGGTGGTCGGTGTGAGCAGCGCCACCGCGCTGGCCCATTTCGAACACCGGCGCCGCGTGTATATCGGCGTGCTGCTGGCCGCCAGCTTCCTGATCGTCGGTTTCACTGCCCTGCTGATGCGCCAGAGCGGCCGGCTGCGGCGCAGCATCCGCCAGGCCAAGGACGCCCAGGCGCTGCTGCGCGCGGCGCACCAGGGCAGCCTCGATTCGGTGATGCTGCTGAAAGCCTGGCGCCCGGCACCGGGCAAGCCGCCCAAGGATTTCATTTTCGCCGACGTCAACGAGCGCGCCGCCGAAGTGCTGGGCAAGCCGCGCGCCGAACTGCTGGGCCAGCGCGCGCTGCCGCTGGCGCCGGTGCTGCGCGACGAGCGCTTCTTCCAGCGCTTCGTGCTGGTGATGGAATCGGGCCAGCCGCTGGAAGACGAGTTCGAACTGGCCTTGCCACACGGCGGCACGCGCTGGCTGCGCCACCAGATCGTGCCGATCAGCGACGGCGTGGCCGTCACCTCGCGCGACATCAGCGCGCGCAAGCGCGACGAACTGGCGCTGCAGGACAACCGCAGCTTCCTGCAGTCCCTGATCGATCACCTGCCGGTCATGGTGTATGTAAAAAGCGCGCGGTTTGACAACTTCGGCCAGATGGAAGTGTGGAACCGGGCCGCCGAAGACATCACCGGCTACCTGGCCGGCGACGTGATCGGCAAGACCGACTGCGCCGCCTTCCCGGCGGACTTCGGCCTGCACGACGAAGCGGACGACCGCGCCATCCTGGCCGAACGGGGCGTGATCGACCATCCTGAAAAGCCGCTGCGCCTGCCGGACGGCAGCGTGTGCCACCTGCACGCGGTATCGGTGCCGGTGTTCGACGAGCGCGGCCAGGTCGAGCATATCCTCGGCATCGGCGAAGACATTTCGCAGCGCCGCCAGCAGGAACTGGCGCTGCGCCAGAACCAGGCCGAGCTGGCGGCCGTCAACGACGCCTCGCCACTGGGCCTGGTACGGCTGGACCGCGAAGGCCGCTGCACCTATGTCAACCGCACTTTCGAAGCGATCACCGGCCAGCCGCGCGCGTCGGCCCTGGGCGCCGGCTGGACCAGCGCCCTGCACCCCGACGATTTTGCGCTGATGCATGCGGCGCTGGCCCAGCTGCGGCGCAGCCACACGCCGTTCCAGTCGACCCTGCGCTGGCTGCACCGCGACGGCAAGCTGGTGTGGGTCTCGATGAAGATCGCGCCCATCCTGGTCGACGGCAGCATCGAGGGCTATGTCGGCAGCCTGGACGACATCACCATCCTGCGCGAATCGGAGGTGGCGCTGCTGGAAAGCGAAGCGCGCCTGCGCACCATCGCCAACGCGCTGCCGGCCATGATCGCCTATATCGACGCGGACGAGATCTACCGTTTCCTGAACCTGGCCTACGAGCGCGAGTTCGGCCTGACCGGCTTGCAGGCGCTGGGGCGCAGCGTGCGCGAAACCGTGGACGCCGTGCGCTACGGCACGGTGGCGCCGTATATCGCGCGCGTGCTGGCCGGCGAAACGCTGAGCTTTGAAGAGGACGACGTCAAGGAGGGCATAGCACGCTGCATGGAAGTGATCTATATCCCGCAGATCGGCGAAGACCATCCGCAAGTGGTGGGCTTTCACGTGATGCGCCAGGATATCACCGTGCAGAAGCGTGAAAAACAGCGCCTGCTGCAGCTGGCCCAGGTCGATGCGCTGACCGGTTTGTCGAACCGCGCCGGCTTCGTGCAAAAGCTCACCGACGCCATGCACGCCAGCCGCAAGCAGGGCCGGCTGATGGCCGTCATGTACATGGACATCGACCGCTTCAAGCCGGTCAACGACACCCACGGCCACGGCACCGGCGACGCCCTGCTGCGCGCCTTTGCCCAGCGCCTGACGCAAACCATGCGCGCCACCGACATCATCGCGCGCCTCGGCGGCGACGAATTCACCATCATTATGGAGAGCATCAGCCGGCCTGAAGACGCGGCCGTGCTGGCCGCCAATATCGTCTACGCCATGCGCCAGCCGTTCGAACTCGATGGCATCACCGTCGATATCTCGGCCAGCATCGGCGTGGCCTACTACCGCAACGAAGACATCTCGCCGGCCGCCCTGCTGCAGCAGGCCGACGTGCTGCTGTACCAGGCCAAGCAGGACGGCCGCAATACCTACCGGGCGGCGGCCATGATCAGCTAGGTGGGTGGTATATTGGCGCCTGTCTCTTCTCGCCGAACCCACCATGCGCCTGCTGCACACTTCCGACTGGCATCTGGGCCAGACCCTGCACAATTACGAGCGGGGCTACGAGCACCAGCACTTCCTCGACTGGCTGCTGGCCACCCTGGTGGCCGAACGCATCGACGTGCTGCTGGTGGCCGGCGATGTGTTCGACAACGCCAACCCCTCGGCCGCCTCGCAAAAGCAGCTGTATGTGTTCCTGCAGCAGGCGCGCGCCCGCCTGCCGGCCCTGCAGATGATCGTGATCGCCGGCAACCACGATTCGGCCGGCCGGCTGGAAGCGCCGGCGCCGCTGCTGGCGGACTACGGCACCCACATGCTGGGCCATATCTTGCGCGACGAGGCCGGCCAGATCGACCTGGAACGGCTGCTGCTGCCGTTGACGGGCCCAAACGGCCAGGTCGAAGCCTGGTGCCTGGCCGTGCCTTTCCTGCGCCCCGGCGACGTGCCGAAACTGCCGGCCGGCAGCGGCCAGGACGCCTACTTGGGCGGGATTGCCCTGCTGTACCGGCAACTGACGGAACTGGCGCTGGCGCGGCGCCAGCCCGGCCAGGCCATTATCGCCATGGGCCACTGCCATATGGTGGGCGGCGAGATGTCGAACGACTCGGAGCGGCGCATCGTCATCGGCGGCACCGAGATGCTGCCCTCGGGGATTTTCGATCCGGCGATCGCCTATGCGGCGCTGGGCCATCTGCACCTGGCGCAGGCGGTCGGCGGCCAGCCGCATATCCGCTACTGCGGCAGCCCGATCCCGCTGTCGTTCGCCGAAGTGCATTACCGCCACCAGGTGCTGTGCCTCGATATCGCCGGCGAACGATTGCAGGAAGTGCGCGCCATCGACATTCCACGCGCCGTGCCGCTGCTGCGCGTGCCCGACAAACCGGCGCCGGTGGCCGAGGTGCTGGCGCAGCTGGCCGCGCTCGACCTTCCCGACACCCCTCACGAAGCGCAACCCTTCCTGGAAGTGCGGGTGCGCCTGGACGCGCCCGAACCGGGCCTGCGCACGCGCATCGAAGCGGCGCTGGACGGCAAGCCGGTGCGCCTGGCCAAGATCGAGACCTCGAGCGCGGCCAGGTCCACCGCCATTGAATCGATGACCCTGGACCAGCTGGCCCAGCTGCAGCCCGACGAAATCTTCCGCCGCCTGTACCAGCAAAAATTCGGCAAGGAAGCGCCGCCCGAACAACTGTCGGCGCTGGCGGAACTGTTGCTCCCCCAATACTGAAGAATCATGAAAATCCTCAATATCAGCGGCAAGAACCTGGCCTCGCTGGCCGGCGAATTCATGGTCGACTTCGAGCAGGAACCGTTGGCCTCCGCCGGCCTGTTCGCCATCAGCGGCCCCACCGGCGCCGGCAAAAGCACCCTGCTCGACGCGCTGTGCCTGGCCCTGTACGACGCCACGCCGCGATTACTCAAGGTACAGGGCCGCAACGCCCTGCCCGACGTCGGCAAGGAAACCGTCAACGCCCAGGATACGCGCACCCTGCTGCGCCGCGGCACGCCGGACGGCTGGGCGCAGGTCGATTTCGTCGGCAACGACGGCCACAGCTACCGCGCGCGCTGGAGCGTGCGCCGCTCGCGCACCAAGGCCGAAGGCGCGCTGCAGGCCACCGCCATGCAGTTGCACCAGCTGCCCGCGCTGCAGGCCATCGGCGGCACCAAGACGGAAGTCAAGGAAGCGATCGAACAGCGCATCGGCCTGTCGTTCGACCAGTTTACGCGCGCCGTGCTGCTGGCGCAGAACGAGTTTTCCACCTTCCTGAAAACCGAGGACAACGAGCGCGGCGAACTGCTGGAAACCCTGACCGGCAGCACCATCTATTCCGATATCTCGATACGCGCTTTTGAACGCGCCAAGCAGGAAAAACAGGCGCTGGAACGCCTCGCCGACAAGCTGGCCGACCAGCGCCCCTTGCCCGCCGAAGAGCGCGCGCAGGTACAACAGCAAGGCGCGCAAGCGGAAGCGGCCTTGCAGCAGTTGGAATTACATAAAGCTGTGCTGGAATTGCAGCAGCGCTGGCACAGTGACGCGCAGCGCCTGCAGGAGCAAGCCAAAGAGGCCGGCCAGGCGCTGGCTGCGGCCGGCGCAGCGTTCGATGCCGCCAGTGCGCGCCGCGACGCGCTGGCGCAGTGGGACCTGCTGCAGCCGGCCCGCCCGCTGCTGGCCGACCTGGCGCGTTTGCAGGCCGACAGCGACGCCGCCGCGCTGGCGGTATCCACGGCGCGCCAGCAGGCGCACGATGCCTTGGCCGGCCAGGAACAACTGGCCGTGGCCGCCCTGCACGCCTCGACGCAGTTGCAGGCGCAGGAGGCGGCGCAGCGCGATGCGGCGCCGCTGCTCGACCAGGCCAAGGCGCTCGACGCCGGCATCGCCGCGCAATTGCCGGCCCACCGCCAGGCCAGGGATGCCGCGCAGGCGGCCGATGCCGCCAATGACGCGGCGCGCGCCCAGCTGCTGGCGGTGCAACAGCACCAGAAGGACTTGAATACGCAGCAGCAAACGGCGTCGCAATGGCTGGCCGGCCATCGTCACTGGCAGGCGCTGGCGAAAGACTGGACCTTATGGGACCAGCTCTTTGCCCAGGCCGGCCAGGCGGCCGCGCAGGCCGACACGATGGATGCCAGCCTTGCGCAGGCGGCGCAACTGGTACGCCAGGCCGCGCAGGATGCCGGCATTGCGCAGGATGCGCTGGCAACGGCCGTCAACAAGACGGCCACGCTGGAAGAGCAAAGGACGGAGGCGGCCGCCAAGGTGCAGGCCATCGATGGCGAACAGCTGCCGGCGCAGCGCCAGCAGCTGGAAAGCCACGCCAGGGTGCTGGCGGCGGCCGACAGGACCTGGGCCGAATTGTCGCGCCAGCAGCAGCAGCTGGCGCACTGGCAAGCCAGGACGGCGCAACTGGCGCAAGCTGCCGCTGCCGAAAACACGGCGCTGGCGCAGGAAGCGGCCAAGACGCCCATTATCGAGGCATCGCTGGCGCAGGCCGAAAAGGCGTTAAAAGGCGCGGAAGCGGCATGCGCGGCCAGCGTCGAGCAGCTGCGCGCCACCCTGGTCGATGACGCGCCCTGCCCCGTGTGCGGCGCGCTCGAGCACCCGTATCAACACGCCGACCATGCGCTGCAAGCGATGCTGGCCAGCCTGCGGGAAGGCGTGCGCGACTGCCGCGCCCAGGCGCAAGCCAATACCCGGCAGCTGGCGGCGCACCAGGCCGCCTTGCACGGCTACGCACGCGAACAGGCGGGGGCGGCGCAGGAGCTCGATGTACTGCCGCCAAAGATAGCCAGCCTCGCCGCCCAGTGGCAGGCGCACTCAGTCAGCCTGCAAGTACCCGAGGAGCGCTTGCGCGGCGCATGGTTCGGCGAACAGATCGCCGCCAATGAAGCGGGACTGCAGGCGCTGGCCGCACAGGAAAGCGCGCTGCGCCAGGCCATCGCCAGACGCGAACAGGTGCAAGCCGCACATGAACAGGCGGCGCAGGAACAGGCACGCCTGACGGCGCTGGTATCGCAAGCGCAGGCGCGGCTGGCGCAGTTGCAGGCGCAACAGGCGGCGGCCAGCGACAAGGGCCAGACGGCGCGCGCCCATCTCGACGCCTTGCTGGCGCAACTGGACAGCGCTTTTGGCGACGCCGATGGGGCGGAGGACTGGAAGGACACCTGGCGCCAGGGGCCGGCGGCTTTCCGCGCCGCGCGGCAGGCCGAAAGCCAGCAGTGGAACAAGCAGCAGGCGGCACAGGACGAACGCGGCCAGGCGCTGCTGACGGTGGCCGCGCAACTGGACGCGCTGGACACGGCCGCCGCCAGGGCGCGCCAGGCGGCGCAGGACGCCGATACGGCCTTCAAGGCGCTGGACACGAAACTGATCGCCACCCAGGCCGAACGCGCCGCGCTGTGGCAGGGCCAGCCGGTACTGGACGTGGAACGCGCATTGGTGGGCGCCGTCGAGACGGCCAGGACCACCCTGGCCACGCGGCAGGCGGCGGTGCAGCAAGCCAGCGAACAGCGCACGCGGTTTGATGAAGCGCGCGCGCAAGCCATGCGGCGCCTGGACAGCCTGCAGGCACAGGCAGCAGTCGCGGCAACGGCGCTGGAAGACTGGTTGCGCCAATTCCAGCATGATCATCCTGAACACGCACCGGAGGATACCGCCACCCTGCGCGAACGCCTGAACCTGGCGCCGGAAGCCATCCGTGCCGAACGCGAGGCCTTGCGGTTACTCGACAATCAACTTGCCGAAGCGCGCACGGTGCTGGCCGAGCGGCTGCGCCAGCAAGCACTGCACCAGGAGCAGCCTCCGGCCAACCTGGAAGCGGACCTGGCCGTGTTGCAGGCATCGCTGCACGCCCTGCAGGCCGAACGCCAGCAGGCCAGCCAGGCCGCCACGGCATTGCGCCTGGCGCTGGCCCAGGACGATGCGCGGCGCCACGGCGCGCAGGCCATGCTGGCGCAGATCGATGCACAGGCGATTGTCGAGCGGCGCTGGGCCAGCCTGAATGAATTGATCGGTTCGGCCGACGGCAAGAAATTTCGCAACTACGCCCAGCAGTTCACGCTGGAAGTGCTGCTGGGCTATGCCAATGCGCATTTGAACCATCTGGCGCGCCGCTATCAACTGGAGCGCATCAGCAACCCCAACAGCCCTTCGCTGGGCCTGATGGTGCGCGACCAGGACATGGGTGGCGAGCTGCGTTCGGTGCACTCGCTATCGGGCGGCGAATCGTTCCTGGTGTCGCTGGCGCTGGCGCTGGGCCTGGCTTCGCTGTCATCGAACCGGGTACGCGTCGAGTCGCTGTTCATCGACGAGGGCTTCGGCAGCCTGGACTCGGAAACCCTGCGCGCGGCCATGGATGCGCTCGACGGCCTGCAGGCCATGGGCCGCAAGGTGGGCGTCATCTCGCACGTGCAGGAAATGACGGAACGCATCGCCACCCGGATACTGGTGCAGCCTGGCGCCGGCGGCAAGAGCGTGGTCAGCGTGCGCTGAGCGCCGCTTGCCCCGTCAGCGCGGCACGCTGGCTTTTTTCAGCTGCAGCAGATGCCAGCCCAGTTCGCGGCGTATCTGTTCCGGCCCCGGCGGCGGGCGGCGCTGCGCCAGCTCCGCCTTCAACCACTGTCTCACAAGTTCCTTGTCTGCCAGTATGCGTTGTTGCATGATGCGACCTTTCGAAAGCCCTTGATGGCTTATAGTCCCATTGAACGCGCCATCGTTCCGGGCGTTGACACACACAAGCGGCGCGCGTGGCGCCTTTGCAACAGAATGTAAAGCCGGGCCGCTTGCGTTAAAATCCCGCCCTCGCCTGACCCTTCAAGCCATTCAACAAGGAATCCCATGAAAGCCGCCCGCAGCCTTACCTTCAAATGCGTCAAATGCCAGAAAGCCGTGCAGGTCTACCTGCAGAAAGTGTCGGCCTGCTCGCATATCCAGCCATACCAGGGCCTGTGCCAGTGCGGCGAACTGAAACGCCACGCCACCGGCCAGGCCGACGCCGTCAAGTCCTACCTGGAATCGGCCGACGGCAGCTGGTCGCATCACCACTGATCCATCACCACTGATTGTTACAAACCAACAGTTAAAGTATGCGCGCCGCCTGCCGTTAATTCCGATACAACGTTGATTTGGACAAGACCATGGCCACTACCCTGCCCCAGCTTCCCGCACTCGGCGCGCGCCAGACCGGCGCCAGCACGCTCACCGGCCAGCAGCCGGCCAAGACCGGCGGCAACGGCGGCAACGCCTCCAGCGCCGCCGACGCCCTGATGCAGCGCACTTCGCAAGACGTGGTGGCCCTGTCGAAAAAAGGCCTGGACCTGTCGGCGCAGGGCCTGGCGCAGCGCACCGATGCGCTGGGCAACGCCACCGTCGACGTGGCGCAGGATTTCGTCGGCAATATGGCGCGCCAACTCTTCGGCGACGGTGCCAGCATCAGCTTTGACTCGATCGATTTATCGGCGGCTTCCGGCTATGCCGCGCAAGCGTCCAGCATGTCCGGCGCCGGCGGCACGCGCAATGCGGCCGCCTTCAGCCTGGCGGAAAACGCCCACTTCATCGGCAAGGGCACGATTACCACCGCCGACGGCCAGACCTTCGATTTCGAACTGGAAGTGCAGTACGAATCGAAGATCAGCGCCAGCGCGGCATATGAAACCAGCAACGAAATACAGGATAGTCAGGACGCCGATACCGATGCCGGCGAAGACAGCGGCCTGCCGACGCTGCAACTGCCGTCGATGAATTTTGCCGGCAGCCTCGGCGACCTGTTCAAGATGCTGGGCCAGCAGTTGCAAAGCAGCATCTACAATGCCGGCCAGGACAGTGTCGACCAGACCCAGTCCAGGCCCGGTGACGAAGTCGGCAGCCTGAGGTTGCGCCTGCTCAATCTGCTGCAGCCGCCGAAGACCGTCGATGCAGCGGCAAAGCCTGCGGAAGTCCCCACCGATGCCGCGCCCGAGCTGACACCGGAAGCGCAGGCCCGCGCCCGCGTCGTGGCCGAAGCCTACGGCGGCAAGCCAACCGCATCGGAGTAAGCACAGGGACGTATAATGGAAGACGGCCTGCGCAGGCGACCATGCCGCGCGCCCACCTTCTTTCGATTGAATCCCATGCCTGACACCCCTACTTCCACCGTTCATCCGCAGATCCACTGGAGCGAAAACGGCGTCGAACAATCCGCCCGCTGGCGCTCGGAAAGCGGCATGCCGCCGCCCAAGCGCGTCGTCATCGCCGACGACCGCACGACGGCCGACCAGGCCTACCGCCTGGCCTGCGAAGGCACGGCCATGCTGTGGCGCGGCGACTTCCAGAATGCGCGCCAGCTGCTGCAGGCGCTGGCCCGCCGCGCCGACCACAAGAACGACAAGCCCAGCAAGAAAGCCCTGGCCGCCAAATTGGCAAAGCCAGAACCCACCGCCACCGAAGCATTCCACCTGCACCGCCAGGCCCAGTCGCAGCGCGCCCGCACCCTGGCCATGCTGCTGCTGCCGTTCGACGCCGACTACACGATCCCATTGCGCCGCGCGCCCGACGTGAAACTCGCCTGCAATGAAGCCTATGGCCGTGGCGAAACGCCGTTTGTCGCCTCGCTGCGCGAACTGCTGGGCCTGATCGGCGCCCACGAATGGCGCCGCACCGGCGTCGAGCTGCCGGCCCTGGGCCAGCGCATCCACCCGCACTACGGCGTGTTCGCGCCGATCCGCGGCGAATACGTGGGCCTGGTGGCCGACGCGCCGCTGCCGCCGCGCGCCAGCCTGGCCTTCGATATCGGCACCGGCACCGGCGTGCTGGCGGCCGTGCTGGCACAGCGCGGCGTCAAGCGCATCATCGCCACCGACCAGGACCCGCGCGCCCTGTCCTGCGCCCGCGAGAACCTGGCGCGCCTCGACCTGGCTGGCCAGGTGGAAGTGATCCAGGCCGACCTGTTCCCGGCAGGCCGCGCGCCGCTGGTGGTGTGTAACCCGCCGTGGCTGCCGGCCCGCCCCAGCTCGCCGATCGAATACGCCGTCTACGACCCCGACAGCCGCATGCTGCGCGGTTTCCTGGCCGGCCTGAAGGATCACCTGGAGCCGGCCGGCGAAGGCTGGCTGATCCTGTCCGACCTGGCCGAACACCTGGGCCTGCGCCCGCGCGCGCAGCTGCTCGAATGGATCGCCGCCGCCGGACTGAAAGTGGTCGACCGCCTGGACGTGGCCCCCACCCACCCGCGCGCGCAGGACGCCACCGACAGCCTGCACGCGGCCCGCTCGAAGGAAATCACCTCATTGTGGCGCCTGGCGGCGGCCTGATCCCGGCAGCCATTGCGCAATGCAGCAAACCCCGCTATAATTCGCCTGCGGGGTGGAGCAGTCTGGCAGCTCGTCGGGCTCATAACCCGAAGGTCACAGGTTCAAATCCTGTCCCCGCAACCAATACCTGAAAGCCGCTGAATCTTGTAGAGATCAGCGGCTTTTTCCATTGTTGATGCATGCGTAGGTCGGATTAGCGCTTGCGCGTAATCCGACACCACCACCGGCCTGCGCCAACAATGTTGTCGGATTACGCGGGGCGTCGCCCCGCTAATCCGACCTACGCGGCCATGGCCCTTTACGCCCCGCAACAATCCGTATATAATTCGCCTGCGGGGTGGAGCAGTCTGGCAGCTCGTCGGGCTCATAACCCGAAGGTCACAGGTTCAAATCCTGTCCCCGCAACCAAA